>NZ_CP197241.1:0-380000 GCF_052076065.1 Tardiphaga sp. 285_C5_N1_2
CCCACAGATTGCGCTCGCGCGTGGTGCGCCAGCGGAATTCGAAGGCGACGCCGCGAAACACCAGCCCCAGCAGCATCACGATCATCGGCGTATAGAGCGCCGGCATCAGCACCGCATAGGCCAGCGGAAACGCCGCCATCAGCCCTCCGCCGCCGAGCACCAGCCAGGTCTCGTTGCCGTCCCAGACCGGGGCGACCGAGTTCATCATGACGTCACGGTCTTCCTTCTTCGGGAAGAGTGGAAACAGCATGCCGAGGCCGAGATCGAAGCCGTCCATCACGACATAGACGAACACGGCAAAGGCGATGATGAAGGCCCAGACGACCGCTATATCGATCATGACGCGTGCCCCGATGCGGTTGCACCCACGGCCGGGGTAATGCCCGCCGCACGACTCGGCACGTTGCCGGCCGGGCCTTGCTCATCATGATGCGGTGGCGCGGCCATGAGCCGGAGCAGATAGATCGTGCCCGCGGCGAAGACCAGGAAATAGACGATGGCGAAGGCGATCAGCGACGACGCAACGGCTGGCGCCGCCAGCGGCGAGACCGAATCGCTGGTCCGCAGCAGGCCGAACACCGTAAACGGTTGCCGCCCGGTTTCGGTTGTCACCCAGCCGGCCAGCACGGCGATGAATCCGGCCGGTCCCATCGCCAGCGCAAAGCTGTGAAGCAAACGCGACTCATAGAACTTGCCGCGGAAGCGCATGAAGAGGCTCAGCAGTCCCAGCCCCAGCATCAGGAATCCGATGCCGACCATGATGCGGAACGACCAGAAGGTCACCGGCACCGGCGGCCAGTTTTCGCGCGGAACAGTATCGAGCCCGGCCATCGGCGCATTGAGGTCGTGCTTCAGGATCAGCGATCCGAGCTTGGGGATCTCGATGGCGTAGTTCACTTTGCCTTCGGCCTGGCTCGGGATGCCGAACAGGATTAGCGGTGCGCCATGGGGATGGCTTTCGAAATGGCCTTCCATGGCCATGATCTTGGTTGGCTGGTGCTCGAGCGTGTTGAGGCCGTGCTGATCGCCGGCAAGAATCTGCAGCGGCGCGACCAGCGTGGCCATCCACATCGCCATGGAGAACATCACGCGCGGGCCGGGCAGGCGCGTATCCTTGAGGAGATGCCAGGCGCCGACAGCGCCCACCACGAAAGCCGTGGTGAGATAGGCTGCCAGCACCATATGCACGAGACGATAGGGGAAGGACGGATTGAAGATCACCTTCCACCAGTCGGCCGCAACGAACTGTCCGGCAGCGTTGATGCTGTAGCCGGCCGGCGTCTGCATCCAGGAATTCGCCGAGAGAATCCAGAACGCCGAAAACAACGTGCCGATCGCGACCATCAACGTAGCGAAGAAATGCAGCCTTGGACCGACGCGCTTGAGTCCGAACAGCATGACGCCGAGAAAACCTGCTTCGAGAAAGAAGGCGGTGAGGACTTCATAGGCCATCAGCGGGCCGATGATCGGTCCTGCCTTGTCGGAGAAGGCCGACCAGTTGGTGCCGAACTGGTAGGACATCACGATGCCCGAGACCACGCCCATGCCGAAGGCCACGGCGAAGATCTTGAGCCAGTAATTGAACAGGTTGAGGAAGACGTCGCGCCCGGTCCACAACCAGAGCGCTTCGAGCACGGCGAGATAGCTCGCTAGCCCGATGGAGAACGCGGGAAAGATGATGTGAAATGACATCGTGAACGCAAATTGCGCTCGGGCTAGTATGACAGGGTCAAAGCCTTCGAACATCTGCATCCGTCCATGTGTAGTCTGGACGTGTTCTATCATGCAGAGCGCGCGGGCGAAACTGCGCGAGGTCTTTGTTAGTTGGCCGCCCGGATTCGGCAACGTCTTGAAAAGGCTGTCCATCTGCCCACATTGGCGTTCGCCGTTGGACTCGTAGACAATTTGTCCAATTTTGTCAGATGTATTGCGCAGGTCGATGCGGAAGTTCGTGCGTCCGCCGACGATGACAAAGCCGTAGCTCCAAACAGAATACGACCCGGAAGGGGGCATCCCGTCCGGGTCGCTGGAGGTGGGGAGGTTTACGCGAACTGACGTCTGGAACGTTGGAGCAAAAGGAACGCGGCAGATTACGCTGCGATACTGTCGATGCCGGCGGTCTTCAGGAGATCGGCGAGCTGCTTGCGGGCGTAGAACATGCGGGTCTTCACCGTCGACGCGGGGATGCCGATCAGGCCGGCGACCTCTTCCACTGACTTCTCATGATAGTAGACGAGGTTGACGATCTCGCGATGCGCCGGCGACAGCTTGGCAACACAGGCCCGGAGGATGGCGCTGGTGCGGCTGCGATCAAGCGACGCCTCAGGTGTATCGGCCTGGTCGGCGATTTCCATGACATCGTCCTGGTCGATGTCTTCATATTTACGCTGGCGCAGCGCGGTCAGTGCCTTGAAGCGTGCGATCGACAACAGCCAGGTGGAGACCTGCGAGCGGCCTTCGAATTGGCTGGCGGTCCGCCACACGTCGAGGAATACCTGGCTGACCAGATCTTCCGTCGCCGACGTGTCGCGCAGCATGCGGAGAACGAAGCGATAGACCCGCACATTGTGTCGGGCATAAAGCGTGTGCATCGCTGTGCGGTCGCCGCTGGCGATATTCTCCAGCAGCATCTCATCCGAGGTGGCGCGGGCCGTAACGATACCCTGCTGACCGGCGGCATTGAGGGCGATGACGTTCTGCATGACTAACTCCCGTAAGAGACCGCGTTGCGGCTTCGTTGGGAGGATTGTTAAGGAGCCCCGGTTTCAGGGCGTCTGCTTCAAAAGCGGAAAATGGTTTCATGGAACCGGAGAATTGTTTCGTCGCAGAGCTAGGGACGAAACATTCAGAGGTGAAATGCGTGTAAATTGAATGAGATAGATTCCAAAAGGGGTGCTCAGGCCTTGTCGCCCACCGGGGAGAACAAATAGCCCCCGCCGCGAATTGTACGGATCACGGCGGGTTTCGTCGGATCGGGCTCGATCTTGCGGCGGATTCGCATGATCCGTAGGTCAACCGCCCGGTCGAAAGCCTCTGCATCGCGGGCATTGGCCAGTTCGAGCAGCCGTTCGCGCGAGAGCACGCGCTTCGGATTCGCGGCGAATACCTTGAGCAGGCCAAATTCAGAGGCTGTCAGCGGATGTTCGTTGCCCTCATCATCGCGCAGGGCCTGCGCTTCCAGATCGAGCCATTTCGTGCCGAAGCGCACGAGATGATCCTTGCTCTCCTTGGCAGGCGTTGCGTCTGTTGCTGCGCCCTTCACCGGCGTGCTTCGGCGCAAGACCGAGCGGATGCGCGCCATCAATTCGCGGAGTTCGCAGGGCTTGGCGATGTAATCGTCGGCACCGAGTTCGAGGCCGACGACACGGTCGATCGGGCTTGCGGTGGCGGTGAGCATGATCACCGGCACGTTGATGCGGCTCTTGAGGTCACGGATGATCGAGAGCCCGTCTTCCTCGGGCATGTTGAGGTCGAGCACCACGAGATCCGGCACCTTGGTCTCGATCTCGCTGCGCAGGCTCTCGCCGCCGTCGCACAGGGTCACGGCAAAGCCGTGCATCTTGAGATAGTCGCCCACCATCTCGCGGGCGGGTGCTTCGTCGTCGACGACGACGATATGCGGGCTCTGGCTCATGACAGGCCCTCACTGGTGGCTGGCAGCAGGATGGTGAAGGTGGCGCCCTGGCCGGGGCTATGTGCATTCACCTCGCCGCCATGCATGTCGATGATGCGTTTGACGATCGACAGGCCGAGGCCGGTTGAACTTTCACCACCGGTCGGCTTGGCTGAAAGCCGCTGGAAACGACCAAACAGGCGGTCGAGATCCTCCGGCGACAGGCCGGGACCTTCGTCGCTGATGCTGATGCGGACATAATCGGCATCGCCTGTGATGAGCAGCGCGATCTTGCCGCCGATCGGGCTGTATTTGATGGCGTTGCTGACGAGATTGTCGATCGCTTCGCGCATCCGGTCGGCATCGCACATGGTGAGATCGTGGTGATCCGGCGCCGAGACGGAGAGGTCCTGCTGCTTGTTCACCGCAGACGGCCGATTCGCTTCAGCGACGTCCCGGACCAGCGTCGCCAGATCGACCGGCTCACGGCGGATGGTGATATCGAAGGCGTCCGCCATGGCGTCGGAGATCAGGTGATCGACCATCGAGGTCAGTCGCTTGGTGGCGTCACGAATGTGATCGACCTGCGCGGAGATGTTTTCCTTCGGCGATCCCGCGGATATCAGCTCGGTCAGCATCTCGGTGCGGCCGAGGATCACGCCGAGTGGATTCTTCAGGTCATGGGCGACGGTACCCAGAATCTCGTTCTTGAAGCCGTTGGCGCGCTGCAGCCGCAGCCACTGCGCGGAAAGCCGGCGATTGGCCTGCATCAGGGCGCGGGTACGCTGCGCCACGCGGTCTTCCAACTGCGTATTGGCCTCGTGCAGTTGCTGGTAGAGGATCACGTTGTCGAAGGCGATCGACAATCGGCTGCCGAAGATCTCCACCAGCGAGCGGTCTGTCTCCGACAATTGCCGCTCCGCCTGCAGCAGCACGACAACCTCGCGGCCGCTGCCGGTGCGGATGTAGAGCGCCGTCCGATGGTCGGCGAAATCATGCTTGCGGCGCTTGAAGGCCTCTTCGACCATCAGGCGCAGGTCCGGGTCGAGCGACTGCGCGGTGGCGGTACCCATGAAGCGGCTGTAGCAGCCGGATCCGGCGAGGACGGCATAGTCGTCGCCGACAACGCCGCCATCGCGCAGCACCAGAATGCCGGCGCAATCCACATTCAGCAGCGAGGCAATCTGGGTCAGCACGCCTTCGGCAAGCCGCTGCATTGACTTGAAATCATAGAGCGTCGAGGCTGCGTCGATGATGATTTCGAGGCCGCGCCGCGTCTGCACCATGCGTTCGAGTTGCTGATAGCTGCGCAGTGCCGCGGTCAGCGAGGTGAACAGCTTGTCGGCGGTCAGTTCGGTCTTCGCCTTGTAATCGTTGATGTCGTAGTCGACGATGACCCGGCGCTCCGGCGCCTGACCGGGCTGGCCGGTGCGCAGGATGATACGAACGGTTTCGTTGTGCAGTTCGTTGCGGATGAACTCGACCAGTTCGAGGCCGGCCGCGTCGGTCTCCATGATGACGTCGAGCAGCACGGCCGCGATATCCGTATGCTCGCGCATCAGGGCCTGGCCTTCGGCAGCGGAATAGGCCGACAGGATTTCCAGCGACTGGCCGTTCAGGGTGTAATCGCTCAGCGCGAAGCGCGTGCCCTCATGCACGGCCTGGTCATCGTCGATGACCGCGATCTTCCATTTTCGGTTATTGGATTCTTCCGGGACATCACCGGAGTCTTCAATCAGGTAGAGGACATCGTCCTGGTCGGCCATTGCGTAGTCCCGTCAAATGATCCGGCGGCGCCAGTGGCGGCCCGCGGCATGATAATGCGAAATGTCGTGCCTTGTCCCAGTCTTGACTCCAGCATCATCCGGCCACCCAGCTGTTGGGTCACCAGATTGTACACGATGTGGAGGCCAAGGCCGGTGCCGCCTTCGTTGCGGCGCGTGGTGAAAAACGGGTCGAAAGCCTGTCGCTGGACGTCCGGGCTCATGCCGGCGCCGTTGTCAGAGAAGCTGATCTCGATGTCGTCGGTGCCGCGCGGCTTGGCGGTGATAGCGATGGCGCCCGGTTTGCCGTCCGGAAATGCGTGATTGGCCGCATTCAGGAACAGATTGGTCAGGATCTGGCCGTAGGACCCGGGATAGCCATCGATCATCAGCCCGTCCGGCACGTCGACCGTCAGTGTGATCGGAGCCTTTTTCAGGACGGGGCGCAGACTAGCGATGATCTGATCGGTGGCCTCGGAGAGGCTGAATTGCCGCCGTTCAGCGTGGGACCGATCGACGGCGACCTGTTTGAAGGACTGAATAAGCTCGCCGGCGCGATGCAGGTTGGCGACCAGTTGCTGCGCCGCATCGCGTGACGTCTTGACGAATTCTTCCAGTTGCGAGCGCCGCAGCGGGGCATTGGAGCGCAGCTCGGCCTCGAACATTTCCGAGCGCCGCGCGAAGCTCGATGCCACCGTAAGGCTGATGCCGATCGGATTATTGACCTCATGGGCCACGCCGGCGACCAGACCGCCAAGTGCGGCCAGCCGTTCGGCGTCGATCAAATTCTGCTGTGCGGCATTTAGTTCGAGCAAGGCGCTTTCGGCCTTCTCCTTCGACGCGCGCAGCTCGTTCTCGGCTTCGCGCTTGGCGACGGCGTTCTCACGGAACACTTCGACCGCGCGAGCCATGGCGCCAACCTCGTCCTTGGCGGCCGTGCCCTGGACCTTGCGATCATAGTCGCCCGAGGTGATCGCACGCATCGACGCCATGATCTGCTGCAGCGGCAGGCGGATGCTCAGCGCGATAATGATGCCTGCGGTGATGATCAGCCCGAGGAATGCCGCTGCGATGACCATGACATTGCGGGAGATCGCCGTCAGAGTGCGGTCGAAAGTGGCCTGCGCGGACTGCTCGCGCTGCCGCATCTTGACGGACAGGCCATCGATCGCAGCAATCGTGTCGGCCTGGCTGGCATCGATCGAATTGCGCAGCAGGTCCGTGCGGCTGGAGAGTTGTTCGGACAGTTTTGCGAGCCCCTGGCGGAGGGCAACTGAGCGTCCCTTGAGCCGCTGCAACGCAATACGCTGCAGATCATTGTCGGCGAGGTCGGTCATGACCGGGATAGTACGCTCGATCGTCTCGGTGTTGCGGCGTGCATCTTCGGCCGAGGCGGATGCCAGCGACAGATAATAGGCGTTGGCGGCGACCAGCATCGCGGTGAATGCCTCACGCGACTTGCCGAGTGCCGGCCAGATCAGCGCGTCGCGCTGGCCGGTGGCGCCCTCGATGATGGAGTACAGTCCCGCCATGTCCTTGGCAGGCCCAAGCACCTGTTCTTCGTAGGTCTTGGCAATGGTGGTTTGAAGCGTCCGCAATTCACCGAAGCCGCTAAGGAAGCGCTCGGTGACGCGTTCCAGCTCGGCGACCGAGCCGGACAGCATGGGGTCGGTCGAGGCACGGGTATTCAGTGTTCCAAGCACAGCCTCGCGGAGCAGCAGGATTTCGGCGAACAGTTCGGGGCTGGGCTGATTGATATAGCGATGGATCAGGTTCTGCAGCCGGCCGGTCTCGCTCTCGAGCAGGGCCAGAACCTGATCGGACTGCCGGACCTGGCGCACATCGTCCCAGGCGGAGGACAGCACCCGCGAGCCGCTCCAGATCAATCCCGCCAGGACGAGGACGACCGCCGAGTTCAGGGCTGCGATGGACAAAATGCGCCAGCGGATCGGAATCGCACGGACAGCCGCGACGAGGCCGGTCCGGCCTCGCGCCGCCAGCTCGTCCTGTCCTTCAGAAACTCCGTTGTGCGGGCTCGTCACCACAGGTGTGTCATTCGGCCTTGCGAAAGGTTCAATCGGTGAGACAGCCGTGCGTCGCAACCCGGCAATTCGTTTTTTCTAGTCTGAAAGAGTTTCGTTGAGGTTGCGAGACAGTTCAATGTAGCAAATACAGGCGGTGCTGGCTATTAACCTGCAACAACTGGTTGAACTGGCGCAGTCCCGATTGAACCGAACGCCGCGAAGTCGCAACAGAGTGCTGCGGCTGATCGTGTCCGGTGAACGCCACCGTGCGGGGCAATTTCGATCAAAACTATAATGGAATCATTATTTTATTGGGCGGCGGAAGCTTTGGCCTCCCAACAAGAATGATAGCACAGCAGGCCGGCAGCCGACGGCGTTGTAAGGGCAGAATGAAATGAAGTTGAAGGCGGCGCTCGGATATCTCGCGCTCGTGATGACAGTCAGCCAGACGGCGACGCCCGCACGCGCCACCGACATTCAGTGGTGGCACGCGATGTCCGGAGAACTCGGCCGGCACGTCGAAAAGCTGGCCGCGGATTTCAACGCCACACAGACGGGCTATCGCATCGTTCCGGTCTACAAGGGCAACTATACCGAGACCGTCACGGCGGCGATCTTTGCCTTCCGGTCCCGGAGCCAGCCGGCCATCGTCCAGGTCAATGAAATCGCGACGGCCACCATGATGGCAGCGAAAGGGGCGACCTATCCAGTCTATGAGCTGATGCGCGATCAGGCGGAGGCGTTCAATCCGTCAGCCTATCTGCCAGCCATTACGGGTTACTACACCGACATGGCCGGCAACATGCTGTCCTTCCCGTTCAATGCGTCGACGCCGATCCTTTACTACAACAAGGATCTGTTCCGTGCTGCCGGGCTCAATCCGGACGAGCCGCCGCGGACCTGGCCGGAGCTCGGCGCCGCTGCCAGGCGATTGCGGACGGCAGGCGCGGTTTGCGGCTTCACGACGGCTTGGCCGTCATGGATCAATGTCGAGAACTTCTCGGCATTCCACAACATTCCGGTGGCCACCAAGTCCAACGGCCTTGGCGGGTTGGATGCCGTGCTCACCTTCAACAATCCGCTGATGGTGAGGCATATTACGCAACTTGCCGAATGGCAGAAGACCAAGGTCTTCGACTATAGCGGCCGCGCGACAGCGGCTGAGCCACGCTTTCAGAAGAGCGAATGCGGGATTTTTCTGGGCTCGTCAGGCACCCGCGCCGACATTCTCGCCAATGCGAAATTCGAGGTCGGCTATGGCATGATGCCGTACTGGCCGGATGTCACGGCCGCGCCGCAGAATTCGATCATCGGCGGCGCAACACTCTGGGTACTGCGCGATCGCCCGCGCGAAGAATATAAGGGCATCGCGAAGTTCTTTGCGTTTCTTTCGCAGCCCGAAGTGCAGGCGACCTGGCATCAGAAGACGGGTTACCTGCCGATCACGCGCGCCGCCTATGAGCTCACGCGCCAGCAGGGCTTCTACGACCGCAATCCCGGCACCGTGAAATCCATCGAACAGATCACGCTCAAGGCGCCGACGGAAAATTCGAAGGGATTGCGCCTCGGCTCGTTCACGCTGATCCGCGACGCCATCGAGGATGAGCTGGAGCAGGCCTTCAGCGGCAAGAAGCCCGCGCAGGAGGCCCTCGACGCTGCCGCAGAGCGCGGTAACAAATTGCTGCGCCAGTTCGAGCGCGCCAATCCCGTGCAGTGATATCTGACCGGTCGCGGCGCATCATGATCTTCGTTAGTCGCTAACGAAGATCATATCTCAATGGAACATTGAACGCCTCCGTACCGCCGGTCTTCTCCGGCGGAAATGCCGGGAATGGCTGCGCGCGACGAACCATGGCGAGCGTTTCGGCATCGAGCGCTTGATTTCCCGACGATCCCAGGAGGCGAGAAGACAGCACGCGACCGCTGCGATCGAGTGTAAAGGCGATTCTGACGACTGCTGTGCCTGACTGACCGGTGCGTGCACTTTGGGGAAATTGCTTGAAGCGCTGCAAGTGTGATTGAACGAGCTGATTGTAAGACGCTGACGCTGCCCTCGAGGCACCGGCGGCGGCCGCTGATGCTGCAGGCGCGATGCGTTCTGCGCGCGGTGCTGCAGTGGTCTGCGGCGCTGCCGGCGTATCGTTCGGCTTCTTCTTGACCTCGGCGCGTATCGGCTTCGGCTTGGGCTTTTCCGGCACCGGCTTTGGCGGATCGGGAATGATCTTGGCGGGCTCGGGCGGGGGAGGCGTCGGCTCGGTCTTCTGCTCGGGCGGCGCTTCGACGACCGGCTTCTCCATCAGCGGCGTCGGCGGAATCTGTTCTTCCACCTGCTTCTGCTGAACCGGTTCGGGCGGTGGCTCGGACGGCGCTTCCGCTTTCTGCATCTCGGGGCCGGGCGCGATATCCAGTGGTTGCGTTTCAGGCGCGGCGGTGGCCGGCGCCATGTCGATCATGATGGTCGGCATCGTAACGCCCGGCGGGGTCGGTTGATGGTACCACCAGATGCCTGCGGCGATCAGGCCGGCATGGATCGCGACGATAGCGATCGCCGACCCGGTCCAGCGAAGACCGACGCTGTCGGTCGGCGCATGTAGCGCAAAGACGTTCATGGCGCAGAGGTTCGTCCGTCGAGGCCGACCAGCGCGATCTTGAGATAGCCTGCATTGCGCAGCAGGTTCATCACTTCCATCAGATCGCCATAGCTCACGACCTTGTCCGCGCGCAGGAAGATGCGCTCGTCCTTGTTGTTCTTGGTCGCAGCATCCAGCGTGCCGCTCAGCGTATCGCGCGGGATGATGTCTTCGCCGACGGCGATCGTCAGGTCAGGTTTGACGGTGACGAAGACCGGCTTGTCGGGACGCGGCTGTGGTTCGACGGCGCTTGCCGGCAGGTCGACACCGAGATCGACCGTCGCCAGCGGCGCTGCCACCATGAAGATGATCAGCAGAACCAGCATCACGTCGATGAAGGGCGTCACATTGATTTCGTGGTTGACTTCGAGGTCGTCACCGCCACCTGAGCGTCCACCTAATCTTGCAGCCATGATCTATTCCGCCGCCCGCGAGATCGGCATTCCGCGACGGCCGTGATCGCGGCTCATCAGCAGCATGACCTGTGCGGAGGCATCGCCGAGCAGCGCACGGTAAGTCGTGATGTTGCGAACGAGCTGGTTATAGATCACCACGGCCGGAATGGCTGCGACAAGACCGAGTGCTGTCGCGAGCAAGGCTTCGGCGATGCCCGGCGCGACGACGGCGAGGTTGGTGGTCTTGGTTTCCGAAATACCGATGAAGGCGTTCATGATGCCCCAGACGGTTCCGAACAGGCCGACAAAGGGCGCAGTCGCACCGATCGTTGCGACCACGCCGATGCCGCGGGAGATCCGGCGCGACATCGCCTGTTCGACGCGCTCAAGGCGGAGCGCAATGCGCTCCTTGAAGCCGTCATCAAACAGTCCATGGGAGAGGGCAGTCTCGCGCACTGCCGAATGAATGAGCTGGGCCACGGGATCGCGGGCGTTGGCGCTGTCGCGCTCGACCTGGGCTAGCGTCGTGTCGCTTTCCAGTATGTCGAGCCGCCGTTTGGCAGACCGTGTTTCGCGGTTGAGTTCGATGGTCTTTGCGAGCCAGACCGTCCAGGTCACCAGCGAGGCGATGGCAAGCCCGATCATCACGGCCTTCACCACGATGTCGGCGTTCATGAACATGCCCCATGGGGACAGATTATGCGGAAGCAACGCTTCCGTGGTCGCAGCGACAGCAAACTGCGGAACCGCCGCCGTTCCGCCAACCGCCAGGAATACAGTTGCGATGGGAGACCAGGATCTTGTCATAGGGGCTGCATTCCGTCGGTCGAAGTTTGCAATGGGAGATAATGGCGAAGAATACCTTCGCGTGTGAACGATGTCGCCCTCTGGAGGCCGAGTTGAGGCCCAAACTGGAGCGATTCCAAGGTCATTGGGCTCAAAATCTCATACTCGTGAAGAGCCGCACGCCGCGTCCAGGCTGCAACACCTCCGCCTTCTTGAAGGAGATGTGGTTGCGGACCTGCTCGTCGAGCAGATTGTCTCCGGTGACGCCGAAGGTGATGTCGCGCAGGCCGCCGTCGACCTTCGCGAATGTGTGGGTATAGCTCACCTCAGCCTTCAGCAGATTGTAGCCGGCCGTCGAAGTTTCATTGAGCGCAATGTCGTTCTGCGTGAATGCATGCAGGACGCCCAAACGGGCATACCATTCGGCGCTGCGCCACCAGACGCCGCCGCCGACACGCATCGGTGCGATGCGCGGAACATTGCTGCCATCGGCAAAGGTCGCGCGGACCACGTCGAACTGGGTGTCGATCCCGAGCATGCCGTCGCTGAGCGGCGTCACATCGAGTTGTGCCATCAACTCGGCGCCGCGGAAGTTCGCATCTCGCTGACCGTAGGCCACTTGCAGCAGTGGGCCGGTCGCGCCGCAGCTTGCGAAAGTGTCGGTGCAGAAGTTGCCGGTCACCTGCTTGAAGATGAAATCGAGATAGCGCGTGTAGTAGAGACTCGCCTCGAAGCGAAGCTGGCCGCTGCTGCGTTTCAGGCCGACTTCGACCGACTCTGCGGTTTCGATTTTCAGATCCGGATTGCCGATGACGAAGGTGCCGGATGCGCCGTCGGAGCCGCGCGAATAAAGCTCAGGCGCGGCAGGCGCGCGCTGCGCACGCTGTACGCTCAGATTGGCAACCATGTCCCAGGGCAGTGATTTCAGCAGTCCGAAGCTGAAGCTCTTCGGGGTGAAATCGCGTGTCGCTGCGGTCTCGGAAAATGTGTCGGGTGGTGGCAGGAAATTGCTGGGGAAGATTGGCGCCATGCCGGAGACTGACAGGCTCTCGATACGGCCTGCGGCCTGGAATTTGAGTGTGTCCGAGAGCTGCAATTGCTCGAACACGAAGCCTGCGACCGTGTCCGTATTGGTGGGAGCGAGCAGCCCGCCGAGCAGGCCTGCAGTGCCGAGCTTGCGGTTGCTGGCCTGTACGCCCCAGCTTCCGGTCAATGCGCCGAGCGGTGTTGCGACCGCGGCGTGGTCCAGTTCGAAGCGGCCTTCGATTTCCTTGTTGGTGATGGTGTTCTGCAGGCCGTCGACGCCATTGCCGCCGATGCCGAGCTCGCCATGCTTGTAGTCGCTGACACCGAACGTATAGCGGATCGCGGCGATGCCGTCGGTGGGCGCGCGCCATTCGCCCTTGCTGGTCACCTTGGTCTGTTCGAGATCGATGCGAGTCCGCGACGCGGATTCGGCGATGCCGGGGATATGATACAGGCTGGTGATGTGCTGGATCGCGGTGCCGATATAGCCGCCATCGAAGATGTAGGAACCGCCGACCGACTGGCCTTCCGAGCGTAGCCTTGTATTGGCCTGCACGCCGCCGCCGGGAATTCTGTAATCGCCGGCGCTGCGGCCGAAGGTATCGACGTGAATGGCGACATTGTTGCCTGAGGCATCGATGCTGGCCGCGCCGTCGATACTACTATCCACCGAGGAGCCGCCGCCCTTGATGCGTGCGCTGAAATTGTCCGGCACGAGATTTTCCGGAATGCGGTTGTTGCTGGCATTGACGACGCCACCGATGGCCTGATTGCCATAGCGCAGCGTTGCGGGACCGCGGATCACCTCGATCTTGTCGGCGGAGAGCGGATCGACCGGGACCTGATGATCCTGGCTGAAATCTGAAGCGTCCTGGCTGCCGATGCCGTTCTCCTGAATGCGAACACGATAGTCATCGAGGCCGCGGATATTCGGCCTGCTCGCGCCCGGCGCAAAGGTCGATGCCGCAACGCCCGGCTGGGTTGCCAGTAAGTCGGCGATGGAGGCCGAGGTAGTGCGTTGGAGGGCGTCGCCGGTCAGCAGGGTGGTGGACTGGAAGGCGTCCGCTTCTTTCTGCCGCTCGGCACTGACCACGATTTCCGACAGCGTTTGTCCCTCCTGGGCCTTCGCCTCTCCAATCCAGATTGATGAGAGGCACGCTGCCCCCGTGATTGACGCCCACAACCTCAAACTCACGCCATTCCCCAAGGTTCTTGATCTGATGCAAATGCTAATGCGAACTATTCGCAATAAGAAGCGGGAGCCGATATATGTCAAGCCAGAAACAGGCGACCAATGACCGAGCACGGCTGCACGGCAGTCTAAATTATGTGCATATCAATATCTTTGTATGCAATTAAGTCGGATCTCTGGCTACGTCGGCCGCCGGGCTCGTTGCGTAAATGCAAGATTTATCAGTCCCCTAGACGGTCATTAGGGGTTCGTTAAGCTCTGGCACGAAGTTTGCGATGTCTGTTCCCAAGCCGATCCACTCGCGCCCTTGGGGAGAGCCAGAATGAAGCGTCGTGATTTTCTGAAAACCGCCACAGGCGCCGCCGCTGGCGCCATGGTCTCCGGTCCGGCGATCTTCTCGCCCGCCAAGGCAGATGCCCGATCTGAAACCTTGCTGATCGTCTCCGAAAGCGGCCCCAACAATCTCGACATTCACGGCGTCGGCACCAACGTGCCCGGCTATGAAGTGTCCTGGAATTGCTACGACCGCCTGATCGGCCACGAGATGAAGGCCGGCCCCGGCGGCGTGCCCTATTACGACCGCGACAAGTTCAAGCCCGAACTCGCGGAGGACATGACCATCAGCGACATGTCGGCGACCTTCAAGCTGCGCAAGAACGCGAAGTTTCACGACGGCACGCCGGTGACGGCGAAGGACGTCAAGTGGTCGCTGGATCGTTCGGTCAGCGTCGGCGGTTTTCCGACCTTCCAGATGAGCGCCGGATCGCTGAAGAAGCCCGAGCAGTTCGTCATTGTCGACGATCACACCGTGCGCGTCGATTTCGCCACCAAGGATCGCCTGACGATTCCGGATCTCGCGGTGATCGTGCCCTGCGTGATCAATTCCGAACTGGTGAAGAAGAACGCCACCGAGAAGGATCCGTGGGGTCTCGAATATACCAAGATGCAGACCGCCGGCGGCGGCGCCTACAAGGTGACCAAGTGGACCGCGGGCACGGACGTCATCCTCGAGCGCAATGATGATTGGGTCTCCGGCCCGATGCCGAAGATCAAGCGCGTGATCTGGCGCATGGTGCCGCAGGCCGGCAACCGGCGTGCGCTGCTCGAGCGCGGCGATGCCGATATGTCCTATGAACTGCCTTACAAGGATTTCCAGGAGATCAAGGCCAACGGCAAGCTCGACGTGGTGTCGCTGCCGTTCAGCAACGGCATCCAGTATATCGGCATGAATGTCACCAAGCCGCCCTTCGACAATCCGAAGGTGCGTCAGGCCGTGGCCTATGCGCTGCCCTATCAGAAGATCGTCGATGCCGTATTGTTCGGTCTCGCCAATCCGATGTACGGCGCATCAGCCGACAAGCCGACCGAAGTCGCGTGGCCGCAACCGCATAAATACAATACCGACATGGCCAAGGCGAAGGCGCTGCTGGCCGAGGCCGGCTATCCCAACGGCTTCGAGACCACGATCTCATTCGATCTCGGCTTCGCCGTCGTCAACGAGCCGCTGTGTGTGCTGGTGCAGGAGAGCCTCGGCCAGATCGGCATCAAGACGACCATCAACAAAATCCCTGGCGCCAATTGGCGCACTGAGCTCAACAAGAAGGAGATGCCGCTCTATACCAACGTGTTCTCCGGTTGGCTCGATTACCCCGAATACTTCTTCTACTGGTGCTATCACGGGGACAATTCGGTGTTTAACACCATGAGCTACAAGTCGCCCGAGATGGATAAGCGCATCAACGGTGCACGCACCGCCGCCGCAACCGGCGACAAGGCAGCCTATGATGCGGACGTGAAAGGCTTCGTCGATCTCGCTTTCACTGATGTGCCGCGAATCCCGCTGTATCAGCCCTATGTCAACGTGGCGATGCAGAAGAACATTTCCGGCTACCAGTACTGGTTCCACCGTCGACTCGACTATCGCGCGCTCGTGAAGGCGTGATGTGTCATGCTCAGCCTGATCGGCAAACGATTGATGTTCGCGATCCCGAGCTTGATCGGGGTCGTCATCGTCACATTCCTGTTGACGCGCGCGCTGCCCGGCGATCCCGCGGCCTATTTCGCAGGACCGTCAGCGGACAAGCAGGCCATTGAGGAAATCCGCAAGAAGCTCGGTCTCGACAAGCCGCTGATCGAGCAATTCTTTCGCTACACCGCCGATCTGGCCAAAGGCGATTTCGGCAACTCGCTGACGACCGGCCAGCCGGTGGCGACGGAGCTTCGCAATCGCTTGCCGGCGTCAGCCGAACTGACGCTGCTCGGTCTGCTCGTTTCGATCATGATCGCCATTCCGCTTGGCATTCTCGCCGCCACCCGGCCGGGTTCATGGATCGATCATCTCTGCCGGGTGACGACGACGGCCGGCGTGTCGCTGCCGGTGTTCTTCACCGGCCTGGTGCTGGTCTATGTCTTCTATTTCAGGCTGGGCTGGTCGCCGGCGCCGCTCGGACGACTGGATGTTTTCGCATCGACGCCGCCCAACGTGACCGGCTTCTATCTGATCGACAGTCTCATCGCCCGTGACTGGGAAGCCTTCAGGTCCGCCTTCAACCAATTGATCCTGCCGACGGCGACGCTGGCGATCTTCTCGCTGGCGCCGATCGCGCGCATGACGCGCGCGTCGATGCTGGCGATCCTGTCATCGGACTTCGTGCGAACGGCCCGCGCAAGCGGTCTGTCGCCACGCGCCGTGATCGTCACTTACGCCTTCCGCAACGCCATGCTGCCGGTGATCACAACGCTGTCGATGACCTTCTCTTTTCTGCTCGGCGCCAATGTGCTGGTCGAGAAGGTCTTCGCCTGGCCGGGCATCGGCTCCTACGCCGTCGAAGCGCTGATCTCGTCGGATTTCGCGCCGGTGCAGGGCTTCGTGCTGACGATGGCCGTCATGTATGTGCTGATCAATCTGATCATCGACATTCTTTACGGCGTGATCGATCCGCGCGTGCGGCTGGAAGGGTGAGGTGTAAACCATGAACGCTGTCACGCCTGTCGATTCCGAAGCCGTTCCCGCGCCGAAACCTGAGCCCGCAAAGCGTACGTCCGGCTTTGCCGCGACGCTGTCGCACACCCGCTACATCCTGGGCGAGAACCGCGTCACGGCCTTTGCTTTCGGCTTGCTGGTGCTGATCGTGTTTGCAGCGCTGTTCGGTCCCTATATCGTGCCTTACGATCCGCTCGCCAGCGACACGGCGCAGGCGCTGAAGGCGCCGTCCGCGGCGCACTGGTTCGGGACCGATCAGCTCGGGCGTGACATTTTCAGCCGCGTCATTGTCGCGACCCGGCTCGATTTCTTCATCGCTATCGCCTCGGTCATCCTGGTGTTCGCCATGGGCGGCCTCGCCGGCATCGCCTCGGGCTATTTCGGCGGCTGGACCGATCGTATCGTCGGCCGCATTGCCGATACGATCATGGCCTTTCCGCTGTTCGTGCTGGCCATGGGTATCGTCGCTGCGCTGGGCAACACCGTGCAGAACATCATCATCGCCACCGCCATCGTGAACTTCCCGCTTTATGCGCGTGTCGCTCGCGCAGAGGCCAATGTCCGCCGCGAGGCCGGCTTTGTGCAGGCGGCCCGATTGTCGGGCAATAGCGAGATGCGCATCCTGCTGGTGCATATCCTGCCCAACATCATGCCGATCATGATCGTGCAGATGTCGCTCACCATGGGCTATGCGATCCTCAATGCCGCGGGGCTCTCTTTCATCGGTCTTGGTGTCCGCCCGCCGACCGCGGAATGGGGCATCATGGTCGCCGAAGGCGCGTCCTTCATGGTGTCCGGCGAATGGTGGATCGCACTATTTCCCGGTCTCGCGCTGATGATCGCGGTGTTCTGCTTCAACCTGCTGGGCGATGGTCTGCGCGACATCGTCGATCCGCAGCGACGCACCTGAGGGCCCGGACATGACCGCTCAACCGCTTCTCGACGTCAGCGATCTCACGGTCGAATTCGCCACACGGCGCGGCATCGTCAAGGCCGTGCAGCACGTCAATATTTCTGTGGCCAAGGGCGAGACGCTGGGCATCGTCGGCGAGTCCGGCTCGGGCAAGTCGGTGACGTCCTATGCGGTGATGCGCATTCTCGACCGCGCCGGCAAGATCGCCGAAGGCTCGGTGATGTTCTCCGGCGTCGACGTGAAGGCGGCGACCGAAAACCAGATGCGCGATCTGCGCGGCCGCGAAATCTCGATGATCTTTCAGAATCCGCGGGCGGCGCTCAACCCAATTCGCAAGGTCGGCGATCAGATCGAGGACGTGTTGCGCCAGCATGCGCAGGCCGGCAGCGCCGATCGTGCCGAGAGAGCCATCGAGGCGCTCGAGCAAGTCAAGATCGCACGCCCGCGCGAGCGTTATCACGCCTATCCGTTCGAACTCTCCGGCGGCATGTGCCAGCGCGTGGTCATCGCATTGGCGCTGGCCTGTAATCCGCAGCTCCTGATCGCTGACGAGCCGACCACCGGCCTCGACGTCACGACGCAGAAGGCGGTAATGGATCTGGTCGTCGAGCTCACCAAGAGCCGCGGCATGTCGACGATCCTGATCACCCATGATCTCGGTCTTGCCGCTGCCTATTGCGACCGTGTCGTGGTGATGGAAAAGGGCAGGGTGGTCGAGACGGCGCTGTCGGCCGATATCTTCGCCAATCCGAAGCACGCTTATACGAAGAAGTTGATGCAAGCGACGCCCCGGCTTGGCGTCTCGCTGCGCGATCTGCTGCCGGCCGAAGAACGCGCGGCGATGCCAGTGCAGCAGCCGATTGCTGACAGTGTCAGCGCCGATACTGCCGCAAAGCCGCTGCTGGTGGTCGAAAATCTGGTCAAGGAATATGCCCGCCAGGGCGCAACCGCCTCTCTGGCAAAACTGTTCTCGCGCAAGCCGCCGACCGAGCCGGACAAGTTTCGTGCTGTCGATGGCATCAGCTTTACGGTCGGCCGTGGCGAGAGCGTCGGTCTTGTCGGCGAATCCGGTTGCGGCAAGTCGACGACGTCGATGATGGTGATGCGGCTGATCGACAAGACCTCGGGCCGCATCTCGTTCGATGGCGACGAGATCGGCGAGATTGCGCCGAACTCTTTTGCGCGGCTGCCGCTGCGCAAGAGCATCCAGATGGTGTTTCAGGATCCCACGGACAGCCTGAATCCTCGTTTCACGGCGGCGCGGGCCATCGCCGATCCGATCATGCAGCTCGGCGATATCAAGGGCTCCGATGCATTGCGTGCAAAATGCGAAGACCTCGCGCGACAGGTGGGGTTGCCGCTCGAGTTGCTTGATCGCTTTCCGCACCAGATGTCCGGCGGCCAGAAGGCGCGTGTCGGCATTGCTCGCGCCATCGCGCTGCAACCCAAGCTGATCATCCTGGATGAGCCGACGGCGGCGCTCGACGTCTCCGTCCAGGCGGTGGTGCTGAACCTGCTGCAGGATCTCAAGCAGTCGATGGGGATGAGCTATTTGTTCGTATCGCACGATTTGAATGTGGTGCGTTTGCTGTGCGATCGTGTCATCGTGATGCGCACGGGGCGGATCGTCGAACAGGGCCTGACCGAGGCCGTGCTGGATGCGCCGCAAGATGCTTATACGAAGGAGCTGCTGTCGGCGATCCCGCATCCGCCGCTGCCGGTTCACTGATACGAATGATCGAGAGAGGGACCGTGGCCGAACCGCTTGATGACTATATCGACGCTGTCGCCGGGGCGTTGGGACTGCCGATTGAAGACGCGTGGAAGCCGTCCGTCCGTGCCAATCTCGCGGTGACGCTGAAAATGGCTAAAATGGTCGACGAATTTTCGCTGCCAGATGAAACCGAACCGGCCAGCATCTATGCAGCTTGATCCTGTCATCACAGCCCAGATTTTTCAAACCAATGGCGATTGGCGCCCGGCGTCCGACATCGCACAGGCAGTCGCCGCGAAGAAAATCTCGGCGCTCGCCGTCACGGAAGCTGCGCTCGCGCGCATCGCTCAGCACAATCCGGTCCTGAACGCATTCACCGATGTCACCGCCGATCGCGCGCGCGCCACGGCGAAGGCGCTGGATGCCGCGATTGCCGCCGGTCAAAGCGCCGGCCCGCTTGCAGGCGTGCCGTTTGCGGTGAAGAACCTGTTCGATGTCACTGGCCTGCCGACCCGCGCCGGCTCCAAAATTAATCGCGATCGTCCGCCCTCGACCCGCGATGCGACGCTGGTCGAGCGCATGGAAGCCGCGGGCGCCGTCTTGGTCGGCGCGCTCAATATGGGCGAATACGCCTACGATTTTACGGGCGAGAACATTCATGACGGGCCGTCGCGGAATCCGCATGACGTGACCCGGATGACTGGCGGCTCGTCGGGCGGTTCCGGCGGCGCAGTCGGCGGCAGTCTCGTGCCGCTTGCCTTGGGTTCGGACACCAACGGCTCAATACGCGTGCCGTCGTCGTTTTGCGGTATCTTCGGCCTGAAACCGACTTACGGCCGGTTGTCGCGGGCGCGCTCATTTCCGTTTGTCGCGAGCTTCGATCATCTCGGCCCGTTCGCACGATCGGTCGAGGACCTCGCGTTGTCCTACGACGCCATGCAGGGACCCGATGCCGAGGATGCTGCCTGTTCAACCCGCGCGGTCGAGCCGGTGACGGCGCTGCTTGGACAGGATATCGGCTCTCTCCGCATCGCTGCGGCCGGCGGATACTTCCGCAAGAACCTGTTTCCGGAGGCCCAGGAAGCCGTTGCGCGTGTCACGAAGGCGCTCGGCGTCACACGCGACATCGAGCTGCCCGAGGTCGCCCGCGCGCGTTCGGCGGCCTACGTCATCTCGACCGTTGAAGGCGCCTCGCTGCATCTGGATCGCTTGCGCACACGTCCCAATGACTTCGACCCGGCGGTGCGGGACCGGTTGCTCGCGGGCGCCATGGTCCCGGCGCCCTTGGTTGATCGCGCGCAGAAATTCCGTCGCTGGTACCGCGCGAAGGTGCTCGAACTGTTCAAGGACGTCGATGTGATCATCGCGCCGGCGACGCCTTGCGTCGCGCCGAAGCTGGGGCAGGCGACTTTTGTGCTCGACGGCATCGAGCTGCCGGTGCGGGCCAATATCGGCATCCACACCCAGCCGATCTCCTTCATCGGCCTGCCCGTGGTGGCCGTGCCGGTGCCGCTCGATCCGATGCCGATCGGCGTGCAGATCATTGCGGCGCCGTGGCGGGAAGACATCGCGCTACGCGTCGCTTATGCTTTGGAGCGGGCCGGCGCGGTTGCCGCGCCGCGCGCAAAAGGGTTCTGACATGGAAATCGATCTGCCGGACGTCATCGCCGAAGTGGGCGCCGCCTTCGCACGTTATGAGAAGGCACTGACGACCAACGATACGGCGGTGCTTGGCGAATTGTTTCGCAACGATCCGCGGACGCTGCGCTATGGGATGGGTGAAAACCTCTACGGTTATGACGAGATCCAGGCATTTCGCGGTGCACGCTCGCCGGTCGGATTGATGCGCCGCACTGCGCGCACGGTGATTTCCGCCTATGGCCGCGACACTGCGGTCGCCTCGACGCTATTTTATCGCGACACGGCTCCGGGTAAGGTCGGTCGACAGATGCAGACGTGGATCCGCTTTCCAGAAGGCTGGCGAATCGTGGCGGCGTCTGTCAGCCTGATCGACGAACCGCAGGGCGCCAAGGGATGAGTTTCGACGACATGCTGATCCAGCCGGGGAAGCCGCGCCGCAAGGCGGGCATCGCCGGGTCGGTCAGCCGGGTTGACCGTGCCGGGACTATCACCGGCAAGATGACGCGCGCCGAAGAACTCCGCCTGCAACTGGCCGACGAGATCGTGCGCGGCGTGCTGCCCCCCGGTACCTCACTCGACGAAACCGATCTGGCACAGCGTTTCAATGTTTCGCGCACGCCCGTTCGTGAAGCGTTGCGTCAGCTCACGGCCAGCGGCCTTGTCGACTCGCGCGCGCATCGCGGTGCCGTCGTGGCGCAGCCGTCGATCGATCGTCTCACCGGCATGTTCGAGGCGATGGCCGAGCTCGAAGCGATATGTGCGGGTCTCGCCGCCGAACGGATGCCGGCCGTGCAACGTCACGGATTGGAGGCCATTCACGAAGAGCTGCGGGTGCTGAGCTACGACGGCAATCCGGATCGCTTCCACGAAGTGAACGAACGTTTTCACAACGCGATCTATGCGGGCTCACAGAACGAATATATCGCGGAGATCACGCTCGCGACCCGGGTGCGGGTGCAGCCGTTCCGGCGCGCCCAGTTTCGCAATCTCGGCCGTCTTGCCAAGTCGCAGGCCGAGCACGACCGCGTCGTCGTCGCCATCATGCGCGGCGATCGCAATGGCGCCGCGGCGGCGATGCGTGCCCATATCGAACTGGTACGCGGCGAATACGAGCATTACGCCGTTTCGCTCTAGGTCCAATTCCCCTGCATAAAATGGGAACCAACGCGTTCTTCGTGGGTTGTTTCACGGAGAATGTAACCCTCTGGCGCTGAATCACCCGTCACCGCAAGGTTTCGGGCTTTTCGCGTTGATGTCGATTTCCGCTTGTCCATGGGGGTAGCGAACAAATGCTCAGGAGCAAGGCGGCATGGCTTATCTGAGCAGCGCGGATATCGCGGCTTCGCCGGTGCCGGGCCAGACGCCAGCTTCTGACTCGGGTCGTATCATCGAAACCGATATTCCCGCACGCCTGGATGCGCTGCGCTGGAGCGGCTTTCACACACGGGTTGTCCTGGCGCTCGGAATTACATGGATTCTCGATGGCCTTGAGGTGACCCTGGCGGGCGCGCTGTCCGGCGCGCTGAAGGAAGATCCGGCGCTCAAGTTTTCGAACCTCGATGTCGGCTTTGCCAACAGCGCCTATCTTGCAGGCGCTGTGATCGGCGCGCTGGGCTTCGGCTGGCTGACGGACCGCATCGGCCGGAAGAAACTGTTCTTCATTACGCTCGCGCTTTATCTCACCGCGACTGCCGCGACAGCGCTGTCATGGAATCTTGCCAGCTATGCCGTGTTTCGATTCCTGACGGGTGCCGGCATTGGCGGGGAATATACGGCGATCAATTCGACGATTCAGGAGCTTGTCCCAGCGCGCTATCGCGGCTGGACCGATCTGGTGATCAACGGCAGCTTCTGGCTGGGAGCGGCTATGGGCGCCGTTTGTGCCATCGTCTTGCTGGACCCCGCAGTCATCTCACAATCCTATGGCTGGCGGCTGGCCTATTTCACCGGCGCCATTCTGGGTCTCATCGTGCTGTTCATGCGGATGTGGATTCCGGAAAGCCCGCGCTGGCTGATGATCCACGGTCAGCCGCAGCGCGCAGAGGAGATCGTGGCTGAGATCGAAATCTCCGCGCACCAGAAGGCCAAGCCGTCGGTTCTGGCCGCGCTGCCGAAGATCAGGCTGACGATGCGCGATCATACGCCGCTGAAGGAAGTCGCGCAGACACTGTTCGTGCTGTATCGGCAGCGGTCGCTGGTCGGACTCGTGCTGATGGCGTCGCAGGCGTTTTTCTACAACGCGATCTTCTTCACCTATGCGCTGGTACTGACGGATTTCTTCGGTATCCCGTCCAACCATGTAGGCTGGTATATCCTGCCGTTTGCCGCAGGCAATTTTCTTGGACCGCTGCTGCTCGGCCGGCTGTTCGATACGCTCGGGCGTCGCGTCATGATTGCGGTTACCTATGGCATGTCGGGCATCTTGCTTGCGATCTCCGGCTATCTGTTCTCGATCGATGTGTTGAGTGCACAGACCCAGACCATCGCCTGGATGATCATCTTCTTCTTTGCGTCGCCGGCGGCGAGTGCGGCCTATCTCACCGTCAGTGAGACGTTCCCGATCGAGGTGCGCGCATTGGCGATCGCTGTCTTCTACGCGATCGGCACCGGGATCGGCGGCGTTGCCGGCCCGGCGCTGTTTGGCGTGCTGATCGATACCGGGTCGCGCAATAGCGTGTTTGCCGGCTACCTGTTTGGCGCTGTTCTGATGATCGTGGCTGCGATCGTCGGCTGGCGCTATGCCGTCGCGGCGGAACGCCAGCCGCTTGAATCAGTTGCACGGCCGCTGGCCGTGGTGGAGTAACTTGATGAACATGTCTCAGAAAATTATCGAAATTCATGTCGACGATGCGCCGCACTCCGAAGAGGTACTGTATCCGGGTGCGGAATTGCCGCGGCTTAGCGAATGTGCGCTGCTGCTCGATATCGACGGTACGCTGCTCGATCTGGCGCCGACGCCGCGTGAAGTATGGGTGCCGCCGGATCTGGCGACGTCCATGGGCAAGCTGCTGCAGCGCACGAATGGCGCCATGGCGCTCGTTTCGGGCCGCTCGATCAACGATATCGATCTGATCTTTGCGCCTATGCAGTTTCCTGCCGTCGGCGGTCATGGCGCCGAAATGCGATTGTCAGGCGACAATGAATCGGTAGCGTCAGGCGCGCCGCCGATGGACAAGGAACTGAAGCGTCGCCTCGCTGCCATTGCGAAGTTGAGCCCGGGCATTCTGCTCGAGGATAAGGGCTATGCGCTCGCGCTGCATTACCGTCTCGCGCCGCATGCGGAGAAGGCGATCTATGATGCGGTTTCCGCGATCCGTGCCGATCTGCCGAATGCGCCGATCGAAGTGCTGCCCGGCAAGGCTGTCTGCGAGATCAAGCCCGCGGGTGTCACCAAGGCGACGGGCGTGATCGAATTGATGACGCATGAGCCATTCAGCGGGCGCCGTCCGATCTTCATCGGCGATGATGTCACCGATGAATCTGTATTTGCGATCATGCCCGGCATGAATGGTCTCGCATTCTCCGTCGGTCGCCGTGCGCAAGGTGTGTCGGGTCACTTCGACGAGCCGCGCGATGTGCGCGCATGGCTCGCGCGCTTGCTGATCGACGATGCAGCCAAATCGAAGTGATTCATCTCATGTCTTGATACCGATGCAGATGGAACTCACTGAAAGGTGAGTTCCATCGTCGCGTGCCCGAATTTGGTTTCAATTGGGTCGAATGGTGACGAGGAACCATATTGATGAACGGACGTTTATCAATGTGTGCAATCAGGAGGGGACCCTGTGAATCTCGTCGTAGTCTCAAACCGAGTATCGCGCGCTTCGGCGAATGAGCCGATGACCGGCGGTCTGGCAGCAGCCTTGCTGCCCGTGGTGGAGAAATCTGGCGCGATTTGGGTGGGTTCCAGCGGCCGCGTGCGCGACGGCGCGCAAAAGGAACCGTTTGCCGAAATCGAGGCGCTTGGCGCCGGTGCGCTGGCAATGCTCGATCTGCCTGCCGCGCATTACGGTGGCTATTACGAAGGCTTTGCCAATTCGGCGCTTTGGCCTGCGCTGCACTCCCGTACCGACCTAATCTGCACGTCGCACGATGATTATCAGTCGTATCGCGAAGTGAATTCGTTCTTCGCGCGCGCGCTGCTGCGGTTCCGCAAGCCCGATACCGCGTTCTGGATTCAGGATTACCATTTCCTTGCGCTCGGCGCAGAATTGCGCGCGCTTGGCGTGACGCATCCGCTCGGCTTTTTCCTGCATACGCCGTGGCCGGCACGCGATATTTTTGGCGGCGTGCCGCATCATCGCGAACTGGTCGAGGCAATGCTCGCTTATGATCTGATCGGCTTCCAGACCGAAGGTGATCGCGACAACTTCCTGTCTTATGTCGATAGCGAGCTCGGTCTGGACACGACGGGTGGTGTGGTGATGTCGCGTTACGGCGTGTCGCGCTGTGCGGTATTTCCGATCGGCATCGATCCCGCGAAGTTTGCTGCGCATGCTGCCAAGGCGGCGTCGCATCCCGATGTGTCGCGGCTGCGCCGCAGCCTGAACGGCGAGAAACTCGCCATCGGCGTCGATCGCGTCGATTACTCCAAGGGCCTCGTCAATCGTCTCGATGCATTCGATCGCATGCTGACGCGGCAGCCGCAGCTCAAGCGCTCGGTCTCGTTGTTGCAGATCGCGACGCTGTCGCGCGGCACGATCGAGGCCTATGGCGATCTGCAGAACCAGCTTGCGAAGCTGGTGAGCGATATTAACGGGCGTCACGGCGAAGTTGACTGGACGCCGATCCGCTATCTCAACAAGGGCTTCAGCCAGACCGTGCTCGCTGGCCTCTATCGCACCGCGCAGGTCGGCCTCGTTACGCCGCTGCATGACGGCATGAATCTGGTCGCCAAAGAATATGTCGCTGCGCAGAACCCGGTCGATCCCGGTGTGCTGGTGCTGTCGAAATATGCCGGCGCCGCCAACGAGCTCGATACGGCCCTGCTGGTCAATCCGCATGATGTGGACGGCATGGCGCGCACCATCGCGACCGCATTTTCGATGCCGTTACTGGAGCGCCGGATGCGCTGGGAAGCCATGATGGCGAAGCTGCGCGCCGGCACCATTCAGGACTGGTTCGCCGATTTCGTCGAGGCGCTTCAGCAAGCCCATGTCGCCAATGACAAGACGCCGGTGGAAACGCTGCCGGTTGAGCCGGCCGTACTCTGGCCGGTCCAATCGCTGGGCGCTGGGGTCGGTAGCCGGTTCCACTGAGCCGCGGCGCCGCCCAGGCGAAATGGGCAGGTCCCCCGCTGGCGCGGGGGCAGTGCCGACGCATCGCAAGCCGATTCGCCGCTCGCCAGGGCCAGCAGGCGGCGCCAAGGCTCCCCGAATTCCCTATATCCTTCAATAATTTGAGAAAAACCGCCGGGCCGGGCCGGCGGTCCCTTGCAAATCTCGCTCCGGCCCGTCATGAGAAGGCGCGCCGGAGAGATGGCCGAGTGGCTTAAGGCGCACGCTTGGAAAGCGTGTGTGCGGGAAACCGTACCGTGGGTTCGAATCCCACTCTCTCCGCCAGCACCCCCTCCTAACCATCTGATCCATTGCGAGCCGGCCGTCGTCCTTCCGCGTCCCGCGCGCGGTAACAGGATGACGCCTGCGTCGATGGCCAGGTTTTTAAGGAGCCTGTATCGGCAGGCTGGATTGGAAAAGGAATCTCTCGCTCTGGGAGACGGACCTTCCTGAATGGCGCAAAGTCTGGCAAGGCCAAAATGGCCTAATACGTCAGGCTCGTTGGCTTGATTTGAGCCTGAATCATTGGGTAGCCTTTTTGCGTCGTGTCCGGGGCATCAATTGCGTAGATCTCGAATTGTTATCGCTGCTGCGTCTGTCGGAGCCCTCGCTGCGGCCCTGACGTTATGCGCGTATGTTCGAGAGCCTCAAAATGTACTGAGCTTCTTTAAGGCCAAAAATCCAAGTAGTCCCCAGCTCGACGACGTCTCGTTCGTTCAGCGTTTTCCACAAGCGTTTGATTTTGAAGTGTCGGCTTCTAATGTCGAATTGGAAGTTCAGCGGGCTAAGTCGCAGCTCGCGCAAGCAATGCGATCGCAGCCAGTGCTTCCCGCCGACAGTTCGCTCGGAATCTCGGCGGTGAATGGAAAAGTGCCGCTACCGAGAGTCCGACCGTCAGCGGCCAATTTGATTGCTGTGTCTCTGCCCGATCAAGCGTCAACACCGTCTGATCCTTTGTCCAACGTGAGCGCAGCACTTAAAAAAGTCTTCGCGATGCTACAGCCGTCTGAAACTGTTTTGGCATCTGCGTCACCCGAGGGTGGAATCTCCGGTGACGGAAAGGACAGTGCACCTCCAACGTTGGCGGAAACGCGGACGGCACTTTACGACATTTCCGCGCGCACCGTTTACATGCCCGACGGAACGAGGCTCGAGGCTCACTCCGGACTTGGCGATCTGATGGACGATCCAGCGCAAGTCCATGTCCATGATCGAGGCGCGACGCCACCGCAGATATATGAACTGAGCAAGCGAGAGAAGCCGTTTCACGGCGTTGAAGCATTGAGAATGAAGCCGGTGGGTCAAGGTGATCTGTTTGGCCGCGCCGGATTGCTTACGCACAGCTACCTGATGGGACCAAAGGGAGATTCGAACGGTTGCGTATCGTTCAAGGACTACGCAACGTTCTTGCAGGCCTACAAGGCAGGCGCCGTGAAGAGATTGATCGTCGTACCGAGCCTGGCCGATCCGACCGTCATGGTGGCACAAAAAACGTCGATGTAGCCGTGTCTGTGAATACTCAGATATCGCGCCGGCTTAAGATTGATCTTCAGAACTAATTTTCGCCCAGATTTAGATTGGTAGTATGCCAACGCCGAATCGGGGGATTCGCATATGACACCCAGTGACTACGCGCGAATGGCGAAAAATTGCGCTGAGCGAGCTGACGCCTTGGAGCCCGGCCCGAAGAGAGACGAACTGCTTAAGAAAGCACAGCAGTTTCGTTTTTACGCGAAGGTCGAAAATTGGGTGGCGTCACCGGGGCTGCAACCCCCGGATTGATTTCCGCGAAGTCAAAGCGGCAAACTCCGCAGTGCCTGGAAGACGGGACGCAGATAGTCCAGCATTTTCGGCGGATTCTCTGTCATCGGAAAATGCCCGAGCTCCGGCATCTCTGTCACCACGGCGCCCTCGATCCATTCGGCGAGCGCGTAGGCATCGCTCACGGTGGCGGAGAAGTCGTAGTGACCGATCAGGAGATGCACGGGGATCTTGTGGCCATCGATGAGCTTGGCGGTCTGCTCGCCGTCGAACTCGTCCGAATAGAAAGCCAGATCGCCGTCATAGATGCCCGGCGCACCCTGTGAATAGATCCATGCAGCACGTCGGCGCTCCTCAGTGGGGCTGGACGGGCTCATCAATCCGCGCACATAGGCTGCCGAATGCCAGCCGCCATTGACGCGTGCATGCGTGAGATACTCGTTCCGACGGCCGCGTGGGCGCACAGGCGCTTCGAGCGCGATCACGGCTTTCACGAGATCAGGTCGCTCTGCGGCGAGCGCCATGGCGATGCCGGCGCCCATCGAGCAGCCCATCACCACAACGGGCTCGCCGATCGCCTGTTCGATGAAGCTCGCGCACCAGTCCAGATAGGTCGGCTGATCGAGCTGATAGATGCTGCCGTCCCAACCGGCGGGTGGCATGGAGCGGCCGTGATGCGGCATGTCGAAGCCGATCAGGCGCCAGTCGCGCCCGAGTTCGGGATCGCACATTACACCGTGAAACTGCCGCGTATCCGCTCCGGCTGTGTGGAGGCACAGCACTGGCCTGCCGGTGCCCGTGGCCTCTGAATA
The DNA here is from genome assembly GCF_052076065.1 of Tardiphaga sp. 285_C5_N1_2. Lineage (NCBI taxonomy): Bacteria > Pseudomonadati > Pseudomonadota > Alphaproteobacteria > Hyphomicrobiales > Nitrobacteraceae > Tardiphaga > Tardiphaga sp. 285_C5_N1_2. The sequence goes on from NZ_CP197241.1 coordinate 28,530, forward strand.
GATTTCGGCAATCTGCCCGCCGGCGCTGTGCACGCGGTGATAGCGGCCCTCAAGGCGCGTGAGATCGACTTCGACCGCATGCGCGGCCGGTACCGTCAGATTCGCAAACACGGCTTCTAGAAATGCGCGGGCCTGCGCAATAACCAGCGCATCGCCGCTCACGGTGAAGCTGGTATTGCGCAGCTGGATCGATGAAAACGAATGATAGGTCGGCGGCGGGCAGGGCGCCAGCACCTTCAGCCATGCTGTGGCTGGCCCGGATAGCGCGATGTCTGGCGCATTACTGGGTATACTGACAACCGGCTGGTTGTTGCGACAAGCGATAGCGACGGCGGCTTCGTCGATCCCAAACTGAATTTCAAGATCCAGTCCGCGCGCAAAGGACTGCACCTCCGGCGCGGCGATCGCGACCGCAAGTCGATTGCGAAGCTCGTCGATCAGGCCCATGCCCAACGTTACCTACTTCCCGGCAGTGAGATAGCGGCCAATCTCGACATGATCGGCCGACGGTCCGAGTTTCTCCAGCGCAGCATCCCACAATGCGGCGACTTCGTCTGCCAGCGGCGCGCTGACGCCGATCTGGTGTGCGAGCTCGTCGGCGGTGCGGATATCTTTCGCCATCAAGGCCAGCCCAAATCCCGATGTGTATTTCTCGGGAATGATGAACTGCTTGAGCTTGTTTTCGGTCGAATTGTTGCGCCCGGTGGAGGCATTCAACACGTCGACGAGGACATTCGGATCGATGCCGAATTTTCCACCGATGGCAACGGCTTCGGCGGCAGCGGCGAGGCCTGCTGCCGAGACGTAGTTGTTCAATGCCTTGGCGGCGTGACCGGAGCCGAGCGGGCCGGTGCGGAACACCGACTTGCCCATGGCATTCAGCACGGGATCGGCGCGATCGATGGTCTTGCCGTCGCCGCCGGCCATGATCGCCAGCGTGCCGTCGACGGCGCGTTTCACGCCGCCCGACACCGGTGCGTCGATGAAAGCAAGGCCTGCCGCGATCAGTTCTTCGCCGAGCGCGCGCGTGCCCATCGGAGCGGAGGAGCTCATATCGATCACCACCGTGCCCGGCGCGAGCTTCGCCTTGAAGCCTTCCACGGCCGCGCGCACGATCTTGCCATCTGGCAGCAGCGTGATGACCGCGGCTGCGTCCTTAACGGCTTCATCGACGGTCGCAGCTGACGTGCCGCCGGCTTCGGCATATTTGGCGCGGGCTTCTGCAAACGTATCGAAGCCAACCACCTGATAGCCCGCGCGCGCAATGCATGCGGCCATGGGGCGTCCCATATTGCCGAGGCCGATGACGGCGATCTTGGCGGGCGGATTGATGGCGGCTGAATTCGACACGGGCGTTCCTCTTCAAGTTCTTATTTTATGCGATATCTGGCGCGGCAGGTGATCGCGCTGGTCAGGGATTATCGCGCCGTAACGCTTCCAGCGCTATCGCGGCGGCATTCTTGATGTGCTGGACGCAAGCCTGCTCGGCGCCATCTTCGTCGCCGGCCTCGATCGCCACAAGGATGGTCTCGATTTCGGCAAGACTGCGGCCGATGCGATTGGACTGGGTCATCGATGTCATGCGCAGTACCGTGACGCGGTTCAGCAGCATCTTCAGAAAGCGTTCGACGAAAACATTGCCGCAGCCTTCGAGCAGCGCAGCATAGAATTCAGTCTTGGCGGCCAACAGGTCGCTGCGGTCTTCCTGACCGGCAACCGCGCCCATCTGGACGAACTGTTTGCGCAATCGTTCGATGATCACCGGGTCGCGCAGCCGCGCACATTCACGGCCGGCATAACCCTCCAGCAGCGCGCGCAGATCATAGAGCTGCTCGGCTTCCTCGACGCTGATGGTGCTGACGATCGGGCCGCGATGCGGGATCGTGGTGACGAGGCCCTCTGCCTCCAGTTGCCGGAGCGCCTCGCGGATCGAGGTGCGGCCGACGCCGACCTGCTCGCACAGTTCGCGCTCGATCAACCGCTGGCCAGGCTTGAACAGCCCGCTACCGATTGCAGAGCGTAGTCGATTTTCAACCAGCAGCCGCAGGCTGGTCGATTCCCGCGAGACATTCAGGTCCGATTCGATCTTTGCCATGCGTCAAGTTGACCGACTATCAGACAATCTGTCAAGCAGCTTGACCGCTCGTCTGTTTTATGCCGAATTGGCGACGAAGCCGCAAAGGCCGTTCTGCATTCGGAGAAAACGCCCATGTCCAAGACAACCTCCCATCGTGGTGGCCTGAGCCGACGTTCGCTGCTCGCCGGAACCGCGTCGCTGCTGGCCAGCCCGATGATTGTTTCGTCGGCACGCGCGCAGGCGAAGCCGGTCAATATCGGCGTGATCATGCCGCTGTCGGGCGCCAATGCGCAGTTCGGCATCAATTCGCGTAACGGCATCGAGCTGGTCGCCGATGAGATCAACGCAGCCGGCGGCATCAAGGCGCTCGGCGGTGCCAAGATCAATTTGATCGTGGCGGACGCGACCTCGACACCGACCACCGCGGGCACCGTTGCGCAGCGCCTCATCACCCAGAACGAAGTGACGGCGATCCTCGGCGCATTCGCGTCGTCGCTGACCATCGCGATTTCGGAAGTTACAGAGCGCCGCGACATTCCGCTGCTCACCATGTCCTTCGCCGACCAGATCACCGGTCGCGGCTTCAAGAACATCTTCCAGATCGTCGCCAAGGCCTCCGCACTCGGAAAAGCACAGCTCGACTATACGCTGGCGATTGCGCAGGCATCCGGCGCCAAGATCGACAAGATCGCGATCATGTATGAGGACACTGCCTATGGCACTGCGCAGGCGGCCGGCCTTCGTGCCGCTGCCAAGGCAGCCAATATCGACATAGCGATGGACGATGCCTATCCGCTGGGGATCACCGACACCACGCCGTTGATCAACAAACTGCGTGCGTCTGGTGCCCAGGCCGTCTTCCCGGTGTCCTATCTCAACGACAGCCTGCTGCTGATCCGCACCATGCGCCAGCAGCGCATCACCATCCCGGCCATCGGTGGTGCTGCCGGTTATGTCATTCCGGATTTCGAGAAGGGTCTCGGCGAATTCGCCGAGAACGTGCTGTCGATCGCGCCGGCCAATTACGATCTCGCGCCGGATCTCACCGAACGTTTCCGCAAGCGCTTCGGCTACTTCATGGTGCATGAGGCGCTGGAACACGCCGTCGCGCTCGACGTACTGGTGCAGGCGATCGAGAAGGCGAAGTCGGCCAAGGCCGAGGACGTCACCATGGCGCTGCGCGGCGCGAAGTTCACCGGCGGCTGGACCAAGGCGATGACCGGCGGCGCCGTCGAATTCGACAGCACTGGCCTCAATATCCTGTCGGTTCCCGTCATGGCGCAATGGCGCAACAAGGAGCTCGTCACGGTCTGGCCGAAGGACGTCGCCAAGGGCACGGCGGTCTGGAAATCCTGACGAACTGAAGAAAGATCGCAGTGTCATTTCTACAAGCAATAATCGACGGGCTGCTGGTGGGCGGCGTCTACGCCGTCATCTCCATCGGCCTGACGCTGGTCTATGGCGTGATGGGCATCGTGAATTTCGCGCAGGCGGAATTCCTGATGATCGGCATGTTCGTGTCCTGGTTCGCCTGGGCCTATCTCGGCCTTGACCCGGTGCTGGCCGCGCCGCTGTCCTTTGCGGTGGCATTCGGCATTGGCTGGCTGGTGCAGGGGCAGTTGATCGCACGCGTGCTGAAGGCGCCCTCGGTGGCCCAGATCTTCCTCACCGTTGGTCTGTTGATCGTCATCGAAAACGGCTCACTGCTGCTGTTCGGCTCGCAGTTTCGTTCGGTGACCACGTCCTATCAGACCATGTCGCTGTCGCTCGGCGCGCTGTTCATCAGCGTGCCGTATCTGATCGCCTTCGGCATGTCGCTGGCCTGCGGTCTGGCCCTGTGGTGGTTCATGCGCACGAGCTGGTTCGGCCGGGCGATGCGCGCGACGGCGCAGAACCCGATGGCTGCGCAGCTGATGGGGATCGATACGGCATTGATGTACAAGATCGCCTTCGCACTCGGCGTCGGCCTCACGGCCTTCGGCGGCGCGGTGATCCTGCCTTATGTCACTGTCTTCCCCGGGGTCGGTGGCCAGTTCGTCGTGCTGATGTTCACCGTCGTTGTGCTCGGTGGTCTCGGCAGCGTTGCGGGTGCCGTCGTCGGTGGGCTCGCGGTGGGCGTCATTCAGGCATTGTCCTCGCTGTTCTTTCCGATCCAGTTGCAGAACCTCATTCTGTTCATCGTCTTTATCTTCGTGCTCGCGGTGAGGCCGCAAGGTCTCGTAGGAGCATCCCGATGAAACGCTGGATCGCAATTCTGGCTGTGATCGCCATTGCGGCTGTGTTGCCGCTGCTGCTCAGCCCGACCGGATACTGGATCCGCGTGCTCACCTTTACGCTGCTATTCGCGGCGATGGCACAGGTCTGGAACATCATCGGTGGTCTGGCCAACCAGACGTCACTCGGCCACGCCGCCTTCTTCGGCATCGGCGCCTATACGTCCACCATCCTGGTGCTGAAATTCGGCATCAGCCCGTGGATCGGCATGTTCGCCGGCGGCTTCCTCGGCGGCATCGCGGCGCTGATCATCGCCGTTCCGACCATGCGACTGCAGGGGCATTACTTTGCATTGGCAACGCTGGCGTTCGGCGAAGTGATGCGCGTCATCGCCAATGTCTGGTCGTCGCTCACCGGCGGGCCGGTCGGCCTGTCGGTGCCGTTCGTGCCGCCCAGCATCGCGGCCTATTCGTTCAAGCAGCTGCTGCCGCATGCCTATATCGCGCTCATCGCTTTGATCATTGTGACGGTCATCTTCGAGGCGATCCGGCGCAGTGCCATGGGCTATCGGCTGCGCGCAATCAAGGAAAACCCGGCCGCGGCCGAAGTGATCGGCATCGACACCACAAAGGTGAAGCTGCAGACCGCTGTGATCTCCGGCGTACTGATGGCCATGCTGGGCACGCTTTATGCACAGGTCGCGGTGTTCTTCGATCCGGATACGGTGTTCAGCGCCGCGTCCATCTCCATTCGTGTCGCGTTGATCGCTATTCTGGGCGGCGTCGGTACGGCGATCGGTCCGATCCTCGGCGCATTGTTCATCATCCCCGTGGAGGAGGTGATGAACGATCTGTTCTCGTCGGGCGCAGCGGGCCTGTCGCAACTGATCTTCGGCGTCATCCTGATCGCCGTCATTCTGTGGCGTCCACGCGGCTTCATCACCGTGTTCGACGCGTTGATGGCACGCTTCTCGAGCAAGGCACGCTCATGACCATTCTCGATGTGCGTGGCATCTCGCGTCGTTTCGGCGGCCTTCAGGCGCTGTCAGACGTGACGTTCTCGGTGCCGAAGGGTCAGATCGTCGGCCTGATCGGCCCGAATGGCGCCGGCAAGACGACGTTCTTCAGTACACTGGTCGGCCTCATTCGCCCGGACAGTGGCTCGATTCAGCTCGACGGTACCAGTGTGGTCGGCCAGAAGCCGCACAAGGTCGCGGCGCTTGGCATGACCAAGACGTTCCAGAACGTGGCGCTGTTTGCCGAAAGTTCGGTGCTCGACAACGTGCTCACCGCGGGCCTGTTGCGCCACGATGTGGAGACCGCGCGCAAGGAGGCATTGATCTGCCTCGACCGCGTCGGGCTCAAATCCGTTGCTCACAAGCTTGCCGGCAATCTCTCGTTTCCCGAGCGTGCGCGCGTCGAACTGGCACGCGCATTGTGTACCGGCCCCAAGGTGCTGCTGCTCGATGAGGTGATGGCCGCGCTCAATCCGGTGGAGATGCAGGAGATCATGGACCTGATCCGCTCGCTGCGCGACGACGGCATCACGCTGCTGGTTGTCGAGCATCATATGCGCGCAATCATGACGATCTGCGATCGCATCCTGGTGCTGAACTTCGGTCGGCTCCTGGCCGATGGCACGCCGGAGCAGGTGGCGAACGATCCGGTGGTGGTGGAAGCCTATCTCGGCCGTTCGATGGAGGCCCACAAATGAGCGCATCTCAGCCACTGCTCGAGATCAAGGGCCTCAATGCCGGCTACGGCGAGATCGAAGTGCTGCACGGCATCGATCTGCAGTTGTTCGAAGGCGAGTTCGTCTGCATCATCGGCGCCAATACCGCCGGCAAGAGCACGATTCTGCGCGCGATCTCGCGCCTGGTGCCGCATGTCACCGGCACGTTGCGTTTTGCAGGCAATGATCTGTCGAGCCGGGCTTCGCATGACATCCCCACGCTGGGCATCGCGCATGTTCCGGAAGGGCGTCATGTGTTTTCGGATATGATGGTGGAAGAAAACCTGATGCTCGGTGCCTTCACCGCACGCCATGCCAAGGATCTGTCGTCGCGCATGGAAGGCATCTTCGAACTGTTTCCGCGTCTGCGCGAGCGGCGCGGTCAACTGGCAGGCACGCTTTCGGGTGGTGAACAGCAGATGGTCGCTGTCGGGCGCGCGCTCATGCTGCAGCCGAAGCTGTTGCTGCTCGATGAGCCGAGCCACGGTCTGGCGCCGAAGGTCGTCGAAGAGATGCACGATGCCTTCACCAAGATCCACAGCCGTGGAACGTCGATCCTGCTGGTGGAGCAGAATGTCGGACTGGCGCTCGATGCCGCGACGCGCGGCTATGTTCTGGAAAGCGGTCGCATCGCACTGCAGGGCACGTCTGCAGAATTGAATGAAAATCCTGCCGTTCGCGCGGCCTATCTCGGCATATGATCGAGGCAGACGGGCGAACGACGTCGAACCCTTAGCAATCGCAAACGGAAGGACTACAATATGAGCTACGATCAGAACATCACACTCGGCGGAATGTTCGACATCGGTCTTGCCGCACGGCGCGAAGTGCTTGGTGCTGCCTATGTCGACAAGTCGATGCAGTCGACCAATGACTTCATGATGTCGTTCCAGCACATCACCACCGAATGGTGCTGGGGCTATGCCTGGAATCGTCCGGGCCTCGATCGCAAGACCCGCAGCATGCTGAACCTCGCAATGCTGACTGCCCTGAACCGCGCGCCGGAAATCAAGCTGCATACCCGCGGTGCGATCACCAATGGCGTCACGGTCGACGAGATCAAGGAAGTATTGCTGCACGCCACGGTCTATTGCGGCATCCCGGCCGGCCTCGATGCCTTCAAAGCCGCCAACGAAGTGCTCAAGGAAATGGGTAAGGTGGAGTAAGCCGCCGGCCTAACAACGACACCTCAAACGCAAGTTCAACAGTCCGCTTGATCTGCGCAAGATCAGGCGGACTTCGTTATTCGCGGCGATGATACGCACAAGAGCAATTGGCGCAGATATCTACGCCGGACGCTTCTGTTGTACCCATGCCAGTCCCGCAAACTCAGGCAGCGGGCTTGGATGCCGCTGGTGCTCCCTGAGCCTGGGGCTCGGTTGTGGCCTTGGCGAGCGCGTTCCTGAGCGCCTGCTCCTTGGCATCGTCCAGGGACGTCTTCAGCACAGTGCCGCCGGCGTCCTGAATTTCCTTGAGCACCTTGTCTGCAGTGATGCTCTTGATGAGAACGAACAGCGTCGCATTTCCCGGCTGAAGGTTTGCCGATAGCTCCTTCATGAAGTCGTCGTTGATGCCGTAATCCGTCAGTGCGCCGCCCAATGCACCGGATGCGGCGCCCAGTGCTACGCCGAGAAGGGGATTCAGGAACAGCACGCCGATCAATAATCCCCAGAAGCTGCCGGAGGCCGCGCCGGCCATGGTGGTATTCATCAGCTGGTTCAGCTTCACGGGGCCGGCTTCGGTTTTCACCGCGATAACGGCATCGCTGATCGTGATCAGATATTCCTTCTGCAGCTTGAACAGACGCTGCCGCACCTCTTCGGCTTTTGCCTCGGATGGATAGATGATCGCAACGAGATCTGACATTTCCAATCCTCCTGACTAAGAGATTTCTATTCCGCCACGTGGTCTGCGTCGTTGATGGTTCCTTCTGCGGCTATGCTGCCTTGGTTCTCAGCTGCCATGCGTAAGCGAGCCACGCCAGACCGTGAGAGATCATGTCGACGGCCAGCAGAGAGCCGAGGACCCACAGGCCTGTCCTGGGAAAACCTGTCAGAATAACCAGACCTGCCAGAACGCCGAACAGTCCTGAAGCCAGCATGATCCGGCCCCCTTTGCTCCAGCGGCTAAATCCGAGCAGCGCGCGAATGACGCCGGAAACCAGCAGCAATATACCGAGGACATAGGTGAGGATGATTGCGCTGGCGACGGGCTGTTGCACCAGAACGATGCCGAATGCGACGTAGAGAATGGCGAGGAGGATCTGCCACAGAAATCCTCCCCATCCCTTGGTCCAGAACGCATGGATCATTTCGAACACGCCAGCGGCAATGGCCGTCCAGCCGATGAACAGCGTGCTGATGACAGTGGCGAGAACGACATCGCCGAGGATCAGGAGCCCGGCCAAAATCAGAACGATGCCAAGCAGTACGCATATCCAGAACGGCGGGGAAGACAATCCGGTGACGCTTACCGAGGAACTATTGCCATACGTCGTCATCTTGTCCTCCCGCTCCTGCGCTGCTTTTGCGCTATGATTTGAGGCCGCTCGTGTCACCGCGCATGCGCTTCATACCATCAGCGCCAAGCGCAGACGCGGCGACCATGGCGCCACCAACACACACGGCGACGACGTCGCCACGATCGATGCGGGTGGTGAAGGACCCTGCGTGGCGGCCGGCCTGCCACAACCACCTGGGCGTTTTCGGTGAGGGGCTCCAACTTGTTGGCAAGGTCTTTCTGCAGCGGGATTGGCGCGGCCTTGACAGTCGTCAGAAAGACGCTCGTGCCAAGCCCCGTGGCGACCGCGCTGAACAGAAGGCCCTGCAAGAGGTTTCGCCGATCCATCGCTTCCATAGAACTTCTCCTTTCAAGAATAGAAAAGGAACGTCAGGGGATATAAGGGGGCACCGGAACTGCACGGCAGAGCCGATAATCGTAGCGACTCCGAATGGCGACGGCATCGCAAGATCAACGGTGAGGCGCGGACGTGCATGGGCCCGCAAATGGCGGCCGCGAATGATAGTTCACCCATGAAAGCTGTTGTGAAGCGGCGATGGGTTTCAGGCGCCAGCCCTTGAACAGTCTCCGACCAGGTCGATTGCCCAGTCGGGACATCAGGCCGTTCAGCCTGTGTTGCGATCGATTGCGAGTCCATGGGACTCCGTTCCGGCTTTTTATCAGCCTGATTTTTGATATCGCACGGGGCGAATGGATATTACCAAAGGCGTAGTCCGTCAATCAGAACGGGAAGATGCGCTCGATATGGGTATGCCTCGCTGTCTCAATTTTCAGAAGTCTTGAACCGCCTAATTAGATCTGCATGCCGCAACATGTTCGAGAAATTGAGTGATATTTTCAGTGACCTGTCTCTATTTGCCGCGCTCATCTCTCGCCATGCCTCGGTAATTACATCATACGAGCGGTGATGTTGCATCGGGTCAAACCCTGACGCGCGCGGATGTCGTCGAAGACGTGATAGCGTTACTCTCGTGACGGGATTGGGCCTGCTCACAAGAGGCGATGTCATGAAGAGAGGGGATGCGGGAGAAGATAAGCCAGCGAAGGAGCGGAACAGGGAAACGATCGACCCGCGTAGGGGCGATATCGAGGACGATGCCGCCAGCCCTGAACAGCGAACCCTGCTCTCGATGGCCGGGAGCCTGCTTGTTGAAGTCAGTCTGCCGAAGCTCCTGTTTGCCTGGACAGTATCGTTGTTATTGCCGGCGGTGTCGTTGGGTCTCGCGGCATTGGTTGCTTCTGCCTGGCTCTCAACTCTGTCGGACAAGGTGCTCGTCCTGACCGAGATCGGCGCGCTGCTGGTGGCAATCGGGATTGTCGCGCTGGGGTGGATCGGCTGGAAGCCTCTGTTTCGGTTCGCCGAGGTCAACTTCTGGTCTCTTAACGCGCTTGCCATCCAGCCGGGATATGTCTTCGGCCGTGAAGGGCTACAGCATCTGACGGAGAAGGTGCTGGGAAGACATCTGACCGTGCATGGAAGAGCGCGGCTCCGCGCGGTGAATTCGGCCGCGGCAGGAATCGCCATCTCCATCTGCGCTGTAGCGGTTGCGATGTGGGCGTGGCCAGCCTCGCGCTGGACAGGAGGCCTTGAAGATCTTGGTGTTCCTCATCGTTTGATCATTCCAATGCTGGCAAATGCCGCAGTCTTGATATGCGGCTATCTTGCCGGCGCATCGCTTGTCTGGGGTCTGGCCGATGCCCGTATGGCGCAGCCGGTGGACATTGTCGCGTTCGATGCAGCGCCGGCGCATGCCAGGATCTGGCGTGTGGCTCATTTGTCGGACCTCCATGTGGTCGGCGAACGATACGGTTTTCGCATTGAAAGCGGGCGTGCCGGACCGCAGGGAAATGAGCGTCTGCAGCAGGTGATGGCGCGGCTAGCCGCCATTCACGCCGTTGATCCGCTCGACCATGTGCTTGTCAGCGGCGATATGACCGATGCCGGACGGGCGACTGAATGGGCGGAGTTTCTGGACGTCCTGTCGCGATACCCGGACCTCGCTGCGCGCATGTTCGTACTGCCCGGAAATCACGACATCAATATCGTGGACCGGGCGAATCCGGCACGGCTGGATCTCCCGTTCAGCCCGGGTAAACGGCTGCGGCAGGTCCGCACGCTTTCGGCCATCGCTGCCATTCAGGGCGATCGCGCGTTTGTTGTGAAAGACGGAAAAGGTCATACAACGACACTCAACGACGTGCTGGCGCCGTATCGCCGTCAGATGGCCGATTTCGCGGATCTCGGTGGTCTGCAGCGTGCAGCCCGGTTACGTGGGGTCTTCGATGACTTGTATCCGATGGTGGTTCCGCCTCTGGAGGAGAATGGACTCGGCATAGCGCTACTCAATTCCAATGCTGAAACACATTTCTCCTTCACCAATGCACTTGGCCTCGTCTCGATCGAGCAGACCCGCCGGCTGGAGGCCTTTATCGCTCAGTTCCCGAAAGCGCGCTGGATAATCGCATTGCATCATCACCTGATGGAGTATCCGATGCCAGTGACCGCGTTCGCGGAACGCATCGGAACGGCCGTGATCAACGGCAGCTGGTTTGTACGTCGGCTGGAGGCCTTTGCCGATCGGGCCGTCGTCATGCACGGACATCGCCATATCGACTGGATCGGCACCTTTGGATCGTTGAAGGTCATTTCGGCGCCGTCACCGGTCATGGGCGCTGCTGATGCGGCCAGCACGCACTTCTATATTCACAGGCTTGCGGCAGGGCCGGGTGAGCAGCTTTGCTTGCTTGAGCCGGAGCGGATCGACGTGCTGGCGGGCGCGCTTGACCGTGCGGATGCAGCGGAGGATACGACCGCAAGGCCATCGATCGCGTAATGCTGCTACTCGCAATCGTCTGCGGAAATGTATCGACCAGAAGAACCGCGCCGAGCCGTATCGCGTCGTAACTATTCGAATCGAAATCGAGTCAGCTTGTGAGTTGTGCCTGACGTGGCGATCTTGCGGCGCTGAATAGCGACTGCCATATTCTCGCGCAGAAAGTGGAGGCTCCCATGATCAAGAAGGCCCTGCTTGGACTTTTCGGTGCATCCCTTTTGCTTTGCGTTTCATCGCTGCCGGCTTTCTCTGCGGCATTCAGGGCAGGAACGCTGACATGTATGAGCACCCCCCGGATTGGATTGATTATCGGTTCACGTCAGACGCTGCGATGCGTGTTCAGGGTACGAAATGCGTCACGGCAGTACATCTATGAGGGAACGGTGCGCCGTATCGGCCTGGATCTCGGGGTGACTCCGTCGAGCGCGCTGGTCTGGCGGGTCTTCGCCCGAAACTCACAGGTCGGTCGGGGTACGCTCCGTGGAAATTACGTCGGAGCGAGTGGGAGTGTTGCGTTTGGCCCGGGTCTGGGCGCGAATGTTCTGCTCGGGGGATCTCGCAGGACCGTGATGCTCCAGCCACTGTCGCTTGAGCGCCAGATAGGCGTGAGCCTTGCCGCGGGAATAGCGACGCTGACGTTACGCTAGTGGTGGCGCCAGCTATCTTCATAGTTCCGTGGAGCCAAGCCAACGACATCACGCGATGCAGGATCGTGGTCCGCCAGCCGTGGAAACCGCTAGTTTAATCCTGTCACTCAACTGATTTCTGTTGCCGGCGCAGCCGCAATTGTCGCTCGCTCGGAGGTCGCGGCATGGCGTGCAAGCGTGGTCGCCCTCTGCGGTGCAGTGTCTGTCCTTGAGGTTGCCGCGGTTGTTCTACGCTGAGCGGTGACGCTGGTGTCTTCAGGCGGTTGGTGCGGACATCGTCCCGAATTGCTTCAGAATCCAGCCTTTGACCACGCTCGACGGAGTCGCGAGGGTCTGCAGTTGCAGAGAACGCAGCGCACAAGAAAATCAACCCTGAACCTGCCGCAGCAATAAAGTGCTTCATGATATCTCCTGTTGAGGATCGCTCCGAACGGAAACTCTTAAATGAGAAAGCTGCGCATCTCCATGGGGCCTAACGTAGCTTCCTGGTTTGTCAGATCCGCTAATCGTCGCTTAGCCCAAGGCGTCGGCGAGCCGCCTCGATGTCCGATGTGTCTTCGTCCGATGCGTCTTTGTGATCGGGAACCGGATCGCCTGGCGAGGCGGGCCGTGAAGACTTCGTTCGCTCAGATCGACGCGTATCCGTCCGGAGCGACCAGAAAGCCATGGCAAGGCCGATCACGAAGACCACAACCAAAATCAGAAAGAGCGCCGATTGCTTGATCCAGGAGATCGCGGGAACTGCCAGAGCCATCGAGAGGCCGAGAAAGCCCATTTGCAGCGACATAAGGTTCAGGCCGGCGAGAAAGGTGCCGAGCGCCAGCAACATCAGAAGCACGAGACTCGTCGCCGGCGCGGGCAGAAGCTGTTGAACGCCCGCCAGCAGCATGATGTTCATCGTAACAAGAACCGCGATCCAGTGAAGCGCTTGCGTCCATACCAGTCGAACCCGAGCCTGCCTGTCATCGCGCTCAGTCCATTCGGTTACGACGCATACAACGCCAATTGCGAGGGCAAGGAACTCCCAATAGCCAATGAGCGGTTTGCCTGAAAAATTCGTATAGGCCACGCCCGCGATTGCGAGCGCGAGGATCGCGAGAAAGGGGAGCTGCCTGAGGACGATACTTCTCGTTCTGAAGCGAATGTCCTCAGTATCCCGGCTCGGCGGCAGGTCCAGTTCACTCATCGGCGATCCAGTCGTAATTCTGTCCGCTGTCGCGAATTCCGAAACGGCGCTGCCTCCTTCAAAAAGCTAGCCTAAGCTTCTGTGAGGCCGATGCGATATCGGATGATCACCTTAGTGGACTTAGGGGATTTCCCGATGAGCTCGCAGATGCCAATTCGTTTCCCGCCTGGGTGAGGCGTCGCTGGACGCAACAAACGCGGCGCAATCGGCGTTCCCTAATCTGGATTTGCATCTCGCCCTAGGGGAAACACCTGATTGTACTGGTGGCAGCGTCAATGATCTGCTGGGATTTCTCGGCTCGTCGGACGTTCCCTGCGACGGCCGCGCCAGCACGCTGTGTTGCTCGAAGACGATCGAGAAAGGCTATGAGAAACCGTTCGACCGAAGTGGCACAAGTCGGGCGAATAGAAATGAAGCTTCGCAAGGTATCGCAGCTCTTCGATACGCTCGATCCGTCTCCGTTCCGCGAGACTGATCTCGCGCTACAGGCTGAAGATTATATCGTTGATCGCGCGCTGGAGTTTTCCGACCGTGTCCCAATTAAAATCGTCATCTATCTGCCGCCTGACGAACTGCGGAAAACGCATGTATCCGATATCGCAGCCGCGGTCAGATACTACTTTGGCCTTCGAAGCCAGGCCGTCTCACGTGAACTGAGCGAGTTGTTCAAGACCGGCCGGCTGTCACTCGTCGTCGGAATGGTGATCCTTTTCATTTGCCTCTTGCTCGGCTGGGTCTTCGCTCAGCGAATGACGGAGGGACCGTTTTCAAGGGTTCTGTCAGAGAGCTTTCTTATTCTGGGCTGGGTTGCGATCTGGAAGCCTTCGGAAATCTTTCTTTACGCCTGGCCACCCGTTGCAGCTCGCAGAAAACTCTTTGACCGGCTTTCCAGGGCGGCTGTTCTGCTCGATGAGAACGACACCGTGTTGTCGACTGCAGAAGGTGCAAACGGATAGCCGGAACGATCTCGGAGGGACCAGGAAACGGTGCCCTTCTATTGCTGCGCCAATACCGGTCCTTCTTCATTCGACCGATCGTCTTCGAGCGTCAGGTTCAATAGAAAAATGGGAACATCATCCAATCCATCCGATCAGAAGCTCTCGCGCGGCGCGTTGATTGCGCTCGTGGTCGGCTCGATGGTCGGCTCCGGGATCTTTGCATTACCATCGGCATTCGGTCGCGCCACGGGCGGTCTCGGCGCCCTGATTGCCTGGTGCATCGCCGGCACCGGAATGCTGATGCTCGCTTTCGTCTTTCAGACGCTGTCCCGGCGTCGGCCCGATCTCGATACGGGCATTTTCGCCTATGCTGAAGCTGGCTTCGGTGACTATGCCGGCTTTGCATCTGCGGCCGGTTACTGGATCGGATGCTGCCTTGCCGATGTTGCGTGTCTTGTGCTGATCAAAGCGACATTGGGACAGTTCTTTCCGGTGTTTGGCGACGGCACCACGCCCGTTGCGATCGTGGCCGCTTCGTTGCTGCTCTGGAGCGTTCATATCCTTATCCTCCGGGGCATCAAGGAAGCTGCTGCGCTCAATACGATTGCGACATTCGCGAAGATGATACCGATACTCCTGTTCATCGTCGTTGCCGCTTTTGCGTTCAAGGCCGACGTCTTCGCGCTCAATTTCTGGGGCGGTGAGGAGCCGAGCTTTGCCAGTGTGTCGAGCCAGGTTCGCAACACGATGCTCGTCACCGTATTCGTGTTTGTGGGGATCGAAGGAGCAAGCGTCTACTCGCGCTATGCAAGGGACCGCAATGATGTTGGGATCGCGACGGTTCTGGGTTTTCTCGGTGTGCTCGCTTTGCTTGTCCTGGTCACCATGCTGTCCTATGGAATTCTGCTGCGCCCGGAGCTGAGCGCGCTCGCGACACCCTCGATGGCAGGCGTATTGGAAGCGATCGTTGGACCCTGGGGCAAGGTATTCATCAGCATCGCTCTGCTGATCTCCGTGCTTGGAAATTATCTATCCTGGTCATTGCTCGCCGCCGAGGTTCTCCATTCCGCAGCCGTCAGTGGCACGATGCCGCGCTTCCTCACGCGCGAGAACGTCAATAAAGTGCCCGCAGGGGCGCTGTGGCTCACCAACTGCCTGATCCAGCTTTTCCTGCTCGTCACCTATTTTGCTGAATATGCCTTCACGCTGGCATTGAAGATGACGAGTTCAATGACGCTCATTCCCTATCTGTTTGTCGCTGCATATGCACTTAAACTCGCATGGACCGGTGAAACATATCAGGCGGAGCCACGTAGCCGCGCTGTCGACTGGGTGCGCGGTGCGCTTGCCACTATTTACGCGGCTGTGATGATTTACGCAGGCGGTCCCACCTTCCTGCTGCTTTCGGCACTTCTCTATGCACCGGTCACGATCCTGTTCGTGATCGCGCGGCGGGAACAGAAAGCGACGGTCTTTGCGTCTCCCGAGGGAATCTTGTTCGGAGCGATCCTCGTGGCAGCTGCCGCTGGCCTCTACAATCTGGCGATGGGCAATATTTCCATCTAGTCGGAGTTTCCCGCCTCTACCTAAGGTCAGGACCGTCGTTCAGGTTATCTCCCAGGCAGTCCTCTACATAGAGCCGAAGAACGGCGACGCGCCCGATCGCGAATAGCGGCATCGCAAGCGCAATTCCCAGGACGCCGAACAGAGAGCCGAGCAGGACGATGGCGACCAGCGTCCATGCGGGGGGCAGCTCCACCGCGCGCCGCTGAATAAGCGGGCCGATCACATAGCCCTCGATGGATTGAATAACGGTGTAGATCCCGATGGCCCAGATCACCATCGAGGGACCAAGCGGCATTGCCACCAATCCCACGGGGATACTGGCCAATATCGGCCCGAGATAAGGCACGAAGTTCGACAGACCGGCCTGCAGGCCAAGCAGAAAGGCGCTTGGAAGCCCGAGCAAATAGAGCGCCAGCCACACGCAGGCGGTCATCAGGACGATCCGGATCAATTGCCCCATGAGCCATGAGCGCAGCACGGCGCCCATTTCATCCAGAACAGAGCGCATGCGCTCACGCGAGGAGGGCTTGACCAGCAATACGACACCGTCGCGATAGGCCTGCGGATCGAGCGAAAAGAGAAGGCCGAGAAATATGATGACGAGCGTATTGGCAAGAAAGCTTGAGGCGGTCCCGACGGCCGATTGAGCGTGGCCAAAGAGCTTGTCGTGATCGGGAAACCAGCGGGAGAAGTCGCGCCCTCCGTCCGGGCCGAACAGATCCACGCCAAAAGCCAGAAGACGTTGTTGCAGGACATCCAGTTGTGCGTCCATGACGCGCATCAGGATCCGGGCCTGCTCGGGGATTTTTCCAATCCCCCATATTGTCCCGAGCACGATCACTGCAGTCAGGATGACGATCACGATGGCTAGCCGCCACGCGCGCCCGATCGGAATGTATCGACCAAGCGACCGAGCGCAGGCGTCGAGAAGTGATGCAAGCAAGATCGCCGCAAATATGATGAGAAGGCTGGACGACGCGCGCCATGCGAGGAAGATGCCGCTGGCAACACCCAGAATAACGAGTGCCCCCCCGAGGGTCAGCCGCCGGCCGGCGTTCGCGCCTGCCGTCGGAAGATCCCGACTTCGAACGTCCTTGGCTAGGATGGCTTGATCCACTCTCGGCTCAGGCATGGTCCCCCACATTTTCCATAGCAACTAGGGTCCAATCAGTTTCATGCGAATTGCATACCGGACCAGTTCGGCAGTGGAGGAAACTCCAAGTTTACGCATGGCGGATGCGCGGTGGGCCTCGACAGTTTTCACGCTGAGATTCAGTACCGTGCCGACGGACTTGTTGGTGTGTCCTTCGGCGATCAGCTGGACAACGTTTTGCTCGCGTAACGACAGCAGGACTTTCGATTTGTCCCTCTTGCTGGCCAGGTAGTCGTGAAGCAATTTTTCCACGACCACACCGGTGAAGTAAGGCCGGTGATTGAGTAATGCGTCGATCGCTGCAATGAGATGATGTCGCGCATCTGACTTTAACAAGAAGCCTCGTACCCCTGCCAGGAGGGATTCGGTGAGGATTTCATTGCTTTCATGCATTGTCAGGATGAGCACCTCCGTCCGCGGGTAATGCAACTTGATCTGACGGCTCACCTCCAGACCATTCAGGACGGGCATGGAATAGTCGACAATTGCTATATCGGGCTTCAACTCCCTGATCATGGCGACCGCAGCCCTGCCATCGCTCGCTTCTCCGCTCACCGCCCAGTCCGCACGGCTTTCGACGATCGCGCGCAATCCGGATCGCACGACTTCATGATCGTCTGCAATCAAGATCTGCTTCACAGTGCCGTTCCCATTCGTTGGAACCACTGGCCATATCCAATTGACGAAAGCAGCTCGCTAGAACGACCGCCTCGAAATGATATGCGTCACGACTGCCAATTCCGTGAAGGCCGTCGATTACGTTTGCGCAATCAAGCTTCTACTAGATTATTTCGTACGGCGTACCGAACCAGACCTGCAGTTGATTTTACGTTGAGCTTGCGCATCGCGGCAGCTCGGTGGGTCTCGGTCGTCTTGATACTCAAATTCAAGGTCTCGCTTACACGCTTATTGCTGTAACCCTCGGCAACCAGTTTAACGATTGTCTTCTCGCGCGGCGAAAGCGATCGGCCTGTGCCAATATTTCCGTCGGATGATCCGACCATTGTGCCGCAAGTCTCGCCGGCATGAAACGATCTGTGATGCATCAGTGATTCAACGGCCGCCAGGAGCATTTTGTTGGCATCGGATTTTCGCAGGAATGCGCGAACGCCAACTTGAGATGCCTGTAGCTCGAGCGCGATCGAGTCGTGCATCGTGAAGATGAGCACCTCTGTTGCGAGTTTGCACTCCTTCATCCGCCTCGCGACCTCGATGCCGGTCATGAATGGCATCGAATAATCAACGATAGCGACATCCGGCTGCTTCTCGATGGCGCAAGCGACAGCTTCTTTACCGTCGCGGGCCTCGCCAACGACCTCCCATCCGGGACGTCGTTCCAGAACTGCACGAATTCCAGCCCGCACCGCGTCATGATCATCGGCTATCATAATCTGCTTCATGGTCCTCAGTACTCCGATGTCATTTCCTTATGGGCGGCAAAATACTTTCATCGAGAAGATCCAGCCCTTGGAGTTCGTTGCCCTCGCTGAGCGTCAAATTGCTGCATCCGTTAGCTGACCTTTAGCCATGCGACGGTCGGATCTTCGCCGATCCTCGGCCGCCCTGGTGGATATCTGCTGGTTTGTTTCCTTTGCGCGAGATGGCTCGTGGAATAGTCGCGTACACTGTGGTCCCGCTCCATGCCGCTGTGGATGACGAGTGGATCTCAAATGTGCCTCCCATCTGATCCAGTCTCGCTCTCATGGCCGGAATTCCAACACCAAGCGGCACTGCTTTATGGCGATCTCTCGCCTGAGAAATCGGCATTCCGCAGCCATTATCGCTAATCCGAAGCGTGACGTTGGTGTCTGTGGCCTTGATCGAGATAGTCACCTGCGTCGCTTTCGCGTGCCTGAAGACGTTCGCGAGCGCTTCCTGGACAACTCTCAGCAATGAGCGCTGCGTTTCGTTAGGCAATGCGTCGACCGCAGCATCGATCTTGAGACGCGTTTCCAGCGATGTCCGCGATGAAAGCCCCACCACAAACTCCTCGATCGCCGACTTCAATCCGCCGTCGAGCAAATTCTGGGGATGCAGGAGGTAGGTGAAAGCCCTGATTTCCCTAAGAGCCTCACAGATCGACGCGTCGATCTCATCACAAATTTTTATAGCGCTGCCGATGCCAGAAACGGCGCACCTCATTCGCATCATATTCAAACTTGCGGCCAGCAGATGCTGGCAAGTCGAATCGTGAAGGTCTGATGCAATCCGCTGCTGCATATCTTCTTGCAGCGCCAAAAGCTGGATACCAAGGCCTGATTTGCCAAGTTTCGATTTTGTTCGTGCACTAGCGCTGCCGTTGAAAGTGTCGTGAACCACGATCTTTTCCCGAACGTGAATTCGACACGAGTCGTCTACGTGAGCCTTGTGGGCCATCATGTAGTCCGATGCATCTTGGATCGAGTGGCGAGTAACCACTAAGGTTAAATGCCATCGTTCTCTTGCGCGAAGTTATCCTTACTAAATACCCTTGATTGAATCGGCGTCAAGTAAGATGTCGCCAGATCGTCCGATGTCGCGACTGACTATACTCAGTCTCAAAATATACGAAGTAACAATAGAAGTAATTTCAGTTAATTGCCGCGTTTGCTTTGCACAAGGAACCTTGTCGTCTTCAACAGGGCGCATGAATCCCGCTACGGTTTGAGAGCGTCCAGCAGCGCGTCAGAGAATCGTTGGTGCGATCAGTAGTTTCCCCGATACCGGGTAGATATCCGCACCCCCAGAATAGTTTGAGTCATAGAAGAATTGGCGGGCAAGCGATCACGCAGGCAGAAGCCAGTTACCTGCTTTTGCAAGATGGTCGCGAATCTGGTGTGCAATTTTGCTCAGCGAGGGTTTCTTTATGCCTGCGTATGCGCGTCATGCCTACCTATGTCGAGTTACACGATATCGGACGATTATAATTATTCTAACAATTGTGCCGGCGTTTCTGCTGACGGCGTGCGGCAGAGAGTCTGATGAAGCCGCTCCAGTCGTGCGGCCCGTGCGTACAGTCACTGTTGCGAAGAGCATTGCGGGCGCGCCGCTTTCATTCACCGGCCGTATCGAAGCGGAAGACGAGGTGGCGCTGGCATTTCGCATCTCGGGCCGACTGATCGAAAACAACGGGAAAACCGGAGATCGGGTTCAGCCCGGTCAGGTCATCGCGCGGCTTGAATCCCAGAATGAGTTGAACACGTTGCGCCAGGCCCAGGCGGCAGTCGCGGCCGCGCAGGGGCAGCTGACCCAGGCACGCAATCACTTCGATCGTCAGCAGACGCTGCTTGCACAGGGCTGGACCACCCGCGTCAACTACGACCAGGCAACGCAGGCGCAACAAACCGCTCAATCGCAGGTCGATGCCGCCGAGGCCCAGCTCAAGACGGCACATGATCTGGTGAGCTTTACCGAGCTGAAGGTGGACGCACCGGGCGTCATAACCGCTGTCGGACCTGGCGCTGGAGAAGTTATCCAGGCCGGGCAAATGATTCTCAGGCTGGCGCGGCAAGATGGCCGCGATGCAGTCTTTGACGTACCGGCTCAATTTTTCCGATCGGCACCGAGCGATCCGCAAATAGCCGTCAGCCTGACGGACGATCCCGCGGTGACGGCTCACGGTCGTGTCCGTGAGGTCGGCGCCCAGGCCGATCCCGTCACGCGCACCTTTGAAATCAAGGTTGGCCTGACGGATCCGCCGCCGGCCATGCGGCTTGGCGCGACCGTCGTGGGGCGCATGGAAATGGATGCCGTCCCCATGATCGAGATCCCGGCATCGGCATTGACGAGGGCCAATCAACAGCCCGCAGTCTGGATTGTCGATCCCGCGAGTCGCACGGTTTCTATCCGAAACGTGGACGTCTTGCGCTTCGAGCAAGCGCAGGTCGTGGTGTCTCAGGGACTCGACACGGGGGAGGTCATCGTGACCGCGGGTGTGCAGGCGCTGCACCCCGGCCAGAAAATACGTCTTCTTGGGTCAGAGCAATGACCGGCTTCAACCTCTCGGAATGGGCACTTAAGCACCGTTCCCTGGTGGTTTATGTCATGATTGTTGCCGTTATCTTCGGTGTCCTGTCCTACTTCCGCCTCGGTCGCAGCGAGGACCCGTCATTCATCATCAAGACGATGATCGTTCAGGCGGCATGGCCCGGAGCAACGGTTGAGGAGACCGTCAAACAGGTCACCGAGCGCCTCGAGCGCAAGCTGCAGGAAACACCGCATCTGGACTTCCTGCGCAGTTTCACGCGGGCAGGCGTCACCACGATCTTCGTCAACCTGCAGGGGAACGCGAACGCCAAACAAGTCTCCGACACCTGGTATCAGGTCCGCAAGAACATTGGTGACATCCGCCATACGCTGCCGGCAGGGGTGGTCGGACCCGGGTTTAACGATGATTTCGGCGATACGTTCGGAATTATCTATGGCTTCACGAGCGACGGTTTCACGCACCGCGCGCTTCGCGACTATGTAGAAGACGTCCGCTCGAAGCTTCTTCTAGTCCCCGACGTATCGAAGATCGAGTTGCTGGGAGCTCAGGACGAGCGGATCTTCGTTGAATTCTCGATGAAGGAACTGGCAAGCCTTGGCATCGACCGCACGGCACTGCTGTCCGCTCTCCAGACGCAGAATATCATAAGGCCAGCCGGCACGATTCAGACGGGCGACGAGACACTATCGCTTCGGGTGTCAGGCGCATTTCAGTCCGAGCAGGATGTTGCTGACATCAATTTCGTTGCTGGCGGGCGCATGATCCGCCTGAGCGACATTGCTCGGATTACGCGCGGCTATTCCGATCCGCCGCAGCACCTCTTTCGCGTCAACGGCGAGCCAGCCATCGGCCTGGCCATCTCGATGCGTGACGGCGGAGACATTCTCGCGCTCGGAAAGAGTCTCAAGCGGGCGATGGCTGCTATCACGGCGGATCTTCCGATTGGCATCGAACCGAAGCTCATCGCCGACCAAGCTGTCACGGTCGAGAGCGCCATCTCCGAATTCATGATGTCATTGCTGCAGGCAATTGCCATCATTCTCGTGGTGAGTTTTATCAGCCTTGGCGTGCGCCCGGGCCTGATCATTGCGCTGTCCATACCGCTGACACTCGCCATCGTCTTCCCGATCATGAAGCTTGCGGGAATCGATATGCAGCGCATATCGCTCGGTGCACTCATTATCGCCCTCGCGCTCCTCGTCGATGATGCGATGACCACCACGGATGCCACCCTGAACCGGCTGGCTGAAGGCGACGACAAGGTCCAGGCCGCCAGCTTTGCCTTTCGCACCTACGCGTTCGCCATGCTGGCGGGAACACTGGTGACCATCGCGGGCTTCGTGCCCGTCGGTTTTGCCGCGAGTTCTGCGGGAGAATACACGTTCTCCCTCTTTGCCGTTGTCAGTATCGCCCTGATCGTCTCCTGGTTCGTTGCTGTGATCTTCGCTCCGCTGATGGGCGTTGTCATCCTCAAGCCGCCGAAGGAACGCAAGACGGACGCCCCCGGCAGAGTTTTCAGGTGGTATCGCGGCTTCCTGATATTCGCCATGCGGGCGAAATGGCTGACCATCGCGCTCTCGCTGGTTCTTTTCGTCGGTTCGTTTCTTCTTCTCCCGTTCATCCCCCGGCAATTCTTCCCGTCGTCCGATCGTCCGGAGTTGCTCGTCGATATCAGCCTGCCGCAGAACGCATCCATCTATGCCAGCCAGACAGCCGCACAGAAATTCGATGCCGCCCTGAAGGGCGACCCGGATGTTGCGCGCTGGAGCACCTATGTGGGCCGCGGTGCTATCCGGTTCTACCTTCCGCTCAATGTTCAGCTGCCAAATGATTTCTTTACCCAGTCAGTGGTCGTCGCAAAGGATGTCGCAGCGCGTGAACGTATCCGCGCAAAGCTGGAGACGCTTCTGGCGAATGATTTTCCCAATGCGATTACACGGGTCTCGCCTCTTGAGCTTGGGCCGCCGGTCGGCTGGCCCGTCCAATATCGCGTCAGTGGTCCTGACGCAGGCACGGTGCGCGAAATTGCGTTCAAGCTTGCGCAAGTCATCGCCGCCAATCCCAAGGCGAATGGCGTCAATTTCGACTGGATCGAGCCGGCAAGGCAGGTGCGTATTCGGGTCAATCAGGACAAGGCCCGGTTGCTCGGGCTGAGTTCTCAAACCCTGGCAGGCGTGCTGAACACGGTCATATCAGGCACCACGGTCACCCAGGTTCGCGATGATATCTATTTGATCGATGTCGTTGCGCGCGCGGTCGATGACCAGCGCGTCTCGTTGCCCAACTTGCGCAATTTGCAAGTTCCGCTGCCAGGCGGGCAGACGGTTTCGCTCAGCCAGTTTGCAACTTTCGAATACGAGCAGGAATATCCCCTGATCTGGCGGCGTGATCGTGTCCCGACCCTCACGGTGCAGACGGATATCACCGCCGGTGCAATTCCGGAATCCGTCGTCAATTCGTTGACGCCGGCCATTGCCGCACTCTCGAAGACCATTCCAGGATCCTACAGGATCGTGGTTGGGGGCACGGTCGAAGAAAGTCAGAAATCGCAAGCGTCGGTCATCGCCGTTGTGCCGGTGATGCTGCTGATCATGTTTACGGTCCTCATGATCCAGCTCCAGAGCTTTCAGCGGCTGTTTCTCGTCCTGAGCGTGGCGCCCCTTGGGCTCATCGGCGTGGTCGCCGCCCTTCTGCTGTCAGGCCGACCGCTCGGGTTTGTCGCGATTCTGGGCATTCTCGCGCTGCTCGGCATGATTGCAAAAAATGCGGTGATCCTGATCGGTCAGATCGACGCCGAACGCGACGAAGGGAAAAGCGTGTGGGACGCCGCGCTGGATGCCTCAAGCTCTCGTTTTCGCCCGATCATGCTGACGGCCGTGTCGACCGTGCTCGGCATGATACCGATCGCCCCAACGGTGTTCTGGGGACCGATGGCTTTTGCGATCATGGGTGGGCTGTTGGTTGCGACGGTTCTCACTCTGATCTTTCTGCCCACATTGTATGTGGCATGGTTCGGGGGAAAAGAGAGGGCGCCGGAGCCGCTCCGATCGGCGCAAGCATAGTCAGATCGTATCTGTTTCACGCCGGACGCTTCGGCACTTAGGGTAACTCCCGGTCTTCAACCTAGGGCATCACCCGATATCGTGGTGCGTCCCGAATGTGCTCTTCTTTCCAGTAGTTGATGTTGGAAGGGGACGCCGGTGCAGGACCTGATGTTGTTTACATCTGCCAGCGCCTTGCGCGCAACGGCGTGGCTCCTGCGCCAGCCCTATGAGGCTGCGCAACACAATCGGTGCGCACGCTCTTCGCGGTCAATCATTCCTCAATCCCGTCGCCGCGTCTTGCAGACCCCGGTCGCAGGTGGTCGCCTGCATGTCTCATTTGCTGCAGGCCGACTGCATCTGCACATGGGAGTGCTTTGGTCATGAGCAGTGCAGGTGACCAGAAATTGCCGCTTTGGACGCTCACGGCCATGGTGGTTGGCGGGATGGTCGGCGCTGGCGTGTTTTCGATACCGCGTAACTTTGCGCAGGCCACCGGCATCTATGGAGCGCTGATAGCGTGGGCCGTCGCGGGTGCCGGCATGCTGATGCTGGGATTTGTGTTTCAGACGCTGGCCAACCGCAAGCCGGATCTCGATGCGGGCGTCTACGCCTATGCGCGCGAGGGGTTCGGGCCCTATGTCGGCTTCTTCTCCGCCTTTGGCTACTGGGCCAGTGCCTGCGTCGGCAACGTATCCTATTGGATTCTGATCAAGTCGACGCTCGGCGCGTTGTTCCCCGCGCTCGGTCAGGGCAATACGGTCACTGCCATCGCACTATCGTCGGTCGGTGTCTGGGCGTTCCATTTCCTTGTGTTGCGCGGCGTCAAGGAGGCGGCAGCGATCAACAAGATCGTGACGATTGCCAAACTCATTCCACTGCTGTTGTTCGTCGTCCTGTCGATCTTCTTCTTCAAGCCCGACGTGTTCGTCGGCAACCTCTGGGGGGGCGCAAGCGGGGACTACGGAAATCTCTTCGCGCAGATCAAGGCGACGATGCTGGTAACGGTCTTCGTGTTTCTTGGTATCGAAGGCGCCAGCAACTACTCCCGGTTCGCGCAACGGCGCGAGGACGTCGGTATTGCGACTGTGACGGGATTTCTGGCCGTGTTGGCCTTGTTCGCGTCGGTGTCCATTCTTGCATACGGCATCCTCCCCCGCGAAGAGCTGGCGCAACTGCGTCAACCCTCGGTTGGTGGCGTGCTCGAAGCGGCCGTTGGTCATTGGGGTGCGATCTTCATTGGCATCGGCGTGATTATCTCGGTGCTCGGGGCCTATCTTGCCTGGACCCTCATGGCCGCCGAAGTGCTGTCGGTTGCGGCGAAGAGGCAAGATATGCCGGCCTTCCTGGCGCGCGAAAACGCAAACCAGGTCCCATCAATGGCGCTCCTGATGAGCACGTTGCTGGTTCAGGCTGTTCTCATCGCGACGTTGTTCTCCGACGATGCCTTCACCTTCGCTCTCTCGCTGTGCAGCCACCTGTCGCTGATTCCGTATTTCCTCTCGGCGGCGTTCGCGCTGATGCTGGTCTATCGCAAGGAGACTTACGAGACCGATCCGAGCGATCTTCGCAAGGACACGATCATCGCTGTTCTGGCGACAGCCTACACGATCTTCCTGCTGTTCGCCGGCGGCATGAAATTTCTGCTGCTTGGCTTCATCATCTACGCGCCCGGCACAATCCTGTATTTCATCACACGGAGGGAGCTCAAAAAGCAGCTCTTCACTCCGGCAGAATGGGTTCTGTTCGGCGTCGCCGTCGTCGGATGTGTTGTCGGCATCCACGGCCTCGCCACCGGCTATATCAGCATCTAGGAAATCGATGGGAGTTCATGATGGCCAGTGCAAAAAAAGTCCCGTTTGGTGTGCACTCCGAAGTTGGCCAGCTGCGCAAGGTCCTGGTCTGTGCCCCGGGTCTTGCCCATACGCGCTTGACCCCGTCCAACTGCGATCAGTTGCTGTTTGACGATGTGCTCTGGGTCGATAATGCGAAGCGCGACCACTTCGATTTCGTCACCAAAATGCGGGACCGCGGCGTCGATGTCGTTGAGATGCATAACCTGCTCGCCGAGACGCTGGCAGTCCCGGAGGGCAAGGCCTGGATCCTCGACAATCAGGTCGTGCCGAACCAGGTTGGCCTTGGCTTCATCGACGAGCTCAAAAGCTACCTGTCCGGGCTGGACAACCGAAAGCTCGCGGAAACGCTGATCGGTGGCCTGTCGACCCATGACTTTCCCGAAGCACATGGGGGCGCGGCACTCAGGATGGTCAAGGAGGCCGCGGGGGCGACTGAATATCTTCTGCCGCCGCTGCCGAACACGCTGTATACGCGCGACACGACCTGCTGGATCTATGGCGGTGTCACCCTCAACGCGCTGTACTGGCCTGCGCGACATGAGGAAACGATCCTCACCACAGCGATCTACAAGTTTCATCCCGATTTCGCCGGCAACGTCAATGTCTGGTGGGGCGACCCGACAGAGGACCATGGACTGGCCACGCTGGAAGGCGGCGATGTGATGCCCATCGGCAAGGGGGTGGTGCTGATCGGCATGAGCGAACGCACCTCACGCCAGGCGATCAGCCAACTTGCCGCGACCCTCTTTAAAAAGAAGGCCGCGGAGCGCGTCATCGTTGCGGCAATGCCCAAGATCCGCGCGGCCATGCATCTCGATACTGTTTTCACATTCGCCGACCGCGACTGCGTGCTGCTCGCGCCGGACTTCATGAATCAGACACGTACCTACTCCTATCGTCCGAGCGATCATCCGAGCGGTGTCGAGTTGCATGCCGAGAAGAAGTCGTTTGTCGGCGTTGTCGAGGAAGCGCTGGGCCTCAAGAAGCTCCGCGTGGTCGAAGCCGGTGGCAGTGACTACCAGCGGGAACGGACCCAATGGGACAGCGGCGCCAATCTCGTCTGTGCATCGCCGGGTGTCGTCTATGCCTATGACCGCAACACTTACACCAACACATTGCTGCGCAAGGAAGGCATTGAGGTGATTACGATCGTCGGCGCCGAACTCGGTCGTGGCCGTGGTGGTGGTCACTGTATGACCTGCCCGATCATCCGCGATGCCGTGGATTACTAACGCAATCGACCATTCTCTGCTCGGGGGAGCGAGATCGTGGGACTGTTAATACCGAAGCCAGCACCATCGACCGACGGAGAGTAATTGTCTGGGGAGTGTGCAATGCGTGGATCCAGAATTGTCCTGGCAGCAACAAGCTTCCTTTATGCCAGCGGGGCAGTAGCTGCCGACATAGATCTGACCGAGCTCAGAAAGGTCGAGTACACGTCGATGAGCCCGACATGGAGCGTTGTTGGATCCCTATCGCCCACCTACACGGCCAATGCCCTGTTTTCGCGCGACGACCGGCGGGGGGATTTTTACTATGAGCCCGATGTGAGCTTGCGGCTGGACGGCAAACTTGCGCCGGATCTGTCCTACCGTATTTTTGCACGTGCTCAGTTCGAAGCATTTTCCAGGGAACACGACGGCAATGCCGCCATTGCGCGTCTGGGCGCGCGGCTGACGAAGAATCTGTATGGCTGGAGAATAAGCGCCACCTACGAAAACAGATATGACTATGACGGCGTGTTTCGCGATCTCGCCTTCACCTCCCACGACGTCACCGGCGCTATCGCGCGTGATTTCAGCTTCGACAATGTCACGCTCTCGCCGCTCCTCCAACTCACTTATCGTTTCTCCGATCTCGCCGAGGCCAGGCGCTGGCGTGCCGATGCGCTGCTTGGCATCGAGGTCGAGCTGAATTCGAAATGGTCGATCGTCAGCACGCCTTTCATCGAAGCGTTCTGGTTTACAGACGGCTTGAACCGCGACCGGCAGGACCAGATCTATTCGGCGTCTCTCGGCCTGAAATACAACATCGCCAGCAACGTATCGCTCACCACGAACGTCATCTACGAGGCGCGAAACTCAAACGTGGCGCTGCGTCACTATAGAGACTGGCTGATCGGCCCACGGCTCGACTTCGCGTTTTAGCGATCAGGACACAAGAGACGATCATGCGGAATTCGATTGTGGCGGCAGGTACCGCTATTCTCTTCATCTGTACGGCATTCGCCGCCAGCGCGGAGCCGCGCGACTCCGTCGAGCGCGGCGACCGGATGGACCGGGATGCCTTGCGGGACGATGTGCGCATCGATCGTCTGAAGATTCCGCAGCATCCCATCGTCGTCGAAGAACCGCAGCAACCCGTTTACAACACGAAGAGCAAGCAGAAATCAAAGCGGAGCACGGACAGCGGTCGTTAGGGTGGCTTCAATGAATTTGATCAAGGCCGGCAATATTGGCGAGGCGAGTCCGGCGAGGTGGTCGGATGCCATCGGCAGTGCTGTGATCCGCGCTATCGGCTTTTTCTGCTTCTGGCTGATACTGACGCGCGGCGATCCCGGCGATGTGGGGCCCGGTCTGATTGCAGCTACCGCAGCGACCTGGGCAAGCCTCAAGCTGCTGCCTGCCGAACAATGGGGCTTCCGTCCGGTCAAGTTTGCCGGATTCGTCCTGCACTTCCTCCGTCAGTCGATTGTCGCGGGAGCGGACGTTGCGCTGCGGGCGCTTCACCCACGACTGCCGCTGCAGCCAGGCTTCGTCACCTATCAGGCGCAGCAGCCGCAGGGCAGGAAGCGAAATACGTTTTGCGCGATCATGAGCCTGATGCCGGGTACGCTTCCGTGCGGAACCTCGAATGACGGCAGTCTGGCCATTCATTGCCTCGATGTGACGCAGCCCGTCGTCGAGCAATTGTCGATGGAGGAAACTCTGTGCATGGCGGCGCTCGGGGGCGCAAGATCCGATGCCTAGCCTGCTGTTGGGTGCTTCGGTCTTTGTGCTGCTGACGGTGGCATTGGGCCTGTTCGCCATCCTTCGGCGATCGGCCGATGTGGACCGCCTGATGGCCGTCCAACTGCTGGGCACGGGAGGAGTCGCCATCCTGCTTCTGCTCGCGGTCGCAACCGAGACGCCGCCTGTCATGGATGTTGCTGTGATGCTCGCGCTGTTCGCGGCGTTTGCGGCCGTCGCATTCGTCAGAGACGCGTCCGGCGCGTCATCCGAGGCCAGAGGGGAGTGAGGGGCGCATGAGCCTCGTCATGGATATCCTGACCATTTGCGCGGTCTCCGCAGGAGCGCTGTTCTTCCTTGCGGGCACGGTGGGTCTGTTGCGTTTCCCAGATACGCTGACGCGTCTGCACGCGCTGACCAAGGTTGATAATCTCGGTCTTGGCCTGATCGTTCTGGGCTTGCTGCCGCAGACGAGTAGCCCGCTGTTCGCGGTCAAATTGGTGATCGTCTGGCTGCTCGTCCAGCTGTCCGGGGCGGTCGTCACCCAATTGATCGCCGGTGCGGTACGCCACCACGGAGCGGACGGATGAGCATCGCCTCCGTCTTCGATATTGCTCTCGTTGCGCTGATCCTGACGATCGGTGCTTCAGCCATCCTTGTGCGCACGGCATTCGCCGCAGTTGTCATGTTCGTCGTCTATGGGCTGCTTCTGTCCATGGCATGGGTCCGGCTCCACGCTGTCGATGTGGCTCTGACAGAAGCGGCGATCGGCGGCGGCATGACCGGCCTGTTGCTGCTCGGCGCCGTCGCGCGGTCCCGCTCCGATGATGTCGATCGCGTAAGAGTTAGTCATCCGCTGCGCCTTGCCGCAGGTGCATTGTGTGCGCTGGTCGCGGCGGGTCTTGCCGTTGCCATCTTCTATCCGCCGGCGCCCGTTCCGACGCTCGCGCCGATGGTGATGGAAAACCTGCCGCCGAGTGGTCTCGGCAACCCCGTTGCCGGCGTGCTGTTCGTGTTCCGGGCACTCGACACGCTGCTCGAAAAGGTGGTCCTGCTACTCGCTTTGCTCGGGGTCTGGTCGCTGGCGCCAGATCATGCCTGGGGTGGAACGCCAGGTTTGCAGGTTTACGCACGGCCCGATCCCACGCTGATCTTTCTGGCTCAGCTTTTGCCGCCGGTGGGAATCGTGTTCGGAATCTATATGTGCTGGGTCGGCGCGAAGGATCCTGGTGGCGCCTTTCAGGGTGGCACGGTGCTGGCTGCGATGTGGCTCCTTGTCATTGTCGCGGGATTGCAAAAAGCTCCTGCGATCGGTCGGCTCTGGCTACGTGTTCTGCTCGTCACCGGACCGGTGCTGTTCCTTGCCATTGGCCTTGCTGGATGGGTATTTGCCGACGCTTTTCTCGCTTACCCGGCAGGCTACGCCAAACCGCTGATTGTCGCCGTGGAAGCCGCTCTCACGCTGTCGATCGCTGTGGCGCTTGGCATGCTGGCCGCAGGACCGCCGGTACGGGCGCAGCAGCAATGAACGCGACAACGCTGTTCGGCTTGTGTGGCGCAGCGCTGGTGGGCATCGGACTGTACGGGCTCATCACGAATCCCGAGCCGCTACGCAAGATCCTTGCATTCAATTTGCTCGGGAGCGGTGTGTTTCTGCTGTTCGGTGTGATCGCCAGGCGGGGGGCAGCGGCCGGGCTCGGCGGTGACCCGGTCCCCCAGGCGATGGTGATCACCGCGATTGTCGTCGCGTTCGCGGCGACGGCCATGGCTATCGCGCTGGTGCAGCGTCTTGGCGATGAGACCGGCCGGGCCTCGATCAGTTCCGACAGATCTGAAACCGGCGAGGAAAAATCCTGATGCCGGCTGCAACCGCGCTTGAGGCGACAACTGCCGACGGGGCGCTTCTTGTTCTGGCCATCGTATTGCCGGTTGTCGGCATCCTGCTGTCGTTTGTCCTTGGCGGACGGTACGCCGAAAGGATTGCCGCGTTCCTGTTGCCCGCAAGCCTCTGCGTGGCCTGCATTGTCTTCGTGAAAGTATGGCAAAGCGAAACGTCGCTGAGCTACGTTGTGGGTAATTGGAAGCCCCCGCTCGGCATCACCCTGCGCGCCGACGGACTTTCAGTCGCGATGATGGTGGCCATGGCCATCGTGATCTGCCTCATCGGCGTGTTCGCGCATGCGAATTTCGGCAGTCGCGCAGCGTCCGTCGAAACCCGCGCGCCGATGGTGTTCTGGGTCATGCTCATGGCGATCTCGGGCGCGATGAACATGATCTTTCTCGGCGGCGATCTGTTCACACTTTACGTTGCGCTTGAGCTGCTGACCTTCGCTGCGGTGCCGCTGGTCTGTCTCGATGGCCGCGCGGAGACCTTGCAGGCGGCATTGCGCTATCTGCTCTTCGCGCTGCTGGGCTCGATCCTCTATCTGGTCGGAACGGCCTTGCTGTATGGCAGCTATGGAACCCTCGACATCGTCCTGATGTCGCAACGCGTGCAGATCGAGCCGGCGACGCTCGCTGCCGCGACGCTGATGACGGTGGGGCTGTTCGCCAAAACCGCGCTCTTTCCACTGCATCTCTGGCTTCCCCCGGCGCATGCCGGCGCACCGGCGGCGGCAAGCGCGGTTCTGTCAGCCGTCGTGGTGAAGGGATCGTTCTTTCTCATTGTGCGGCTCTGGTTCGACGCTGTGCCGGGACTCTTGAGTGTGGCTGCCGGTCAACTCATTGGGGTGCTCGGGGCGTCAGCGATTATCTGCGGCAACATTGTCGCGCTCCGACAGAAGCGGCTCAAATTGTTGATCGCCTATTCGACGGTTGCGCAGATCGGCTATCTGTTCCTGATGTTTCCGCTCGCTGCCGACCCGTTGCATCTCCAGTATGGCGATGCCCTGACGGGAGGCATGCTTCAGGCCATCTCGCACGCCACGGCCAAGGCAGCCATGTTCATGGCTGCGGGACTTGTCTATGCCGCGCTTGGACATGACCAGATTTCGGAGCTCGGCGGGATCGCACGCGCGCTTCCCATGACGATGTTCGCCTTCGGCCTCGGTGGCCTATGCCTGATCGGGTTGCCGCCAACGGGCGGTTTTCTGGCAAAGTGGCTCTTGCTGGAGGCGACGATTGCAACGGCGCAATGGTGGTGGGCAATCGTGATCATCGCAGGAGGGCTGCTCACGAGCGCATATACCTTCATCGTGCTGTCGCGTGCGATGGGAGCGCCGAGCGCGCCGCTGACATTGCACACCGCGGTGCCGAAGTATCAGGAAGTGGCGGCGCTGGGGCTGGCATTGCTCTCGGTTCTGCTGGGGCTCGTGGCGTTCGGTCCTATCGATGTATTGCAAGTTGGTCGTCCGGAGGCGCCGATGGCTTGGCTGCGATGATAGAGGCCTATCCCTTGCTGGCTTTCGCCTTGCTCTTTCCGCTCGGGATGCTGCTGGCTTGCCTCTGGCCAATGGCATTACTGCGAATGCCTTCATATCTGGCGTTTGCTCCGATTCCTGCATTTGTGGCCGTGCTCCTTGTCTCCGACGATTCCCCGCTTGTCGTCGGCCCCGCCCGTCTGCATTTGACTTTCGCCCTTGATCTCCCCGGGGCACTGCTACTCGGCGTTGCCGCGCTGCTATGGATCATGGCCGGGGCCTATGCGTCACCGTATCTGCAGGGCAGGCCGAATCGCGGGCGGTTCGCCGTGTGCTGGCTCACCGCATTGACGGGTTGCATCGGCGTCTTTCTCGCTGCCGACATGGTGGGTTTCTATTTGTTTTTGGCGATGCTGACGCTTGGCGCCTGTGGCCTCATCATCCAGCATGAAACGGCCGATGCGTGGCGGGCCGGCGCGCTCTATATCGGCCTTGGATTGCTGGCGGAGACATTGCTGCTCATCGCCTTCGTGCTGCTCGCGGCGGATATTCCCGGCAACGGGCTGTTAATCGGCGATGCCGCCGCCGCACTGCCGACGTCGCCGCACCGCGACCTGATCATCAGCCTGTTGATCGCAGGTTTTGGCATGAAGGCTGGCCTTGTTCCATTTCACGTCTGGATGCCACGGGCCTATGCGGCCGCGCCGGCGCCGGCTGCCGCTGTTCTGAGTGGTGCAGCCGTCAAGGCAAGCATCCTCGGAATGATCCGCTTTCTCCCCCTCGATACGGCACTGCCCCACGCAGGAACGTTACTCGCAGCTGCAGGCCTGTTCGCGGCGCTCTACGGGGTGGTGATTGGAATGACGCAACGCAGGCCCAAGGTTGTGCTGGCTTATTCGAGCGTCAGCCAGATGGGATTCATCGTGGCCGTCATTGGCATGGGCATGATCGCCGGAGATGGCCGCGCTGCACTGGCGGCGATCTTCTATTCTGCGAACCATGTGCTGGTCAAAGGCGCGCTGTTTCTCTCCGTCGGCGTGATCGCCGCGACCGGTCGCCGATATCTGTTGCCCATCCTTGTCCCAGTGGCGATCATTGCCGTCGGCCTTGGCGGTCTCCCGCTGACCGGCGGTGCGCTGGCAAAAATCGTGGTCGACGGACCGCTCGGGGACGGGGCCGCCAACACGGTTGCAACGCTGTCTGCTGTCGGCACGACGCTGCTCATGCTGCAGTTCGTGCGAGGCCTGGTGACGACGGCATCAACGGATTACGAGGCGACCGCTGCGCCGAGCCTGTTCTGGCCATGGCTGTCGACCGCCGTAGCGTCGCTCATCGTACCATGGGCGCTATTCCTCGCGGTCCCCGAAGGAATGTTGCCCAATCCTCTGGCGCCCGAACTGCTGTGGAAGGCCCTGTTTCCAGTTCTGCTGGGCGCCATATTGGCGGCAGTGCTGTGGCGCTGGGTGCGGCTACCCCATATTCCCGAGGGAGATATTGTCGTCGTTCTGGACAGGTGTGTGAAGATCGCTCCAGCCTGGGGCAGGACCATCGAGCAAGCGGAAGGCACGCTTCGCCAATGGCATGTGGCTGGAATTTCACTGCTCGCACTGACGGTGGCTCTCGGAGCCGCGCTGTTGGCCCAGTGAGTATGCCGAACAATCGACATCGCTATGGATGCGATGCTCGTGTCGTCAGGCTGATACCGTCGCCAAATTCTTCATGCCGGCGACGACGCGCTGTCGAAGTTCAACGCGCTGCCGGGACGATACGCCCAGAAGGTCTGCCGCACGCCAGATCAGATTCTCTTCAAACTCGTTGACCCGCTGATCCGCGTAGACGGTCTCCCACATCAGTTGAACGATCCGTCGACGTCCATCGTCATCGAGGAACTCGTTGAGTTGCCGGGTAAAGCGATAAAGATCGACCGCGCTACGGGCGACTGCATCTGCATCAACGAGAAGCTGAGCCGTAGCCGTGTCATCGAGCCCATAATGCGATTTGAAAATAGCATGCAATCTGGCGCGCCTGATATTCGATAGCTCGCTATGGACGGTGGCAACGCGGATGAGCAATGCCGCGGTCACGATGAGAAGCTCTCTCTGCTCGACGTTTTTCCGTTGATTGGCGTCTTCCATCGCACGCGAGATGAACGCCTTGATTGATCCAAACATCACCCGACCATTCTCTGTCAGAGACAACGACGACTGCGCTCTTGCGGCCGGCCATCCGGGCCCGCGATATCTGGGAAGTTTCAGGAGCGGTCGCCTGAGCTGAAGATGGCGTTTGTCCATCGGCGCCGCCACTTTCTTACCGAATTTTAAAGTTTCCGGATTCGGCCAAAAGCGAGGCAAAGCAGCCGTAGTTGTGGCGCTCCGGCCTCTGCGCATGGCCTGGAATTTTCCGCGGGGACACGCGTTGCTGCGCGTACCTGAATCCAGATCAATGTTCCCCGGCAATCCGGGTACTCATCACGACCTCTTCAGGGTTTTTCCCGATTACCTATTGCGTGCTGACGGCTAGCCTCGTGCAGCAGACGTCACGTCGTTCGTGTCGCGGTTTCGAGAGGGAAGCAAATGTTCAGCATTCGCATATTGACCGTGGCATGCGCCTTCCTGATCCCGCAGATGCTATCCGCACCGGCTCACGCGCAACAGCTTTTCCGCGTTGGCGGACTGACATGCAGCACCGGTCCGAGAGTCGGGCTGGTTCTAGGCTCACGCCAGGAGATGCAATGTGTCTTCCTGTCGACCGTGGCTGCACGGCAATACAGCTACAGAGGCACGATCAGGCGGGTTGGCCTCGATGTTGGTGTCACGCGCGGGGGAACGCTGTTCTGGGGTGTCTTTGCGCGCAACAGTAATATCGGCCGCGGTACGTTGAGAGGCAGCTATGTCGGGGCAAGCGGAAATGTTGCCATCGGCCTGGGTCTTGGCGCCAATGTCCTCGTCGGCGGATCACGCCGTACGATCACGCTGCAGCCGCTCTCTGTCGAGGGCCAGATCGGATTGAATCTGGCACTGGGCATATCCAACCTCGTTCTTCGATAGTCGGCATTTATCATCGGTCATCGCTTTATCGGGCAGGTTGGGCGGTCTTTGCGGGGGTGAGAATGCTCTCACCGATCCGGCCGACCATATAGGGGAAGAACG
This sequence comes from Tardiphaga sp. 285_C5_N1_2, assembly GCF_052076065.1. NCBI lineage: Bacteria > Pseudomonadati > Pseudomonadota > Alphaproteobacteria > Hyphomicrobiales > Nitrobacteraceae > Tardiphaga > Tardiphaga sp. 285_C5_N1_2. The sequence continues at coordinate 63,716 of NZ_CP197241.1, forward strand.
GGTTTGATGACGCCCGCATCAGCGAGTCGAGGCTGGCGATCAGCACATTGCGTTCCCCGCGCGGCGCCAGGGTACCGAGGTTCTCGCCAAAATCCTCGGACTTGTCTGGCTCCGCCCCATAGAGAGAATCGCTGACCGGAAATGGCAGCGCCACGTGTGACAGCGAATAGAAGCCCCGTGGATAGTTCAGGCCGAGCGGGCGGGAATGCTCGTCGACGGTGCCGGCCTCGGTCACACGCTCGATCACGTCGTCATTATTGTCACCGGAATTGGTAATGACGGCGAGGCCGTAGCGCCGCGGGCCGGCAGGTACAATGCGTGCCAGCGCGGTATCGGTGCTGGTTCGGAGCAGCGGGCCAAATCTGGCGGTGCGGTTGACGTCGAACAGAACGAGTTCGCTCCCATTGGCCGGCAGATGGGCATAGAGATCGGAGACGATGGCCCGCGTGCTGACGGTGAAATCCATCAGCGACTGGAATGTCAGGATGGGTGGAAACCGGCCCAGTCTTCCTTCGCTCGCATAGCGCGCGAGTCTCCGTTGCAGAGCCCTGGTCAGAAGATGCGATTGACGCGCGCCGTTTACCGGGAATGAATTGTACTTGAAGGGATTGAACTCCGGAACGACATCGAGCCATGCGGCCTTGGCGAAGGCGGGCAGAATTGCCGGAAATCCCGCAAGGCCGGCAAACCGTGCAAAACTGGTGATGCCGACCATCGGCGAGATCAGTATCAGGCGGTCGGGTCGTGACAGTTTTTCGTCGTCGATGGCATCCAGCGCATACATGATGGCCAGTGCACCGCCGTTGGAAAATCCCACCAGATGCAGCGGCACGGGCGAATCCACACGCTTCTTGACTTCCCGCACGGCGAGCCGCGTGGCGGCCATCCAGTCTTCCCACGCGACGTCGGTCAGCGCGGCCGGAACCGTGCCATGTGCCGGTAGCCTCGGTACGATCGCCAGGAAGCCTTGGTCGCGGTAAAAGCGCGCAATATGGCGCTGGCTGTAGGGAGAGTCCGTCAGGCCATGAAGAAGCACGACCGCGCCGATCGGCTTCCCCTTCGGCTCCAGCACAAAGGAGCGATTGAAATCCTGCACGAAATGCGCGGGATAGACTGGGCTGCCTTCGAAATACCGATTGGGTGGCACACGTTCTGTCGGATCGAGCTTCTGCGATACCTCGCGCTGGACTTCGTCGAAAAGCTCCGCCTCAGCCGCCATATATTGCGCCCAGTCGGCAGTATCCAGCTTGCTCGCATGGAACTCATGCGGAACGTAGGTATGCCATGTCTCGAGTGGCAGGCCGCGCTGCGAATCGTAGATGCGGACAGCGAAGATCGTCATCAGCGCGATGCCGAAAAACGCCATCAGGATCTTTGCAAATCTGAAGATTCTGGCCCGCACGACCGAACCCCGTAAATGACGACGTGGTGCAGGATAGCCCGGAAAATTTGAAGCGTGACGGGAGATATAGGGGAAAGCACCTGAGCGGGTATCGGGCTTTACCCTGATAATCGGTAACTTCTTCGGCGACGTCTAGATCCGCGCATGCGACGGCAGTCATATGCAAAGCCGTCAGTTAGCCCGGCAGCCGAAGATCCGGTTGCCGTTCTCGTCGAGAACGAACACCAGATGGGACCCGCAAAGCGCGCCGGCCTTGCCTAGTTCCGTAGCAAGGGCGCGCGCTTGCGTGATCGCAAGCTTCGGATTTGAAAGGCGGCTTCCGACCTCATCGGGAAAAACTTTCGGCCCGTCCAGGATATGGAAAAAGTATCGCATCGCGCTCCAATAATTCGGAAGAGCCGCGTGTCCCAGTGAATAATTAGTAAGGCGCTGACACATACGATGGCGCGTCATGTGCACCGACCAAGGGTTTTCCCCGATAGCCATGGTTCTGGATGTGCATTTCAAATCGGAACGCGTGCGGGGGCCACAGCATCAATTGTCAGGGAGTTACGCATGCGAAGGATCTCAGCCTTGCTCGTTCTACTCGCGCTATCTGCAGTGGTTCCGCTGGCGGATGCGCTTGCCCAAAGCGCAGCAGGACGCGGCGCAGTGTCCGGTGCCATCATTGGCGGCGCCGTCGGTGGGCGACGCGGCGCGGCCATAGGCGCTGCCACCGGAGCGGCCGTGGGGAGTCACAGGCGGCATTGGCATAACCGGTATTACTGGCGTCATGGTCGTTGCTGGGTCCGCACATCGAGCGGAAGATCCCACCCGGTATCGCATCGCTATTGCAGGTGAGCGATACGATTGCACCGTTGCGCCTGCGATAGCCATTCCAGCGCATCACGATCTTTCGCCGTGATCGCAGGGGTGATTCCGCGGCTCGGATCAGGTCAACACCCGATATCGTGATGCAATCGCGTCATCCATTATTCCGACGATTGAAAAGGAGGATGCGATGCAGAACCTGAAAAAGCGTTTCTTATTGTCCCTGCTTGTTTCCACGATTGTGGCGAGCGCGAGCATGGTATTCGTCACCACGCAGAGCGAAGCCAAGGGGAGGGCGTGGTGCGCCAAATCACAGTCGCGGGGCACCGATTGTAGTTATGACACGATCGACCAATGCCGTGCAGCGGTCAGCGGAACAGGTGCCTCCTGTCGCAAGCGCGTCCGCTGAGGCGTAGTGTCGTTTTTGAATCGGCAGCCGTCGCCATGTCATCTGGCGACGGTACCTTTATGCACAGACGAAGCGGCGCCCTTACGGCAAGGGCCTCCGTCAAACAGATCTTTGCTGCGATACGACTGAACAGCGGGCATTGACCACATATCGCAGCGTCTTGCGCTCTCTTTATTCCGCCGCGACCGCGACCGCGACCTGACCCAGCCTGTCGAACACGACGTCGCCACCGAGAATGGTGAGATCGCAGCGGGTGTCTTTCTCGACTTCCTCGGGCACGCAGGTGAAGACGTCGTGGCTGAGCACGGCGATATCCGCGAGCTGGCCCGGCACCAGACGGCCCATGCGATCTTCGGCGAACTGCGTATAGGCGCCGAAATAGGTGTAGGCGTGGATCGCTTCCGCCATCGACAGCTTCTGTCCTTCGCCCAGCAATGTATGACGGTTGGACATGCGCGTGGTCATCGTGAACAGGTTCTTGAACGGATCGGTGGTGGACACCGGCGCGTCCGAACTCGCCGCCGGATGCAGACCTGCGTCGAACCACTTGCGCATGGGATAGGCGACATCGGTGCGCGCCTGGCCGAGATTGGTGATGTAGAGATCGCCGAATTCATACATGAAGACCGGCTGCGGCACCGGGTCGATGCCCGCGGCTGCCATGCGCGCGATCTGGCTGTCGCTGAGGAAGCCGCAATGTTCGATGCGATGGCGACGGCCGAGGATCGGATTGTCCGCCGTACCTGCTTTCTCGATCCCTGACAGCACCTGCTCGATGGCGGCATCGCCGATGGCGTGGATGGCGAGCTGGTAGCCGAGGCCATGATAATGCGCGAGATAGTCGTGCATCTCCTTGTCGGTGTAGCAGAAGATGCCGCGATTATCGGGATCGCCCACGAGATAGGGCTTCGACATCGCAGCGGTGAGGCCGCCGGCGCTGCCGTCGCCGAACACTTTCATCGCGCCATAGCGCAGCATGCCGACCTCGCGGCCGAAGCGATAACCGGCAGCATGCGCCTGGTCGCCGATGCCGTCGGTGTTGCCGTAGATACAGACCCAGGTGCGGATCGGCAGCGTGTTCGATTTCGCAAGATGCTCGTAGGCATCGATCTCATCCATGCCCGCGGCCATGCCGACCGCGGCATCCATCACGCTGGTGAAGCCTTGCTCGAGCATGAACCGGCTGGCGCGGTCGATCGCATCGCGCAGGCGTTCGGCGCTGGGCTTCGGCGCGGCGTCGACGATCAGGCGCAGCGCGCGTTCGGCGAGCAGGCCGGTCAGCTTGTTGTCGCGGCGTTCGATCATGCCGCCATCGGGCTGCGGCGTGTTGTGGCCGATGCCGGCCGCGCGCATCGCCTGTGTGTTGATCACGGCGACATGGCCGCAGGTGCGCTTGAGATAGACCGGATTGTTCGGCGCGACCTGATCAAGCTCTTCCGCGGTGGGATGACGCTTTTCCGCGAGCTCGTAATGGTCATAGCCGCGGCCATTGATCCATTCGCCGGGCTTGGCCGTCTTGGCCTTCTCGGCGACGCGGCGCAGGATTTCGCCGATCGAGTTAGCGCCGGTCTCCGGCCGTAGATTGATCTCGGTCATGGTCAGGCCGAGCGGCAACAAATGCATATGGGCGTCGTTCAGGCCCGGGATGGCGGTGCGGCCGGCGAGTTCGATGATGCGCGTATCCGGTCCGGCAAGCTCGGCGATTGTCTGGGCCGAACCGGTCGCCAGCACGCGTCCCGATGCGATCGCGATGGCTTCGACAAAGCCCTCGTTGAGACCACAGAACACGCGTCCTCCGGTCAGGATGAGGCTTGGCTTTTCCATCTTAAGTCTACCTTTTATTCACGGGATCGAGTGCAGCGACGGGTACGCCAAAATTATTCAGCGGAGCAAGATCGCAGATTGTGCAGTGTGAGCCTGCAGACGGGGCAACGCGCCGCATATCGCGCTTTATGTTGGAGTTTTTCTCGCAGGTCAGGAATTAGACACCTGCCATGCGCGTCACGCAGCGACATTTGCGTGAGGCGCGCGTCGGTGTAGGATTCGCCTGATGTCTGGAGCCGGTGTGATGACGACCAATACTCAAGCTGCAACCCGTGCGACGGCCGAAATCCCGAGCATCCCCTGTGACGCCGAGGGTCCGGTGTTTCGCGAGCCGTGGGAGGCCCAGGCCTTTGCCATGGCCGTGACGCTGCATGAGCGCGGCGTGTTCACCTGGACGGAATGGGCTGCGGCGCTGGCTGCCGAGATCAAGCGCGCCCAGGCGGGAGGTGATGCCGACACTGGCGAGACCTATTACCGGCACTGGCTGGCGACGCTGGAAAATCTGATCGCCGAGAAGGGCGTGACGACGGCGGATGCGCTGCATCGCTATCGCGATGCCTGGGACCACGCCGCCGATCGCACGCCGCATGGCCAGCCGATCGAACTGACCCCGGCGGATTTCGCGCATCACGACTAGCGGTGGCGCGATTACGCCAGCGCCTTCACCACCGCATTGAAGAATGCATTGTCCGCCACCGCCGGGTTCACCATCGTCGGTGGCTTCGACCGCGCGCTCAGCACCGCGCAGATCACGCGATGCTTGGGATTGATATACATCAGTTGCCCGAATATCCCGCGTGCGGTGAAAGCGCCGTCATCGAGCGAGCCGTCCGCGCCCGGTACGATCCACCACATATAGCCGTAATCGACGCGCTGGCCGTTGATCTCACGCGGGGCACCGGCCGCGCGCATCCAGCCTTCCGGCAGCACGCGCTCTCCATCAATCACGCCGTCATCGAGAATGAAACGGCCGAAGCGTGCATAGTCGCGCAGGGTGGCAAACATCCCGCTGCCGGCGACTTCCAGTCCGCCCGGCGCTTCCAGCCACCAGGCGCCGTCGGCCTCCATGCCGAGTCTGGACCAGATCTTCTCCGAGAGATAATCGCTCAGCCATTTGCCGGTGGCCGCCTTCACCAGCGCGCCGACAACATGGGTATCGCCGGTCGAATAGGTCCATTGCGTGCCGGGCGTCGCGGCGCGCGGACGCTCCGCCATGTAGCGCATGATGGCGCCGGGCTGCTGGGCCACCTGCAATTCGAGCAGCTTGCGGCGTTCGGACTGTGCGTCGGTCTGATCGTCGCTCCAGCGCACACCTGACGTCATCTGCATCAGCGTCTTCACGCTGACGCCCTCATAGGCGGTGCCGGAAAATTCGGGAAGATAATTCACCAGCGGATCGTCGACGCTCTTGATGTACCCGTCCTGGATGGCAGCGCCGATCAGTGTGGTGCTGAAGGATTTCGCCATCGACATCGACAGCCAGCGTGTCGATGCCTCGATACCGAGATCGTAATGTTCGAGCAGAACCTCGTCGTCCTTCATCACCAGAAGTCCGGCGACGCGGTTGCGCGAAACATAGTCGTAGATGTCGTAACTCGCGCCATTGGAGACGATCGGAAAGTCAGGCAGCGTATGCTTGCTATAGATCAGTGGCCGCACCGGTGCGCCCGCCTTGATGGTGCGCGTCGCGAAATTCATCTCGGGCGTGACGAAGGTCCGCAGATGATCGACAGGCATCGATCGGCCGGCATAGGAATTGATGATCGCGTCGGTTGCAGTTTGGGGGCTCGTCGCGGAAGCCTGACGAATGGTGCTGTTGGCTTCGCCTGCACCCGGCGCCACATCTGTCACAGTCAAAGGTCTGTCCTGCATCTTCGGGCGCGTCGATGCGCTCAAGGATTTACTATGGCAGGGGAGAAGGACTGTCGAGGGTGCCAAGGTCGAAACGCGCGGTGCGCCGGGATCACCGGCGCGTGCCGCTGATCCCGGCATCACCGGCGCATTATGCTGATTGATGTCAAACCGGTACGGTGTCCTGATGCGACAATCAGCGAACCGCCGTCGTGTTCGAACTGGTGAGCGCGGTCGGCTGACCGGCCTTGATGACGCGGGCCGTCTGGGTGCCGTCGCTGGTGCCCGTGCGGGCGGCAATGCCGAAACCTGCAACCGCGATGCCGGCAACCAGGGCGACAACGACGATCTTCAGATGCGTGCTGCGGTCTGCGCTGTGGATCGAGTGGTTCATGGCGGCCTCCTGCCGTCTACGCGGCTACTTGTTGCATGGAGGTGTAATCCCGGCCGGTTTCCAGCCGATGGCGTCTGTGTAGAAAATTGTTTCGTGGAAGCGGAGATTTGTTTCGTCGCGTAGCCGGATACTTACGAATGCAGCGGTTTTGGCGCCTTTGGCGGTATTTGCGTCACCCGTATTGTTCGATGCCGGGGAATCCCGACCCACGCTTGTCATTCCGGGGCGCGGCCGGCACTTGCCGGACGCGAACCCGGAATCTCAGAGAGTTTTGCGCTGAACAGGTCGAGATTCCCCGCCACTCGAATTGGAGTGGCTGAGGTTCGTCTGCGCGACGGCGCGCAGCCGCCCCGGAATGACAGTTTGGAGCGGCAAGACAGCGCCAAACATATTTTCCTATCCAGTGTTGACAATATCCCGATATGGATTATATTCCCCTTTGTCCGGCCCCGATGAGAGGGGCGAGCGCGATCGTCACGTTCGCGGGGCTGGATGCGGTGGACGCCGGAGATGCGGCGTCACGCGGTTCACGGGGGACGTCTGTCTTCGGGCAGGACGGATCTGCGCCAGCACTGCCACTGGCAAGGAGACGGCCGACCTTCGGATGGAAAGACCCCTGGACAGTGTGACGGACGACCAAGTCAAAACACGTTCGGCCTATTCGCTTGAGGCCCCCTTCCCATCGCCTTGGGACTTTAATTCGCGATCGGAGCGTTCGTCGAGGCAAAGTGCAAGCAACCGAAAAAACACCGCAGGCGGAACGTCGGGCAATCGCTCGTGCTTCCGAAAGTCCTGATGCATTACCCCATGCGGAAGACCGCATTCGCATCAGGCCCAAGGGTGCATCGGGCACCCGGCGTTCCGCACGCCCTCTCGATTGAGGGTGGGAAGGAATGCGCAAAACTCGGACGCCATTGGCGCCGCGAGAATGCGAGCGTGTGTTTCCACGTCACCGAAGCAGGTACCGCCACCCCACTCGATTTAGGTAAGCACTCCTGCTTGTTATTGCGGAGGGCGGCCTTCAAAACTCCTCTTCGAAGGGCTCATGGGCAGACGAGGATCACATGATCATCAAGCCCAGCGCATCGTGGCACACCCGCTCGACCCTCAGCAGGTTGGCGCACATTCTCGAACGGACCGGACTCGCTTTGGTTGGCGCTGCCTGCGGGCTGTTCGTTGCCGAGGTCGGCCGCTTCATCGAGGTCATTGGTTCGGGTGAAGTCGTGTTCGCTATGATCATTTACGGGGCTACCGGTTTCTATCTCGGAATCGATCTGCCCCAGGTTCCTGCCGATTACCGCATGCATCTGCCGCTATGGCGCGGGCTGGGCAACAGTGCGGATATGGTGGAGCTGCTCACTGCGGCCGGTACCTTCATCACATCGGTGACGGCGATCACGTCAGTCTCCAGTATCATTCTGGGTGAAACCGTGCGCCCCAAGACGGCTGGCATCATCTGTTTGAGCTGGGCAATCGGCGCCACCATGCAGATCGCTGCCGGTATCATCGCGCGAATAGAGTTAGGCCGTGCCGTGAAAATGGCGAAGCTCGCGCTCTTCTCCCGGTGAAAGGTCAGGACAATTCCGGCTGACGGAGGTCGAACATGCCGCTCTATATGTATCAGGCTGCCTACACGCCGGAATCATGGGCCGCGCAAATGAAGAATCCGCAGAACCGCGTTGAATCCGTTGGACGGCAGACGACGGAGGCTGTCGGAGGAACGTTGATCGGAGGTTGGTATTGCCTGGGCGAATATGACGTGATGCTGATCGCCGATGTGCCGGATATCGAGAGCATGGCGGCCATCGCCGTCGCGATTGCGGCCGGCGGCGCCATCAAGTCCAGCCAGACGACTGCATTGATGACCGGGGCGGAACTTGTAGCGGCCCTGAAGAAGTCGGAGTCCGTCATCAAGGGTTACAAGCCCGCCCGATAGACATCGGTGGCGTCGAACGCCGCTAGCGTCCCGGCGTCGCATTCACCAGCGCGAGGATCTCGTCGCCGTAATGCTCCAGCTTCTTGTCGCCGATCCCCGGGATTTCGCGGAGCTGGTCGAGCGTGGTGGGATGTTCGCTGGCGATGCCATCGATGGTGGCGTCGTGCAGCACGACATAGGCCGGGACGTTGCGCTTCTTCGCGACTTCCGAGCGCCAGGCACGCAGCACGGCGAGCAGATCGGGATTGGCGTTGTCACTGCGCGGTGCCGCAAGGTCGCCGCGGCGGGATTTGCTGCGCGGGGCGCGGCCGGTACCGCCGGTTTCCTCGCGGAACATCAGCTCGATCTCGCCCTTGAGAACGCCGCGCGCTTCTTCGGTGAGCTTCAGCGCATTGAAACTATCTGCATCCGCATAGAGAAAGCCGCGCGCCACCAGTTGCCGCATCACGGCGCGCCATTGTTTCTCGGTGAGTTCGCCGCCGATCCCGAATACCGACAGCTTGTCATGGCCGAATTGCTTGACCTTGTCGGTGAGGCGGCCGATCAGCACGTCCACCAGATGCATGGCGCCGAATTTCTGCCCGGTGCGATAGGCGCAGGACAACAGCTTCTGCGCGGCGACGCTGCCGTTCCAGACTTTCGGCGGCGAGAGGCAATTGTCGCAATTGCCGCAGCGCGTGCCGGTCGCCTCTTCGCCGAAATAACCCAGCAGTCGGGTGCGGCGGCAATCGACTGTTTCGGCGAGGCCGACCAGCGCATCGAGCTTGCCGATGGAGACGCGCTTGAAGGTCTCCGATCCCGTGGACTCGTCGATCATGCGGCGCTGCTGCACGATGTCGGAGAGGCCATAGGCCATCCACGCATTCGACGGCTTGCCGTCGCGGCCGGCGCGGCCGGTTTCCTGATAATAGGCCTCGATGCTCTTCGGCAGATCGAGGTGGCACACGAAGCGCACGTCGGGCTTGTCGATGCCCATGCCGAAGGCGACGGTGGCGACGATCACCACGCCGTCTTCATTGATGAAGCGATCCTGATTGGTCTCACGCAGGCGTGCGTCGAGCCCGGCGTGATAGGGCAGCGCGAGGATTCCGGCCTTGTTCAATGCGGCTGCGGTGTCCTCGACCTTGGCACGCGACAGGCAATAGACCACGCCGGCCTCGCCGGAATGCCGGTCGCTGATGAAAGCCTGCAACTGCTTCTGTGCGTTGGTCTTGTCGACGATCTCGTATTTGATGTTCGGCCGGTCGAAGCTCGCCACGAAATTCGGTGCGTCTTCCAGGCGGAGGCGTTGCACGATCTCCTGCCGAGTCAGATCGTCGGCGGTTGCCGTCAGCGCAATGCGCGGAATGTTCGGGAACCGTTCGGCGATGACCGAGAGGCCGATATATTCGGGCCGGAAATCGTGGCCCCATTGCGCGACGCAATGCGCTTCATCGATGGCGAACAGGGCGATCCTGGCGCGGCCGAGCATCGACAGACAGCGCGGCGTGACCAGACGTTCAGGGGCGACGTAGAGAAGGTCCAGTTCTCCGGCGAGCAATTGCCGCTCGACCTCGTTGGCTTCGTCCCAAGACAGGGTGGAATTCAGCACCGCCGCCTTGACGCCCGCCTCAAGCAGGCCCGCGACCTGGTCGCGCATCAGTGCGATCAAGGGCGAGACGACGATACCGCAGCCCGGGCGTAGCAAGGATGGCAACTGGTAACACAGGGACTTGCCGCCGCCGGTCGGCATCAGCACCAGGCAATTGCCGCCATCGGTCACGTGGCGAACGATATCTTCCTGTGCACCGCGAAAACCCGGCAGACCGAACACCGAATGCAGCACGGACAATGCGTCCGAGGTCTGGAACACGTCTGGCTGATTTTTCGATTGACGCGAGGCGCCGGCGGGAACGGACATGGCGCAGGTCTATTCCTGATTCGAGGGTCGCGTATATCCCGGGAAACGCGTCGTTCCCCCAGGAGAACGCGTCATTCCCGAGAGAATGCTTCATTCTCTATGGCATCGCGACGTTTCGCCTTGATCGCGCCGCTTTACCCCTGTCGATGATCCGTTCTAAGAGAATGAGTGCGCGACCGCGCCAGCGTCGCTGCAACCGGGCAAAAAGAAAAGCCGTATGCCATTCATTTTGCGAATCTTTTCTTGGCTTCTGAACCGTCGCCGCGGACCCAAGATCCGCTGGCACGCGGCCAATGAGAATGCCGCGCGAAAAGTGCGCCGGAAATTCAAAAAGGGGCCAAAGTCCGCGATCCTGTCCCATGTCATCGCGCATCGGCCGTCCGTGACGCTGGTGGGGCGGCTGCCCGCGGTCGAAATCTGGAACCTGTCAGATCCGAAGCGTGTCGCGCTGCTCTATCTGCAGCATGGCCGCCGGTTGCGGCTGCCAGCGCCAAAGGCGTTGATGGACGATGCCGTGAAGCGGGCCCGCGCCGCGGAATAGCGGACGTGGTCCACGCGGGGCCACTTGTGCCGTGTGACGTCATGGGCTTGACGGGCCAGTTCCGAGCGGGGATGGTCGCGCCCGGGTCACTCCGTTCCACACTCAATGAAAGACTTCTGCATGATCAAGCGTCTCGGTCCCGGCAAGCGTCTCAGCCAGGCTTCCATCCATGGCAACACCGTCTATCTGGCCGGCCAAGTGCCCGATGAATATTCGGGCGACGTCAAGACGCAGACCAAGCAGGTGCTCGACAAGATCGATGCGCTCCTCAAGGAAGCCGGCACCGACAAGAACAACATCCTCAGCGCCACCGTCTGGCTGCCGAATATCAATGACCGCGATGCCATGAACACGGTGTGGGATGCCTGGGTGCCCGAAGTTGGCCCAGCGCGCGCCTGCGTCGAGTCGAAGCTCGCCGACCCCGCCATCAAGGTCGAGATCGCCGTCATCGCAGCGATTCCGTAAATCATGTCACCCGTTGCCATTGCGGTCGCCCCCAACGGCGGCCGCAAGGTCAAGGCCGATCATCCCGCCGTGCCGCTGACGCCGGCGGAGTTGGCGGTGACGGCTGCGCATTGCCTTGAGGCAGGCGCGGCGATGATCCATGCCCATGTGCGTCATCCCGACGGCAGTCACCTGCTCGATGCGGCGGCCTATCGGGACGCCATCGCGGCGATCCGCAGCGCGGTCGGCGACAGGCTTGTCATCCAGATCACCTCCGAGGCGCTCGGCAAATACACACCAGCGCAGCAGTGCGCGGTGGTGCAGGCGGTAAAGCCGGAAGCGGCGTCGCTGGCACTGCGCGAACTGGTGCCCGATGCGAGCGAGGAGCAGGCCTTCGCCGATCTGCTCGGCTGGATGAAGCGCGAGCGCGCGACACCGCAAATCATTCTCTACGATGCGCAGGATGCTGCGCGGCTGGCTGAGTTTCGCAAGCGCGGGCTGGTGCCGTTCGAGAAGCTGCCGGTGCTGTTCGTGCTCGGCCGTTATACGGCGGGGCAGACGTCGCACCCGGCCGATCTGCTGCCGTTCGTCGCGCCCGGTGCGCCAACATTCGAACACTGGAGTGTCTGCGCCTTCGGTGCGCAGGAGACGGCCTGCGTCACCGCGGGCGCATTGCTGGGCGGCCATATCCGCGTCGGCTTCGAGAACAACGAATTGCTGCCGGATGGCTGCCGCGCCAAAGGCAATCAGGATCTGGTTGCGGCGGCGCGACGCGCGATCGAGGCGGTTGGGCTTAAGCACGCGACGGCGGATGAGCTCAGGGCCGCGACCGCGGAGCTTCCCTAACCTCTCCCCGCGCAGTGCGGGGAGAAGGAGCGCACTGCCGGCGCCAGGACTACTCACTCAAACCACGGCCATTCCGCGCCGCCATCATGCGTGACGGCGCCGCCGGGGGCCTGTCCGACGAGCTTGGCATATTTCGCCAGCGCACCGGCGCGGTGACGCGGCGGGCGCTGGGTCCATGCGGCCTTGCGTGCGGCGAATTCGGCATCACTGATCATCAGATCCAGTCGCCGCGCCGGCGCGTCGATGCGGACCTTGTCACCGTCACGCACCAGCGCGAGCGGGCCGCCGATATAGGCTTCCGGCGAGACATAGCCGATGCACATGCCGCGCGTGGCGCCGGAGAAGCGCCCGTCGGTGATCAGCGCGACCTTCTCGCCCATGCCCTGGCCGTAGATGAGCGCGGTGACTCCGAGCATCTCGCGCATGCCGGGGCCGCCGACCGGGCCCTCGTTGCGGATGATCAGCACGTCGCCTTCCTTGTAGTTCTGGTCCTTCACCGCGGCGACGCAGCTTTCTTCGTCCTCGAACACGCGCGCCGTGCCTTCGAACACCGTCTTCTTCAGTCCGGCGACCTTGATCACTGCGCCATCGGGGGACAGGTTGCCCTTCAGCACCGCGACGCCGCCATCTGGCTGGATCGGCTTCGCTGAGGAGTAGATGATCTCGCCATCGGCCTTGTTGGCGTTGCCGTATTCCTCGGCAATGGTCCGGCCGGTGATGGTCAGGCACGAACCGTCGATATGGCCGCTCTCGACCAATGCACGAATGACGACCGCCGTGCCGCCGATATCGTAGACATCCTTGGCCACATATTTGCCGCCCGGCCGCAGATTGCCGATCAGCGGCGTGCGCGCGAACACCTCGCCGACATCGTCGATGGTAAATTTGATGCCGGCCTCGTTGGCGATGGCCGGCAGATGCAGTGCGGCATTGGTCGAGCCGCCGGTGGCGGCGACGATGGCGGCGCCGTTCTCGAGAGACTTGCGCGTGACGATGTCGCGCGGCAGCGGGCCATCGTTGCGCAGCATGTCCATGACCAGACGTCCGGCGCGCCGGGCGAATTGCGCGCGCTCGGCATAGACGCCGGGAATCATCGAGACATTGGGCATGGTGATGCCCAGTGCCTCGGACACCATCGCCATCGTATTGGCGGTGAACTGGCCGGCGCAGGCCCCTATGGTCGGAAGACACGCGCGTTCGATGGCGTCCAGTTCCTGCTTGTCGATGTCGCCGGTCATGAAGGCGCCGACGGCTTCATAGGAGTCCAGGGCGGTCAGCGTCTTGCCTTTGTGCAGTCCCGGCAGCGAACTGCCGCCATAGATGAAGATCGATGGTACGTTGCAGCGGACCATGCCCATAATGACGCCGGGCAGCGTCTTGTCGCAGCCGCCGAAGCCGATCAGCGCGTCGTAAGCGAGGCCATGCATCACGGCTTCGATACTGTCGGCGATGATCTCGCGCGACAGCAGCGAGAACTTCATGCCCTCATGGTTCATGCTGATGGCATCGGAGACCGAGATGGTCGAGAACTCGCGCGGCGTGCCGCCGGCTTCGGAAATACCGGTCTTGGCGGCGTCGACCTGAAAGTCATGGGTCATGTTGCAGGGCGTCTGCTCGCCCTTCATCGACACCACGCCGATCATGGGTTTTGCGATCGCTTCGTCATCAAGGCCCATGGCGCGCATGAAGGCGCGGTGCGGGGCACGGTCAAGGCCGTCGGTGGTGACGCGGGATCGCAATTTCTTCATGGGATCTGTCCGTTTCTTGGTCTTGTCGTCCAATGCAGTGAGGCCACGCCGTGGGGCGTGGCCTCAGGACATCATATAGTGAGATATCGCGTCTTGCTCTACTGGATCGGCGCCACGATGGTCGGGTGCTTGAATTGCATCGCGTCCATCTTCGGCAGCATGCCGGCCTCGGTGTAGATATCGAGCATCTTCTGCATGGCCGGGAAGTTCGGTGCTGCGCCGGGGTCGCGGGCGAAGTCGTTCTCCTTCAGCAGATAGGTCTCCAGTACCGGGATCGGCGCCTTCATGACTTCGTTGACGACCTTCAGCGTTTCCTCGCGGTTGGCCAGCGCCTTCTTCATGCCAAGGGTGATGTCGGCGACATAGGCCTTGGCGAGTTCGGGGTTCTTGTCGACGAAATCGGCGCGGCAGGCTTCAAGGATGTGCACGATGTTCGGCATCGCTTCGTTCAGCGAGAACAGCTTGCGCGTGCCGCCCTTGGCTTCCATGCGCGCGGCAAATGGCTGGTTCATGTTGATGGCGTCGACGCGGCCCTGGCGCAGCGCATCTTCCGAGGCTGCGAAGCCGATCTCGATCAGCTTGACGTCCTTCTCGGGATCGACACCGGCGCCCTTCAGCAGCATCTTGAACGGACCATAGGTACCGCCGCCGATGACGGAAATGCCGACATTCTTGCCCTTGAGGTCGGCGATGGTCTTGATCGGCGAGTCATCCTTCACGGCCCAGTAGACCGAGAAGCTGCCGGGCTTTTCCGACACGTGCTGCGCGACGATATAGGCCTTGAGGTTGCCGCCGTTGACGCCGTTGGCGAGCGACAGCACGCCCTGGGTGGCGCAATCCAGGGCGCCCGCGGCGAGCGCCTGCGTCATCGGCGAGGTGCCCTGAAACTGGGTCCATTCGATATTATAGGTCTTGCCGAGATTGGTGAATTCGGTCGGGCGCTTCATCATCCAGTATTTGGATTCTTCGGCCGGAATGGTCCAGCCGACCTTGATGGTCGGAATCGTCTGCGCCTGCGCCACACCCGACACCGCTCCCGCCGCGAGAGCCGCAGCCACCAGCCACTTCGAAGAACCCAGCTTCATGCCCGCTCACTCCGTTTGATGATGGCCAGACCCGGCCAAAAGAAAAGCCCCACTGTCTTGAAGCCTTTCATGCTTCAAATATTCTGGCAAGCGAGGTGCGTGCCCAACATTCATTCGTGCTGTGGCGCAACATTTGGCAGTTACGCAGGCGTTGATATCATCGTTGCTGCGGCTGCGGACGCAGCGTAGATAGCTCGCAGATGCGAGCAGCGTGGCTCGGCGGCAGAAGGACAACGGCGTCAAAATGGTGGATTCAGCGGGCGGCAAAGAGAAGCTCGGTTACCTTGGCCTCGGCCTGATGGGACTGCCGATGACCAAACGGTTGCTGGGCGCCGGTTACGATGTGGCCGTCTGGAATCGCTCGCCTGGCAAGGTCAATGCGTTGCTAGAGGCCGGTGCGAAAGCCGCCGCTAGTCCGCGCGATGTCGTCGCTCATGCCAGCATCATCTTCATGTGCCTCACCGATGCATCGGCGGTAGAGGAAGTGGTGTTTGGCGACAACGGCCTGTCCGGCACCGACGGCAATGGCAAGCTGGTCGTCGATTTCTCCTCGATTCATCCGGACAAGACCAAGTCCATCGCGGCACGATTGAAAGCCGCAAACGGCATGGGCTGGATCGATGCGCCGGTGTCGGGCGGCACCAAGGGCGCTGAGGAAGCCACGCTGGCCATCATGGCCGGCGGCGAGGCCGCCGATGTCGAACGTATCAGGCCCTATATTCTGGCGATGGCGCGTAACTTCACGCATATGGGGCCGACCGGCGCCGGGCAGATGACCAAACTCTGCAACCAGGTGATCGTCGGCTGCGCCATGGCGGTGCTGGCGGAAGCAACGCGGCTCGCGGTGAATGCCGGCATCGACGCCAAGCGTCTGCCGGAAGCGCTCGCGGGCGGTTTTGCAGACTCGATCCCGCTGCAACTGTTCGTGCCGCGCATGGCGCAGGGCATTCACTCGCCGCCGCTCGGCCACATCCATACGATGCTCAAGGACCTCGATACGGTCGTCGCCGTGGCGCAGGACACATCGACGCCGGTGCCGATGGCTGCGCTCGCGGCGCAGATCTTCCGCATGGGCAAGGCGGTGCGCGGCGCCGATGCCGACGCGCTGGAGATCTACAAGCTGTCGGCGCCCAAAGAGTGAAGATCAAGGAATGAAGGTTCTGGTGATTGGCGCGACCGGCATGATCGGCCGCAAGCTGTGTGAGCGGCTGCTGAAGGACGGTCATGTCGGCGGTGGGGAAATCGGCGATCTGGCGATGGCCGATGCGGTCCCCAGCGATCTGGTCGGCGCGCGCAGCATCATGGTCGATCTCGCAAAACCGGATGCGCCCGCAGCACTGCTGGCGTCAAAGCCCGACCTGATCTTCCATCTTGCTGCGGTCGTCTCAGGCGAAGCCGAGCAGAATTTCGACAAAGGCTACGCAGTCAATCTCGACGGCACGCGCAATCTGTTCGAGGCGATCCGCGCGATGGGGGGTGGTTATCGCCCTCGCATCGTCTACACCTCGTCCATCGCGACCTTCGGCGCGCCCTATAACGGGCCGATCGCCGACGACTTCTTTCATACGCCGCTGTCGAGCTACGGAACGCAGAAGGCGATCTGCGAATTGCTGCTGGCGGACTATACGCGGCGCGGCTTCTTCGACGGCATCGGAATTCGCCTGCCGAATATCTGCGTACGGCCGGGCAAGCCCAATGCGGCAGCGTCGGGTTTCTTCTCCAATATCATCCGTGAGCCGCTGGCCGGCCGCGAGGCGGTGCTGCCGGTAACCGACGAGGTCGGGCAGACACATGCCAGCCCGCGCGCGACGACGGAATTCCTGCTTCATGGTGCGACGCTCGACAGCGCCAAGCTCGGCGCGCGCCGCACGGTGATGATGCCCGGCGTGCGGGCATCGGTCGCCGACATGATCGCGGCGCTCCGCCGTGTGGGAGGTGACAGTGTTGTGACACGCATCAAGCATGTGCCAGATCCCGCCACGATGGCGATGGTTGCCGGATGGCCCACGACGTTCGATACCACACGTGCGCTGGCGCTGGGTTTCCAGGCGGAACCGGACTTCGATTCCATCATTCGTGCTCATATCGAGGATGACCTCGATGGCGTCTTTGTGCGTTAGCGGTTAAGGACAATCATGGCGCGCGATATCATCATGGCGGCGGGAGGCATTGTCGTGCAGCGGGGCGAGACGCCGCTGTTTGCCGTGGTCTGCCTGCGCAAGCGCGGCGACTGGGTGCTTCCAAAAGGCAAGCTCG
Organism: Tardiphaga sp. 285_C5_N1_2; assembly: GCF_052076065.1. Lineage (NCBI taxonomy): Bacteria > Pseudomonadati > Pseudomonadota > Alphaproteobacteria > Hyphomicrobiales > Nitrobacteraceae > Tardiphaga > Tardiphaga sp. 285_C5_N1_2. The sequence goes on from NZ_CP197241.1 coordinate 81,162, forward strand.
ACAATGGCGAGACGCCGCGTGATGCGGCAGAGCGCGAGGTGCTGGAAGAGACCGGTCATGCCGCGTCGGTGCATGACTATCTCGGAGCGCTGGCCTATCCGCTCGGCGAACGGACCAAGGTCGTGCATTTCTGGCATATGGAGGCCGCGCCCGCGCCGTCACGCAAGCTGATGAAGGATATCAGCGAAGTCGCGTGGCTGCCATTTGACGCCGCGCTGGCGCGGCTGACGCGCAGCCATGAACATGCGTTCCTCGCGCAGGTCGGGCCCATGGCGCTGGCGGCAGCAAGGGCAGCGCCGGTCGTGGATGGCGAGCCCGTGCGGCCAATTGCCGTGGGGCCTGTCGGCGTGCGACGTGACACGGGGTTCTTCGCGAAGATCCGGAACTGGTTGAACGGGTAAGTTCTCGTTGCAGCGATGGCTGAAGCGGCGGGCTCAGTGCGTGTTGGTCGCGTCATCGAAGCGCAGCACATTGCCGAACGGGTCGGTGATCTTTGGGCCCCTATCGGTCGGACTCGGGCGCGCGAAGCGGGCCTGCTTGTCATGCAGCTCCTTTGCGAAAGCCGCGATATTGCTGCCGCGGATATAGACCACGCTACCCGGCGTGCCGTCGCCATAGTGTTCGCTGAGATGCAGCTTCACGCCGCCGCGCGACACCTGCATGTAGAGCGGGGAGTCCGGCTCGTAACGATGTTCCCAGTCGATCGCAAAGCCGAGGAAGTCGACATAGAACTCCTTCGCTTTAGCAATGTCATAGATGCGCAGAACCGGAATTGCCGGTTCGAAAGTGACGTCGGTCATCGCTGTCTCCCGCTCGTGGCGTAGGGGAGATTATCGCAGCGAAGTCGTCATTGACTAGATCGTGCGGCTAGGCGCCGCGCATGATCACGCCGTACCAGCCGAGACCTTTGTAAGTCTCATAGCCCGGTGTGGCATGGAAGGCGACGAGGCCGCCCGAACGGTCGTGATAGAAGCCGCTGCGGCGGCCGTTCAAGGCCAGCGGGATGCGTTCGGTGAGCAGGCCCTGGCCGTCGGACGAGGCGATGACGCGCAGGTTCGAATCCACCAGCAGCACGCGCGTCTTGTCGTCGTCGACGCGAACGCCCTCGACGATGGCGCGCGCCTGAGCTTCCCAGTCGAAATGAATCGCGAGCACGCCGATGGCGCGGCCATTGGCCTTGCCGCCTTCGCGCACGCTGGCGCAATAGGTCGCGACCTGCGCATTGTTCAGGAGCGGCTGGCGCTCGACGTCGCCCGCGGTGTAGTCGTCGCCGGAGCGCAGCGTACGGGCATCGCGAAACCAGGCGGTGCCGGCGATGTTCTGGCCCGTCACATTGAAACGATCGCCACGGCCACTGGCGATGACGTTGCCCTGCATGTCGCACAGCCAGAGATCGAGATAGACGGTGTAGGCGCCGAGGATCACGGCGAGCCGCTCCGATACATGGGCGACGGTGGCGTCGCTCGGTGCGGCCGCGCAGTCGACGACGGCGGAGTCGGTCGCCCACCAGCGGACGTCGCAGGTCCGCTCATAGAGATTGCGGTCGATCAGCTCGATGGCATTCAGCGACAGGTCGACCATGCGTTCGCCGCGCGAGCGTTCGGTCATCTTCTCGATCGACGCCATCAGGCTGCCGGTGCGGGCTGTGAGCTGGGATTCCAGATCGCGCGCGATGGTCTCGACCTGCTGGCCGACATTACGCACTTCCTGCGCGACGACGGCGAAGCCCGCGCCCTGCGCGCCGGCGCGCGAGCTTTCGATCAGCGCGTTCAGCGCCAGCATCTTCATCTGGTTGGTGATGTGCTGGATCGACCTGGTCTTTTCGCAGGCGATCTCGTTGACCTCGGCGGTCAACCGCCCGATCAGCGCGGAGATATCGGAGCTATCGTCGTTCTCTCCGGTTGCATTGGCATGCGCAGAATGACTGCTGCGGTTCATTGCCAAGACCATCGTCGTATCCCCGTTGACAGCAATCAGTTACCTCCCCGTTATTGCCCGGTCATGGTTAATCGTGGCTTAATTTTCCGTGTGCCGGGTTCCGCCGACTTGCACGAATAAGCGGCAGGAGTGCGCAACAGCCACTATCTCATTGTGTCTGGTCATGCGCGGCCGCATCCGCAGGACGTTCGATGCCCCCTAACGGTACAAATTAGGGCGTCATTAGTGATGCTTATGCACGCGCGCCCGATTACTCTGACGAACAACGCGATATCAACCACACTCGTGCAGGCTCAAGGCTTCATAGGCCGAGCCATTGTGATGAGCGTTCTCGAAGACCTGACCGGTGCGACCACGTCGGAACTGTCCGACGAATTGATCTTCCAGATCGCCTCGGCGTCCAGCCCCGAGCAGCGCAAATACGCGGCTGACCTGTTCCGGTATTTCGCCAAACAGCTCGAATTCGAATCTTATCGGCGCGGGCAGCAGAGCATGGCCGTTCCACAGCTTCCGTCGCCGGCCATGATTATCGACGCGACGCCCGAACAGGACGAAGCGCCCACGATCCAGCCGTCGGATGACCCTGGCGATGACCCGTCCGTCGGTCTGATCCCGCCGGTGGGCTGGCAGGATTGACGGCGGCGCGACAGTTTTACGTCAGATCCGTTGCTTCCTACCGATTGGCTTAACCATTCGCAGGCCAAATGAGTCGCGAGTGATTCGAGCGTTGCAATCGTGAAGAGCGGGCGTGCCAGTGAGTGTAGTTATCCCTTTCCCCATGCGTGTAGCGGCCCCCCAGGCCGATGAGTGCGAAATCGATCTGCTGAGCGCCGTCGATCTGGCGATCCGCGATCTCCGCGAAATCTCCCAGACCGCGAACGACATCGCGCAGGCGCGTGCGCGTGAATGCCTGGCCATGCTGGAAAGCGCCTATCACGGTGCGCTGCAGGGCTGACGCATTCTGAGTGCGCCGACAGGAGATCAGCGATGCTGTTTCTGGTGATCTCGAATCCGCGCGCTGATCGTCCGTCCGACATGGCGGCCGCGCGTCAGAGCTTCTGGCCGTGGATGGCGGGGTATCAGGCGTCGGGCATCTGCCAGCACATCTATCCGCGCGTCGGCCGCGGCGTGGTCGCGGTGTTCAAGGTCGATGGCAATGAAGTGCTGCATCGCATCCTGAACGAATGGGCCGATATCATCCCGGCGCAGTTCGAGGTCTATCCGCTGGTCGATCTCGATGCGACCACGGCTCTGCTCGCATCGCAGGTCGCTGCTTCGAAGTAGCGTCGCGAGTTTCAGTTCCCGATCAGCCTTTTCGCGCGGAAACCATCGGTTCGCACCATGGACTCGGCAAATCCGCGTCGCTATATGCGTGATCTCTCCCTTACCAGTATCGGGCACTTTTCATGACGACCACTGACACCGCTGCACCCGTTTCCCAGCCGTTCCAGGCCGAAGTCGCCGAATTGCTGAACCTGATGGTTCACTCGGTCTATTCCGAGACCGATATCTTCCTGCGTGAACTGGTCTCCAACGCGTCCGACGCCTGCGACAAGCTGCGCTATGAGGCGATCGCCAATCCGCAGCTGATCCCCGACGGCCAGTCGCCCAACATCACCATCATTCCGGACAAGGCGGCCGGTACGCTGTCGATCGTCGATACCGGCATCGGCATGGATCGCCAGGAGCTGATCGACAATCTCGGCACCATTGCGCGCTCCGGGACCAAGTCATTCCTGTCGCGGCTCACCGAAGCCAAGGACGGCTCCAACCTGATCGGCCAGTTCGGCGTCGGTTTCTATGCAGCTTTCATGGTTGCTGAGAAGATTGTGGTCACCAGCCACCGGGCCGGCACCCATGACGCCTTCACCTGGACCTCGACCGGCGGTGCGGGTTTCGAGATCGGCCAGGTCGCTGATGGCATGAGCGTGCCGACCGGCACGTCGATCGTGCTGCATCTGAAAGACGACGCGAAGAAATATCTCGAAACTTACGAGATCGAGCGCATTGTCGGCGCCTATTCGGACAACATCCAGTTTCCGATCATGCTCAAGGACGGCGATGCCGAGCCGCGCCAGATCAATTCGGCCAGCGCGCTGTGGCAGCGCTCCAAGTCCGAGCTGACGCCGGAAGATTACAGCGCGGCCTACAAGTCCATCGCCCATGCCTATGACGAACCGGCGATGACGCTGCATTACCGTGCCGAGGGTCGCTATTCCTATGCGGTGTTGCTGTTCGCGCCATCGCAGAAGCCGTTCGACCTGTTTGAGCCGAACCGCAAGGGCCATGTGAAGCTCTATGTGCGTCGCGTCTTCATCACCAATGATGCGGACCTGTTGCCGTCCTATCTGCGCTTCATCCGCGGCGTCATCGATGCCGAGGATCTGCCGCTGAACCTCTCCCGGGAGATGCTGCAGAACAATCCGCAGCTGGCGCAAATCCGTAAGGCCGTGGCGACGCGTGTGATCGGTGAGCTGGAGACGCTGAGCGAGAAGGATGCCGAGACCTTCACCAAGATCTGGGATGCCTTCGGTTCGGTGATCAAGGAAGGCATCTATGAGGACTTCGAGCGCCGCGAGAAGCTGCTGGCGCTGTCGCGCTTCACCACGACCTCGGGCGAGAAGCGCTCGCTGAAGGATTATGTCGCCGACCTGAAGCCGAACCAGACCGAGATCTATTATCTCGCCGGTGACAGCCTCGATCGCCTGAAGTCGAATCCGAAGCTGGAAGCCGCCAAGTCGCGCGGAATCGAGGTGCTGCTGCTGACCGACGCGGTCGATGCGTTCTGGTCGTCGGCGCCGCTGGATTTCGACGGCAAGCCGCTGAAGTCGCTGAGCCAGGGCGAGGTCAATCTCGATCTGATCCCGCGCATTGATGAAGATGCGACCAAGGACGAGCCGAAGACCGAGACCGATGAGGCGGCGACCATCGCCGTCATCAAGGATGCGCTCGGCGAGCGCGTTTCGGACGTGAAGGCCTCGACGCGTCTGACCACGTCGGCGTCGTGTCTAGTCGCCGGCGGCGCCGGTCCGGATCGCGAGCTCGAGCGCATGCTGGCGATGCAGAATCGCGGCAGCGTCACCAAGCCGATCCTCGAGATCAATCTGCGCCATCCGCTGGTGGCGAAGATCGCCGGTGCCGACAAGGCGGCGGGCGGCGAAGCGTCCGACATCGCGTTCCTGCTGCTGGAGCAAGCGCAGATCCTCGACGGCGAATTGCCAGAAGATCCGGCCGCGTTTGCGAGCCGTCTCAACCGGTTGGTGCTGCGCGGTTTGTGATCGCCGACCGTTCACGGCGCGGGGCATTCGTCCCCGCGCTTTTGATGCCAAGGAATTCCCCCATGAGCACTGTCTTCGAAAAACTCATCGCGAAATACGCCGAGCGCGGCGATTTCGAGCGCCTGCAGGGTTATCGGGACGATCGCCTGGCCATCCTGAAGAGCATTCAGGACGGGACATACGAGAAGATGCACCTGATCTCCGACGCCGATCCTGTCTCGATGGTCGCGGAGATCGAGCGGGAACTCGCCTGTATCGACGCCGCGCTGAAAAAGCGGATGCAGTGACCGCGCGCGTGCGTTGCAGCAATCGTCGTTGAGAGTGATCTTGAACTAACGCAAAGCTGATCTGCACATTTCGGCTAAGTCGAAAGATTATCTGGTTCGTCCCGAGCTTCTCACATAGCGTGCGCCCAAATTGAAAACCTGGGAGGCATTGATGAAATTCGGACTGTTGTCGACGGCTGCGCTGTGCGGTCTTTTCCTGGCCGCGCCGGCCTCGGCGCAAGGCGTCAAGATCGGCATTCTCAACGATCAGTCCGGTGTCTATGCCGATTACGGCGGCAAATATTCGGTCGAAGCCGCCAAGATGGCGATCGAGGATTTCGGCGGCGAGGTGCTCGGCAAGAAGATCGAACTGGTCACCGCGGATCACCAGAACAAGCCTGACCTCGCCGTCTCGATCGCGCGGCGCTGGTATGACGTCGAAGGCGTCGACATGATCACTGAATTGACCACCTCGTCGGTGGCGCTCGCGGTTCAGGAGCTCTCCAATCAGGAGAAGAAGATCGACATCGTGGTCGGCGCGGCCTCGTCGCGCGTCACCGGCGATGCCTGCACGCCCTATGGCTTCCACTGGTCGTTCGATACACGCGCCTTGGGTGTTGGCACCGGCGGCGCGCTGACCGAAGCTGGCGGCGACACCTGGTTCTTTCTCACGGCGGACTACGCCTTCGGTTATTCGCTGGAGAAGGACACCGGCGACATCGTGAAGGCAAAGGGTGGCAAGGTGCTCGGCGCCGTTCGCCATCCGCTGAACTCGTCTGACTTCTCGTCCTTCCTGCTGCAGGCGCAGGCGTCCAAGGCCAAGGTCATCGGCCTTGCCAATGCCGGCCTCGACACGACCAACGCCGTGAAGCAGGCGGCTGAATTCGGCATCGTCGCCGGCGGCCAGAAGCTCGCCGGTCTCCTCCTCACGCTGGCCGAAGTGAATGGCCTCGGGCTGCAGGCGGCGCAAGGCCTGGTGCTGACGGAATCTTTCTACTGGGACCGCGATGACAAATCGCGTGAGTTCGCCGATCGCTTCTTCAAGCGCACCCAGCGCATGCCGAACATGATCCAGGCCGGCACCTATTCGTCGACGCTGTCTTATCTGAAGGCAGTCAAGGCGGCAGGCACCAAGGACTCCGAAGCTGTCGCGAAGAAGCTGAAGGAACTTCCGGTCGATGACGCCTTCGCCCAGGGCGGCAAGGTGCTCGCCAATGGCCGCATGGTGAAGGACCTCTATCTGTTCGAGGTCAAGAAGCCGTCGGAATCGAAGAAGCCATGGGATTACTACAAGCAGCTCGCCGTGGTGCCCGGCGACAAGGCCTATCCGACCGCGGCCGAGAGCGGATGCCCGCTGACGAAGTAAGCTTCGCTTCCTTAACCTCTCCCCGCTTGCGGGGAGAGGTCGGAGTCGACGCGAAGCGACGGCTCCGGGTGAGGGGCAAGGTACGGCGTTCGCCGCAAGCTCGTATTCGCGGATCGGATGATGATGCGATCAGAGAGTTGGGTGATCGGGTAGGCAGTGTGCCATGCCCCTCACCCGACCGTCTTCGCTGCGCTTCGCCGGTCGACCTCTCCCCGCAAAGGGCGGGGAGAGGTTAGGTAACAGCCTCAATATCCCGTCATTTCCAGATAGCCTGTACCGCTGTGGCTGCCGGTGAAGCTCACCGGCCCTTCCCAATAGGGGAAGCTCGTCGTCATCCAGCTCCTGGTATTCAGCGGCGAGGTCGCGATCTGCAATCCGCGCGATGCGATCGATACCTTCCATGACGTCGGGATCCTGCGGCCGGCGATCTCCGTCATGACCGTCGGCGTCATATCTATAGCGCCTGAGGCAACCTGTTCGGATTTTCCGTCCGCGGTGATCCAGTTGCCGGCAAAATAATGCGCGCCATCCTTCTGCCGGAGACGAAACAGCATCAGCTTTGCGTTATCGGGCAGATGCAGCGAGAACCAGTCCCAGCCGGTTTGGTCGGAAGCGAGCGGCTGGCTCGAATATTCCCTGTCCATCCAGGCGTGGCCGGTGACGGCAATCTCCTTGCCGTCGATGGTCAGCACGCCCGATGCGGTGAAATAGGGCTGGCTGTAGTAATACGACGCTTGCCCACGTTCCGACTTGCGGCTGAAGCCGTTGTCGCCCTGCAGCACCAGCGGCTGCTGCGCAGTGAGCCGGAGCCGGTAGCTGAAATCCGCTGACGAAGCGGACACGTCGAGCGGCGCAATCGACACGTCGTCGAAGTTCTCAAGCCCACGGATCTCCCATGCATCGATCCATGCCCGGAACGGCGTCGCAGTCACGCCGGCCTGGCCGATGCCGCCGCGGGCAAAGGTTTCTGTCGCATGATGCGACTTTGCAGATGTCACCGCCGCGTGGCCCATCCAGATCTGCGGCGTCGCCCAGCCATCGTCTGGCGCGCCCGCCGCCATCGCCTGACGAAACAGCGTCCACTGCGCGCCATAGGCATTGCCTGATGCATCCGTGAGATTGGCGGTGAGGTACCACCATTCGATGCGATAATCCGGATGCGGGCCGTGATCAGCCGGAAAGGTGAGGGGGCGGCCCGGAACGACAGCCGCAAAACCTTCGGCGTCGCGGCCGAGGCCGGCAAAGCCCTGGGCGAATGCGCGTGAACCGCCGAGGCCGAGCAATGCGGCGGCGCCGATCAAGCTGCGACGTGTGAGCAAGCTATCGCTCATTGGCGAACACTTTCACCAGCGTGGCCGGTTGCATGCGCAGCAGTTTCAGGATCGGTAGCAGAGCTGCGAGCAGCGAGGCCAACATGGCAACGCCGAGCAACTGGACCAGTTGCAGCGGAAACACATGGAACGGAAGTCGCCAGCCAAAGGCCTTCACATTGACGATAGCGATGAGGCACCACGCCACCAGCAGCCCGAGCGGCAGCGCCAGCAGTGAGGTAATCAAGGCAACCGACAGTGTCTTCAACAGCTCGATACCGGCAAGGCGGCGACGTGTGATGCCAATGGCCCAGAGGGGCGCGAGTTGGGGCAGGCGCGAATTGCTCAGCGTGAGCAGGCTGGTGAGCAACGCGACGCCTGCAACGCCAAGCGTAAAGGCATTGAGCGCTGCGGTGACCGCGAAAGTGCGGTTGAAGATTGCCCGTGACTCCGATTTCACCGTCGTCTGATCGGCGAGGTTGCGGCCGTCGAGACCGAAGCGCGTGCGGATGGCGTCGATCAGCCCGGGCACATCCGCAGGTGCGACGCGCAGGCCCATGCGGGTCTGCGAAATGTCAGGGAAATGTCTGACCAGCGCATCGATATTCACGCCGATCTGGCTTTTGGGATTGCCGTAATCCGCATATACCGCAACGACGTCCATCGGCCATGTACCGGTCGGCGTCGGCACGTCCAGACGGTCGCCGGGTTTGAGCTTCATGCGCAGCGAGAGTTGTTCGCTGACGAGTGCGCCGTCGCCGCTGCGCACGCGATCCCATGCATCGCTGGTTGAATCCAGCAGCGGCCATTGATCGCGATAGGTGGCGTGATCGGCGAAGCCGAGAAGCTCGATCGGCGCACCGTTGAACTGCAGGTCGGTGCGGCTGCCCGGCAGAACGGCCTGCACGTCGGGGCGCGTCTTCAGCCAGGTCTTGATCTCGATCGCCTGCTTCTCGCTCGCCGCGTTCAGATAGATCTCGGACGCCAGCCGCCCGTCGAGCCAGCCCGTAAAGGTCCGGCTGAAACTCTCCACCATGGTGCCGACGCCGACATTGACGGCGAGCGCCAGCAGCAACGCCATCAGCGCCAGCGACAGGCCGGAAAGCTGCAGTCGGCTGTCGGCCCAGAACCATGTGACGAGCGGCCGTCGCGTGCTGCGTTCACCGCAGGCAAGGACGATGCCGAGGATAACCGGCAATGCGAGCGCTGCGCCGAGCAGCAATGCAGCAAGCACGAAGAAGCCAGCAATCAGTGAATCGCCAAGCCAGAGCGCGAGCCCGGCAGCGATGAACACGAGCAATGCGCCCGTGCCTTGCAGTCGCAGCCAGCGATGCTGTGCCTGTTGCCAGGCATAGGGCTGTGCGGTGGCGAGCAAGGGGAGATGGACAGCTTTCAGCAGGCTCGATGTCGCCGCCAGCAGCGCACCGATGATGGAAATCGCGAGACCAGCGAACCACCATTCCGGCTTCAGCGTCAATTGCCCAGGGATTTGCGCGCCATAGAGCCCGCGCAGGCTGGCCGCAACATCGGGCAGCAGCGATGCGGCGATGAAATAGCCGCAGACGAGACCGATGGCGCCGGCGATCAGTGCGATGCTGACGAGTTCGAGGATCAGCACACTGTTGAGCTGCCGCGCCGAGACGCCGCAGGCACGCAAGGTGCGCAGCATCGGCAGGCGCTGTTCGAAGCCGAGGCCGATGGCCGAATTGACGATGAACAGCCCGACGAAGAAGGATAGCAGGCCGAAGGCGGTGAGATTGAGATGGAAACTGTCGGTGAGACGTTCGAGGTCGGTCTCTGCATCGGGCTGCACCAGCCGCAACCGATCGCCGGCGACGCTTTCAAGCGAAGCGCGGGGACCCTTGGCGCTGCCGATCAGCAGGCGCGAGATCTGATCCGGCATCTTCAGCAGTTTCTGCGCAATGCCGATATCGACCACCAGCACGCCGGGTGCGAGCTGCGGCTGCAGTTTCAGGGGCGGCAGCAGCGCTCCGTCATTGAGCGCGGGCGTCGCGCCCTCGGCGAGACCGAGGCTCGCCAGTGTTTCCGGCGCAATCAGCGCCTGACCGGGCGGCGTCAGAAACGCCTGCGCGCCGGTCCTGCCGATCTCCGTCGCAGCGCTGGCTTCGACAGGCATGGTCACCGGCTCGATGCCGAGCAGGCGCACCGAGCGGCCGCCAATGGAGATGCGGCCTTCGACCACAGGGGACACCGGCCAGCCCGCGCGGCGGAGATCGACAAAGAGCTGTTGCGAAAACGCGCCGCCATTGGTTGCGACCAGCATCGGCGTGCGCGTTCCGCCGAAGGCCGCGGCGGCGCGGTCATAGCTGGTGCGGGCCTGCTGGTTGAGCGCCTGCACACCGCTCCATAATGCGGTCGCGGCGATCAGGCCGATCAGGAGCGTGGCGAACTGCATCGGATGCCGGCGCCAGTGGCTGAGCAGTACCGCAAGGATCCAGAGCGCGCGTCTCACGCGATCAGCCCGGCATGAAGATGGATGCGGCGATCCAGCGTGGCCGCGAGACGCTCGCTATGGGTCACCATCAGGAAACCGCAGCCGGTGCGGGCGACCAGATCGCGCGCCAGCCTCAAGACTTCGTCAGCCGTATCCTCGTCGAGATTGCCGGTGGGTTCATCGGCGAGCAGCAGCGGCGGCTTCGATGCCAATGCGCGGCCGATGGCGACGCGCTGTTGCTGGCCGCCGGAGAGTTGTTCGGGATAGCGCCTGAGCAGCGCGCCGAGGCCGAGGCGCTCGGTCAGTTCGCGCTGCCAGGCTGCGTCATGCTTACCGGCGATGCGCGACTGGAACGCCAGATTGTCGGCGACCGACAGCGACGGGATCAGGTTGAACTGCTGGAACACGAGGCCGAGCCGGTCGCGGCGCAGCGCGGCGCGGGCGGAATCATGGAGCCCGGTGACGATGATATCGCCGAGTTGGATCTCGCCGCTGTCGGCTTCATCGAGGCCGGCGATCAGATGCAGCAGCGTGCTCTTGCCGCTGCCGGATTCGCCGGTCAGCGCCACGCTCTCGCCTGCGGCAACGCTGAGATCGACGCCGCGCAGAACGGCGATCTGTTCCTGGGCTGAACGATAGGATTTGGTGAGATGGCGAACCGTGAGCATGCGGCGGAGACCATAACAGAACCGCTGCCCGTCGTCCCCCACGCAGGCGGGACGACAACCCGTTACCGCTTGCGTTCCGACACCAACGCGAGCAGCACTGTCGCCGCCATGAAGCAGGCGGATGCGCCGAACACCCAATGCGGCAATGCGTGGTCCATGAACCAGCCGAACAGGATGGGACTGATGATGCCGCCGAAATTGAAGCCGGTGGAGACAATGCCAAAGGCGCGGCCGGCGGCGCCGGGAGGGGCCGCCTCGCGCACCAGCATGTCGCGCGACGGCGTCAGCACGCCGCCGAGGAAGCCCGCGGTGGTCATGGCCGCGACGATCACCGGCGTCGGCAGCGTGAACACGGCGATGGCACAGATGATGGCGGCATTGATCGTGAAACACACGGCGGCGACGCGGCTGTGGTGTCTGGTCCGATCGGCCAGCCACCCGCCGGCAAGCACGCCGACGGCGCTGGCCGCGAGGAAGGCGGTGAGCGCGATATTCGCCGATGACAGCGATGTGCCGTAGCCGTTCATCAGCGCGACGATGCCGAAGCTGTTGATGCCGTTCTGCGACAGCGACAGCAGCGTGAAGAACAGCGTCAGCATCAGGATCGCCGGGGTCATCATGCTGACCTTGGGCGACTCGGCGCCCTTGGCGTCATCGCCATCAGCCATCGCGCCGGCATCGGGAATGCCGACCACGATCAGCATCAGTGCAATTGCCACGCCGATGGCGCCCGCGACGATCAGCGCGCCCTGGCCGCCGATACCAACCAGCAGTGCCGCCATCAGGGGAGGCGCGACTGCGCCGCCGACGAAGCCTGCGAATGTATGGATCGAAAATGCGCGACCCATCTTCGACTCGTCCATATGCGCGGCGAGGATGGCGTAGTCGGCCGGGTGATAGACGCTGTTGGCGAGGCCGAGCAGCGCGGCGCAGACGATCAGGGCGGGATAGCTCAGCAACAGGCCGAGCGCGATCAGCGCGCAGCCGCCGAGCGTGACGCCGAGGATCAGGATCTTGCGCGCGCCGATGCGGTCGACGAGATAGCCGATCGGCGCCTGCGTGAGGCCGGAGACGACGGCAAAGGTGGTCAGCGCGAAGCCGAGTTCGATATAGCCGACGCCGAGCCGATCCTTCAGGAACGGGAACAGCATTGGCAGTACGAAGATGTGGAAGTGGCTGACCCAATGCGCAGTGGAAATCGCCGTCAGCGTGCGCGTCGCCGAAGGGACATGGTCACGCGCAGCGAGATGCGAGGTCGAGGCCGGAATATCGACCATATGCGTTTCCACCCAAGGCGGCTGACGGCCGCTTTTTGCAGCCTCGAAAAGGTGCGCTATGCCTACGTTCTCAGCAGGTTAATGTCTATCAGCGCTGCGACATGCAGGTGTTGCGGCCCGTGCAGGGCGGCATCGGGAAACGCGACCACGGCCCGGGAATGCGACATGATTGAGCATGATGACGAGCAGCCCGAATTTTAAGCCGCTGCGGATACTGCTGTCGGAAGGCACCAGCACCTCCGCGCGGGAGGCTGTCACCGTGCTCGGCCTCGCCGGCCATGTGGTAGATGTCTGCGATCCCGCCGCTGCCGGGCTGGCGCGGTTCTCGCGATTTATCCGCACATATCACCGCTGCCCGGGAATGCGGGAAAATCCCCTGGGCTTCCTGCGGTTCATCGAAGGCCTGCTGGCGACTGGCGACTATGACGTGCTGCTGCCGATCCACGAACAGGGCTTCCTGTTCGCGAAAGTGCAGGAGCGGCTGAGGCCGCTGGCCGGCCTGGCCTTGCCGTCCTTCGCGAGCTACCGGGCGGCGCATAGCAAGGCCGGTTTCAGCCGTATGCTGAGCGAGCTTGGATTGCCGCAACCCGAGACGCAGATCGTCGCAAGCGCCGATACGCTTCGTGCTGCAGTCCGCTTCCCCTGCGTTATCAAGACCGCCATCGGCACCGCCAGCCGCGGCGTCTGGATGGTGCGCAATGATGCCGACCTTGCGCTCGCAATGAAAGAGCTTGAGGCCGGAAACGGCCTTGCCAGCGAAGTACTGGTGCAGGCCCGTGTCACGGGCGCGACCGAGAAGGCGCAGGGCGTGTTCTGCCGCGGCGAACTGGTCGGCTTTCACGTCACTCGCCAGATCATGGAGGGTGCCGGGGGCGGCGATGCCATCAAGCGCGGCGTGCGACGTGACCGCGTGCGTGACGATCTCGCGGCCATCGGCCGGCATCTCGCCTGGCACGGCGCGCTGTCGATCGACTTCATGATGCCGGACGATGACAGCGGGCCATTCTATATCGACTGCAATCCGCGGCTGGTGGAGCCGATGGCCGCCTGGCTCGCCGGCGTCGATCTGGTCGATCTGCTGCTGCGCGTTTCCCTGGGCGAGACGCTGGATGTCGCACCGGCGACGTGCAAGGACGTCGTCACGCATCAGGCCATGCAGGTGCTCCTCGGCAGTGCGCAGCGCGGCGGCAACAGGCGCGATCTGCTACGCATTTGCCGCGATATCTGGCGTCGTCGCGGCGACTATGCCGGCAGCACGGAGGAGCTCACGCCGGTGCGCATCGACTGGCTCAGCGCCGTGCCATTGGTCATGACCGCGCTGTTGCTGTTGATGTCTCCGGGGCTGTCGCATGCGCTGGCGAAACGCGGTTGGGGCCAGCATCTGCTCGATGCCGGGACGGTTGCAGCCATCGAAAGCGAGAGGTTTTAGTTTCATCCGGCCGCGTTAGAGTTGAATAGTTGCGGCAGACGCGGCCGGCTCCCTCTCCCCGCTCTGCGCGGGGAGAGGGGCGTGGCACCTCAGCCACTGCCATCTCTGTTTCTTCGATTCGATAGGTCTTGCTAGGCTGCAACTGCAGTGCGCCGCCCCTCACCCGGATCACGCGCGATGCGCGCGACCCGACCTCTCCCCGCGCAAGATGCGGGGAGAGGTAAGAGGCGATTGATGTGTATCAATGTGTGCCGCGCTGATCCGGTTATCCAAAAGTGCCCCGCACTTCCGCGAGGCCAACGAAACCCGGGGAGCGCATGACAAAGCTGATGGCTGCATCGTCGTTCGCTGCACCTTGTGCGAATGCGGCTGTGCAGCCGGGCGGCTTCCTGTCTCATCTGGGTGCCGCCGATCTGCGCCAGTTGATGGCCCTGGGCGAGCGGGTGCCCTACACTTCGCAGGATGTCCTGTTCACGCAGGGAGCGCCGGCGGGCAAGTGCTTCAGCGTGGTCGAGGGTGTGGTCGGCATCTACAGGACCGAATGCGATAATCGTCGCCAGATCACAAGTTTTGCTCTGCCGGGCGACATCCTCGAGATCGCAACGCAGGGGCATCATGAAGTGTCCGCCGCTGCAATCGGTCCTGCAGTGGTCTGGGAAATCCCGCGTGAGAAATTCGCGCAATTCGCCAGTCACCGGCCCTATGTGTTGAACGAGATCGTCGCGCTGATGGCGGCCGAGATCGCCGATGCACATGACAAGATGTTCTCGCTGGGCCGCCGCGTGGCTGAAGAGAAACTGATTGTGTTCCTGACATGCTGGCGTGACCGGCTGGCACGGCTCGGTCGCGATGTGGATCCGCTTCCGGTGCCGATGAGCCGGCGCGATATCGCCGATCATCTCGGTCTCACCGTCGAGACGGTGAGCCGGACGCTGGCCAAGCTCGAACGCCGCGGCGCGATCGAGATTCTGCCGGGCCGTATCCGGCTACTGGACGCCGAATCCGTCGCGGCTCCCGCTCTCGCCTGACGACGCGCGCAGCGAGCAAGCGAGCTCTCCCCGAACTTTGATTTCAATCAATTCACTGAGCGCGCCGCCGTGATTGATGGGTGCGTGCTCGGGAAAGAATCATCATGACGAACCAGACTGACAGCGTGAAGTGGATGACGATCGGCGAGGCCGGTCTGACCGTGATCCTTGCGGCCACCGTATTTCTCTCCATCATCGCAGCGGCCAAGGCGGAAGATGCGGCCTATGCCTTTCACGTGACGCTGGCCGGCCTCGCCAGCCTGGCCTCCGTGTTCGTCATCCTCAATCGCTATTTCGAGCGCGGCGCATTGCCGCCGCAGGAGATCGACGGGCGGCCGAATTACAATTTCGAGCCGATCAAATTTGCCACTGTGGCCTCGGTGTTCTGGGGCATCGCCGGCTTCACGGTGGGGCTGCTGATCGCCTTGCAGCTCGCATGGCCCGATCTGAATTTCAATCTGCCCTGGACTTCGTTCGGCCGGCTGCGGCCGCTGCATACCTCGGCGGTGGTGTTCGCCTTCGGCGGCAACGTGCTGATCGCGACGTCCTTCTTCGTGGTGCAGAAGACCTGCCGTACCCGTCTCGCTGGCGATCTTGCGCCGTGGTTCGTGGTGCTCGGCTATAATTTCTTCATCGTCATTGCCGGCACCGGCTATTTGCTCGGCGTCACGCAATCCAAGGAGTATGCCGAACCGGAATGGTATGCCGATCTCTGGCTGACCATCGTCTGGGTGACTTATCTGTTGGTGTTCCTGATGACGCTCGTGAAGCGCAAGGAACCGCATATCTTCGTCGCCAACTGGTTCTATCTCGCCTTCATCATCACCATCGCGGTGCTGCATCTCGGCAATAACCCGGCTCTGCCCGTCTCCGTCTTCGGCTCCAAGTCCTACGTCGCCTGGGCCGGCGTGCAGGATGCCATGTTCCAGTGGTGGTACGGCCACAACGCGGTAGGCTTCTTCCTCACCGCCGGCTTCCTCGCCATCATGTACTACTTCATTCCGAAGCGCGCCGAGCGGCCGGTCTATTCCTATCGGCTGTCGATCGTGCACTTCTGGGCGATCATCTTCCTCTATATCTGGGCCGGTCCGCATCACCTGCACTATTCGGCGCTGCCCGACTGGACGCAGACGCTCGGTATGACCTTCTCGATCATGCTGTGGATGCCCTCCTGGGGCGGCATGATCAACGGCCTCATGACGCTGTCCGGCGCATGGGACAAGCTGCGCACCGATCCAGTGCTGCGCATGCTGGTGGTGTCGGTGGCGTTCTACGGCATGGCGACCTTCGAGGGGCCGCTGATGTCCATCAAAGTGGTCAATTCGCTCAGCCACTATACCGACTGGACCATCGGTCACGTGCATTCCGGCGCGCTCGGTTGGGTCGGCTTCGTCTCCTTTGGCGCGCTCTACTGCCTGGTGCCGTGGCTGTGGAATCGCAAACAGCTCTACAGCCTGAAGCTGGTCGAGTGGCACTTCTGGATCGCGACGCTCGGCATCGTTCTGTACATCTCGGCGATGTGGGTGTCGGGCATCCTGCAGGGTCTGATGTGGCGTGCCTACACGTCGCTGGGTTTCCTCGAATATTCCTTCATCGAAAGCGTCGAAGCGATGCACCCGTTCTACATCATCCGTGCAGCGGGCGGCGGGCTGTTCCTGATCGGTGCGCTGATCATGGCCTGGAATTTGTGGATGACCGTGCGCGTCGGCAAGGCGGAAGAGGGCGCGCTGTCGAGCCCTGGCGCCACGTTGCAGCCGGCTGAGTGAGGATCAATCATGTCGTTCTGGAGTCGGCACCAAATCTTCGAGAAGAACTCGATCGTTTTGATCGTGAGTATCATCCTCGTCATCGCCATCGGTGGCATCGTCGAGATCGCGCCACTGTTCTATCTCAAGAGCACCATCGAGGCCGTCGAGGGCATGCGGCCCTATACACCGCTCGAACTCGCCGGGCGCAACGTCTATGTCCGCGAGGGCTGCTATCTCTGTCATTCGCAGATGGTGCGGCCGCTGCGTGACGAGGTCGAACGCTATGGGCACTATTCGCTCGCGGCGGAGAGCATGTATGACCATCCGTTCCAGTGGGGCTCGAAGCGCACGGGGCCGGATCTGGCCCGCGTCGGTGCCAAGTATTCCGATGAATGGCACGTCACGCATCTGAGCAATCCGCGCGCCATCGTGCCGCAATCGGTGATGCCGTCCTACAAGTTCCTGGCCGAGACGCCTGTCAGCACCGAGAACGTCGCCGATCATCTGCGCACCAACCGCGCGGTGGGTGTGCCCTATACGGACGATCAGATCACCAATGCGGTGGCGGACCTGAAGACCCAGGCCGATCCCGACAATGGCGATACCGACGCGCTGCTCAAGCGCTATCCGAAATCGGTGGCACGTAACTTCGATGGCAAGCCGGGGCTGCCCACCGAGATGGACGCACTGGTGGCCTATCTGCAGATGCTGGGCACGCTGGTCGATTTCAAACTCTACAACGAAAAAGCAAACCTCCGCTGAGGAGATGGAAGCATGCGCGCAATCCTGACCGTCGAGAACTTCGCGTCGAACCTCGTCCTCACATTCTGGACGCCGGTCTTTGTCGGAATCTTCATCGCAATTCTGACTTACGCTTTGTGGCCCCGCAACAAGGCGATGTTTGACGCAGCCGCGCGTCAGCCGTTGCGAGAGGATTGATCAGATCATGAGCGATCACGAAGGTGAATTCGACAAGGCCACCGGCAAGACCACCACAGGTCACTCCTGGGACGGCATCAAAGAACTCAACACGCCGCTGCCGCGCTGGTGGGTGATGACTTTCTATCTCACCATCGTGTGGGCGCTCGGCTATTGGGTCGTGTATCCGTCCTGGCCGCTGGTGCAGAGCTACGCGACGGGCGTCATGGGCTATTCGTCACGCGCGGATGTCGCTGTCGATCTCGCTAATCTCGAGAAGATCCGCGGAGGCAAGATGGCGGCGCTCGGCGCTGCACCGCTCGCGGACATCGAGAAGGATCCGGCGCTGCTGGCACTGGGGCGTGCCAGAGGCCGTGTGGTGTTCGGCGACAATTGCGCGCCGTGTCACGGCACTGGTGCGGCCGGTGCCAAGGGCTTCCCCAACCTGAACGATGACGACTGGCTGTGGGGCGGCACGCTGGAGCAGATCGAGAAGACCATCCAGTTCGGCGCGCGTTCCGCCCATGCGGAATCGCATGAGGGATCGATGCTGGCCTTCGGCCGCGACGGCATGTTGAAGAAGCCGGAGATCGAGACGGTTGCGAATTACGTGCGCTCACTGTCGGGATTGCCGACGGCCAAGGGGTACGACGCCAATGCCGGCCAGAAGCTGTTCGCCGACAACTGCGCCTCGTGTCACGGCGACGCCGGCAAGGGAAATCCCGACATGGGGGCGCCGAACCTGACCGACAATATCTGGCTCTACGGGTCGGACGAAGCGACCATCGTCGAAACCATCACCAATGGCCGCAACGGCGTGATGCCGGCCTGGATTGGCCGTCTCGATCCGGCGACCATCAAGGCACTGACGATCTACGTCCACTCGCTGGGGGGTGGACAATAAGTCATAGCGCGTGCGGGCAATCGCGCTCGCGCGTTTGACGTACATCAATTGCACCGCACCGGCGAAGTCTAGGGTCATTCCAAGGACGAGAGTGACTCCATGAACAAGCCTGTTACGCCCCAGGAATTCGACTACGGCCCGCTCTATGCGGCGCAGAAGAAGGTCTATCCGCAGAAGGTCTCCGGCAGGTATCGCAACGTCAAATGGGCGCTGATGGCGGTTTGCCTTGGCATCTATTATCTGCTGCCATTCGTGCGTTGGAACCGCGGTCCCGGTGCCCCCGATCAGGCGGTGCTGGTCGATCTGCCGAACAGTCGCTTCTATTTCTTTTCCATCGAGCTGTGGCCGCAGGAAGTTTATTTCTTCACCGGCCTGCTGATCCTTGCCGCCCTCACGCTGTTCCTGATGAATGCCATCGGTGGTCGCGTCTGGTGCGGTTATCTCTGTCCGCAGACAGTCTGGACCGACTTGTTTTTCGCCGTCGAACGCCTGATCGAAGGCGACCGCCGCGAGCGGATGAAGAAGGAGGCCGAAGGGCTCACGCTGCAGCGTGTCGTCGAACTGACGATGAAGCATTCGATCTGGCTCCTGATCGCATGGTGGACCGGCGGCGCCTGGGTGCTCTATTTCAACGATGCGCCGACGCTGGTGAGGGAACTCGTCACCTTTCAGGCGCCCGCGCTGGCTTATATCTGGATCGCGATCCTGACGGCGACGACCTACACACTGGCAGGCTGGATGCGCGAGCAGGTCTGTCTCTATATGTGTCCGTGGCCTCGCATCCAGGCGGCCCTGACCGACGAATGGGCGCTCAACGTCACCTACAAGACCGATCGCGGTGAGCAGCGGACCTCGTTGAAGAAGGCGGCCGAGCTGCGCGCGCTCGGCCAACCCGCAGGCGACTGCATCGACTGCTATCAATGCGTCAACGTCTGCCCCGTCGGCATCGATATCCGCAATGGCTTGCAGATGGATTGCATCCAGTGTGGGTTGTGTATCGACGCCTGCGACGGCGTGATGAGCAAGATCGGCCGGCCGACCCGGCTGATCGGCTATGACACCGACATCAACATTGCCAGGCGCAAGGCGGGCAAGTCCGAAATCTATCGCGTCATCCGGCCGCGTACGGTGGCCTATGTCGGCATGATTGTCGCTGTCGGTGCGGTGATGCTCTATGCGCTGCTGAACCGCTCGCTGCTCGATATCAATGTGCTGCATGACCGCAATCCGGTTGCCGTGCGCCTCAGCGACGGTTCGATCCGCAATGCCTATACGGTGCGCCTCTTGAACAAGCGCGGCGCCGGCCGCGTGGTCACGCTCGACGTCAACGGGCCGGTCAATGCCACGGTGCATGTGGTGGGTATGGATGCGGTGTCATCGGGCCGGCCGGAGATCGTGCTGGGCCGCGACCAGACTACCGAACTGCGTGTACTGGTGACGGCGCCCGCGGCGGGCAATTCCGAGAAGTCGATCCCGCTTGTGATGCGGGTCACCGATGCCGTCCATGGCGACATGGCGTCGGCGACCGATCATTTCGTTGCACCGTGAAGGAGAACAGTATGAGCGCCGCCGTTGCCGCACCTCGTCCGATCACCGGCCGGTTCGTCCTGATCTGCCTGATTTTGTTTTTCGGCATGATCATCGGCGTCAATGTCGTCATGATGAAATTCGCGCTGGAGACGCTGCCGGGTGTCGAAGTGGATAGTCCCTATACAGCGAGCCTCGCTTACGGCAACGAGATCGAGGCCGCGCGCGGCCAGAGCAGTCGCGGCTGGAAGGTCAGCGCGCATGTCGAGCGCGATGCTGCAGGTGATGCCGCGGTCCGTGTCGAAGCGCGCGATCGTCACGGCGATCCGATCACGGGGCTGAGTTTCACCGGGCGGCTGGAGCGGCCGGCCGATCGTCGCGCGGACCGGCCGGTTGAGCTGATCGGGGCCGGGGGCGTGGTCTATCGCGGCAAGGTCGCCGAACTTGCGCCGGGACTGTGGGATCTGGTGCTTGAAGGCGAGGCCGGCGGACAGCGCATGTTCCTGTCGAAGAACCGCCTCGTGCTGAAATAGGTCCAACCATGCAGTCCCTCGTCGTCCTCGTGCCGCTGGCGCTCGCGCTTGGGTTGCTCGGCCTCTGGGCCTTCATGTGGTCGCTGAAAAGCGGACAGTATGAGGATCTGGAAGGTGCGGGATGGCGCGCGATTCTCGATGAGGATCCGCCGGCGAAGAAGCCTGGCGATCCCCTCTGAGGCGGCTCTTTCCGTTCAATCCATCACCGCCACAACTTGTGGCCATATTTTTCCAACCGCCATGCCTTTGCCGCGCGTTGCCTCTGCAGCGCGCGTGCTGGCGTCTGCTGTGCACCGGGCGCATAATGGCGGGAACGGATTTTGCACGCGTTCGGCCGGACAAGATCGGCGTAGGGCGCCGCAGCAGAAAGAAATGAAGCACTATGTATGATGTGATCGTCGTCGGCGGTGGATCTGCCGGCGCTGCCGTGGCTGCCAGGCTCTCCGAAAATCCCGCCACGCGCGTGCTGCTGCTGGAAGCCGGGCTCGACTGGCGCGCGGCGGATGCGCCGTGGGAAGTCACCACAGCGAACCCGATCCCGATCATTCACCAGCGCGAATTCCAGGAAAAGTGGCAGTGGCCGCAGCTGCATTCGCGTCGCGTTGCCGGACAGGATCAGCGCTTCTACTGGCGCGGCAAGGGCCTCGGAGGCTCGTCGATGATGAACGGCCAGATCGCGATCCGCGGTGTCGCCGCTGCATTCGACGAATGGGCATCGCTGGGGTGCACCGGCTGGTCGGCCAGGGACGTCATGCCGCTATTCTCGGTGATCGAGGATGATCTGGACTTCGGCGACAGGCCCGGCCATGGCCGTGGTGGTCCGCTGCCGGTCTATCGCGCGCCGCCGGAGACATGGGGGCCCATCGACAATGGCTTGCGCGATGCGGCGCTGGCGTCGGGCTATGCCTGGTGCGACGACGTCAACGGGCCGGATGGCGAAGGCGTTGCCTGCTATCCGATCAATAGCCGCGACCTGCGGCGTATCTCCACCAATGAAGCCTATCTCGAGCCGGCGCGTGGCCGCGCCAATCTCGAAATCCGCGGTCATGCGCTGGTCGATCGCGTCGTGATCAAGGACGGTCAGGCGACCGGAGTGATCGTGCACTTCGAGGGGCAAGGCACGCAGGAAATCAGCGCGCGCGAGATCGTGCTATGTGGTGGCTCGATCCACAGCCCGGCGATCCTGCTGCGCTCGGGCGTCGGCCCGGCAGACGAGCTGAGGGACATGGGCATCGCCGTGGAATGCGATCTGCCCGTCGGCCAGAATTTCTTCGATCATCCGCTGTTTCGCACCACCATCAAGCTGCAGGACGATATAGCGCCCAAGGATAAGGACACCCGCCATACCAATTGCTGTGTGACCTATTCGTCGGGTTTGGCTGAGGGCGGCAAGCGCGACATGATCCTGATCGCGTTCAATCATCGCGGTATCGGTAATCCCGGTGCGATCGGTGCCGGCCTGTTCAACGCCTTCTCGCGCGGCACGCTGAAGCTTGCATCCACCGATGCGACGATCGATCCGATCGTCGAGGAGAACATGCTGGCTGACCCCCGCGACATGCTGCGGATGGTCGATGCCGTGAAGCGGCTTGCCGCGATCACCACGCAGCCGGCGCTGGCGGGCATCGCTGACTGGATCCGCCTCACCGATACCGACATGACGCTGCCGCAGGCGGCGGCGTTGCCGACGCGCGAGCTCGAAGCCGTGCTGCGCCGTGACACCGGTGATATCCAGCACGCCGCCGGCACCTGTCGCATGACCGGCTTCAAGGACACCGGTGGCGTGGTCAATCCGGATGGCACCGTGAAGGGCCTCAAGGGTCTGCGCATTGCCGATGCGTCGATCATGCCGTCGGATTGCCGCGCCAACACTCATTTCACCACGGTGGTGATCGGCGAAGCCATTGCGCGCATGATGATGCGCAGGTCGAATGTAGCGTCGCCCGCCGTGGCGATGGCGAAGTAAGAACGCGCAACGCAAGCGCTCAAGAGTGACCGAAGGACAATTCATGTCAAACACTACCGAAACCCAGATTATCGAATGGCTTGCCTCGCAAAAGCAGCCGATGATCGACCTGTTGCGCGACGTCGTGAACATCGATTCCGGCTCCTTCGACAAGGAAGGTGTCGATGCCGTCGGCGCGCGCTTCGAGCAGCATTTTGCCGACTACGGCATCGAGACCTGGCGCGAGCCTCATGATGTCTATGGCGATGCCGTGCATGGGCTGATCACCAAGCCCGGCAGCAACGAGAAGCCAATCCTGCTGATGGGCCATCGCGATACCGTGTTTCCCAAGGGCGAAGTCGCCAAGCGCCCGTTCACCATCAAGGACAATCTGGCCCATGGGCCTGGTGTCGCCGACATGAAGGCCGGCGTGGTCATCAACGTATTCGTTGCCGCTGCCCTGAAGAAATTCGATGCCGCGCCGTGCCCGATCAAGCTCCTGATCACCGGCGACGAGGAGATCGCATCGCGCTCGTCGCGGCCGATCATCGAGCGCGAGGGCCGTGCCGCCCGCGCGGTCTATAATTCGGAGCCGGGGCGTCCGACCGGGAATATCACCACCGGCCGCAAGGGCGGCGTGTTCATGCGCTTCGAGGTATTCGGCAAGGCCGCGCATTCCGGCAATAACTTCTCTGTCGGCATCAGCGCCATTGGCGAGCTCGCGCATAAGATCGTGCAGATTCATGCACTGACCGATATGGACAAGGGCATCACGCT
The DNA here is from genome assembly GCF_052076065.1 of Tardiphaga sp. 285_C5_N1_2. Classification (NCBI taxonomy): domain Bacteria; kingdom Pseudomonadati; phylum Pseudomonadota; class Alphaproteobacteria; order Hyphomicrobiales; family Nitrobacteraceae; genus Tardiphaga; species Tardiphaga sp. 285_C5_N1_2. The sequence continues at coordinate 104,529 of NZ_CP197241.1, forward strand.
GAATGTCGGCCTCGTATCGGGCGGCCAATCGGTCAACACCACGGCGCCGCATGCCGAAGGCGAGATCGACTTCCGTTACATCGATCCCGCCGATCGCGCGACCATCATGGGCGCGATCGAAAGCATCATTGCGACGTCGACCGTGCCAGGCACGACGGCGAAGCTGCACATCAACGGCGAATTCCTGCCGCTGGTGCAGGACGCCGCCGCCAAGGCGATGTTCGAAGCCTATCAGGCGGCCGCTGTCGACTCGGGCCTCACCACGCTGACCGGCGAATTCGCCGGCGGTTGTGCGGATTCCGGTTTTACCGCCAGCGTCGGCACGCCGACGCTCTGCGGTCTTGGCCCGGTCGGCGGCAATGTCCATACCGACCTGGAGTGGCTGGACATAGAGAGCATCGTTCCGCGTGCACAGACACTGGCGCGGGCGATCCTGCGCACGGAGATCTGACGACGGGAGATGCCGCATGGCATGGTTCTGGCACGGCGATGGTTGCTGACAACGCCTTTGTTTGAAGAGACGCTCGCCTGATCATGACATCATCTTCTCCCAATACTTCGGTTCCCACCCATCTCGAAGCCGATGTTCTCGTGATCGGCGCCGGTGGTGCCGGCATGTATGCGGCGCTGGAAGCGGCGAAGGGTGGCGCGGCCGTCATTCTTGCCGATCGCAGTTTGATCGGGCGCGGCGGCGCCACTGTCATGGCGCAGATGACGGTCGCAGCCGCTTTGGGCGAGCAGACACCAGATCACTGGGAACATCACTTTGCCGATACGCTCGCGGCCGGCCGCGGGCTCTGCGACGAACGTCTTGCGGCGCTGCTTTGTGAAGATGGCCCGCAGCGGCTGCGCGAAATGGATGCGTGGAAGGTCGGCTGGGCGCGCGAGGACGGCCATATCAAGCAGGCGCAGGCGCCGGGCCATGATCGGCCGCGTTGTGCCTATGTGGATTTTCTCTCGACGGGCCCCGCAGTGTCGAAGACGCTGCGCACGCAGCTGAATAATGCGAGCGGCATTCGCCGCATAGGCGATCTCACTATTGTCGATATCGCATTGCGTGATGGCGAAGCCTGCGGCGCCACGGCGCTGCATCTGCCAACGGGGCAGGCGGTGACGCTGGCGGCGAAGGCTGTGATCATCGCCACGGGCGGGCTCACCGGCCTCTATCGCCGCAACAGCGCGTCATCCAATATGGGGGGCGACGGCTATGCGCTGGCATTGCGCGCCGGCGCCGAACTGATCGACATGGAGTTCGTGCAGTTCTTCCCGATCGGTCATCTGGCACCGCGCCTTGTCGGGATGGATCCGATCATGTGGGACCCGTTCCGCTACAAGCTTGGCGGCAAGCTGCTCAATTCCGAGATGCGCGAATTCGAAGAGGATTATGCGACGCGGGACAAGCGTAGCGACGGCACCTATGTGCTGACGCGCGATCTGGCCACCTATGCGATCACCAAGGAAGTCGAAGCGGGCCGCGGCAGCCCCGCCGGCGGCGCCTATCTCAGCTTCCAGCATGTGCCGGAAGCTGAAATTCGCAAGGCATTCGGGCCAGTGGTGGATCGGCTCGCAGAGAACGGCATCGATCTCGCGCAGCGCCCGGTCGAGGTTGCCCCGATCGCGCATTATCATATGGGCGGCATCCGCGTGGACGAGACGATGGCGACCGGCGTGCCCGGGCTCTATGCCTGCGGGGAGGCGGTCGGCGGCGCCAATGGCGCCAATCGGTTGTCGGGCAATGCGATCACCGAAGCCTTCGTGTTCGGCGCGCGGGCAGGACGCAGCGCCGCTGAGCGCGCGAAGCAGGGCACGTCGATGTGGTCAGCCGATGCGGCGAAGCCTGCAATCGATCTGCTGCGCAGTGCCAGCAAACGTGATACGCCAAATCCCGCAGCGGTCATCGCGAAGCTGCAGACCGTGATGGCCGACGACGTCGGTCCGTTCCGCACTGATGCGAAATTGCGGTCGGCGATTTCTCAGATTGCGCAATTGAAGGCCGATATCGGCGATACGCCATTTGCATCTGCAGACGCGTTTGATCCTGTACTGGCCGACTGGCTCGATCTGCGCAACATGCTCACTGTCGCACAATCGGTTGCCGTACCGGCGCTGGCGCGTACCGAAAGCCGCGGCGCGCATCAGCGTGATGATCATCTCGGTCTGAACGATGCGTGGAGCGTCAACCAGATCGTGTCGATGTCGGATGGCGACATGACCCTGCGCAAAGTGATGCCCACCACCGGAAAGGCCGCCGCATGAAGGCGACGCTCAGCATTCAGCGCGGCGCACTCGGCGAAGCACCGCATCAGGACACGTTCGACATTCCCTTCGAACACGGCCAGTCCATTCTCGATGGCTTGCGTGCCATCAGGCGCAGCATGGATCCTTCGCTGGCGTTTCGCTTCTCCTGCATCAATGCGAATGCATGCAAGGAATGCATGATGCTGATCGATGGCAAGGTCGATTACGCCTGCACGGTTCGGCTCAAAGAGGGAATGACGACGCTCGCGCCGCTACCGAAAAAGGCGCTGATTCGCGATCTCGTCACCGAAATTGCACCGCCTGATGAACGGCTGGTGCTGCGGTCCTGAATAATTGTCTGCCTGCGCGGCGATCAGGCTGATTAATTTATAGTCGCTCTAATCTGGGAAGAGCCGCCTTGGCGACCTTCAATCCGATAGATCAGCGGCTCCGTCGCGGCTGCTGTTCGCTGCGACAATGCGCTGCATCATGGCAATAAACGCAGTCTGTTCCGTCTTGGTGAGGTTGCCGAGCGTGGCGCGGTGCGCCTCGCGTGCGGCGGTTTCGATCTTGTCGAGCAGGGCTGCACCGGTCGGTGTGAGCCGGCAGACGCGGGCGCGGCGGTCATCGTCGCTGACCGGACGCTCGACCAGCCTGCGTGCTTCGAGTCGCTTCAGCGCGCCGGTCGTGGTCGTGCGATCCAGAGCAATATCAGCAGCTAAGCTGGTCTGATCGGCAGTTCCGCGCGCCGCCAATGCAGACAGCAGGCTGTATTGGAGTGGCGTCATCTCGAAGGCACTGCAGGCTTCCTGGAACAGCGCGACATGGATCTGGTGTAGCCGTCTGATCAAAAATCCCGGTCGCTGGGCCAGCGGCCAGGGCTTGTGGACGGGCTTGTCACGGCGCGGCTTGGCCTGGGGCAACGCAGTCTCTCCTTGTGTCGGCTACGACTCGTATGGTGCGAGCGCGTTGAAAAACTACCGCATCGCAATGTTTATGGCACGGACTTTGCTTTTGTAAAATACGAAGTATGCTTCGTATTTTGGTGGATCTCTAATGTCCGCCGGAACGCAAGGAGACCGCCATGTCCGTTACCGCCTCATTCGACCTGCTGCTGCGCGGTGGTCGTGTTATCGATCCCGCCGCCGGTGTTGACGGCATCAAGGATGTCGCCATTCGCAATGGCAAGATTGCCGCCGTGCAGTCCGATATTCTGCCGACCAGCGCGAAGGAAGTGGTGGATGTGACGGGCAAGCTGGTGCTGCCGGGCTTGATCGATACCCACGCGCACGTCTTTCAATACGTCAGCGGTCGTTTCGGCATGCAGCCCGACATGGTCGGCGTGCAATCCGGCGTCACCACGCTGATCGACCAGGGCGGCCCGTCCTGCATGACCCTGCCAGGCTTTCGTCACTTCATCGCCGAGCCCGCAAAATCGCGCGTCTATGCGTTTCTGTCGGCCTATCTCGTCGGCGGTCTCGAAGGGCATTTCTATCCCAACCTCTACAGCCCGGATGGCGTCGATATCGACGCGACCGTGAAATCGGCGGTGGCCAATCGCGATCTCGTTCGCGGCATCAAGGCCCATGCGGAAATCGGCGGCTTCGCGCGCTGGGGCATTCGCGTGATGGAAATGGCGGCCGAAATAGGCAAGCGCGCGGAATTGCCGGTTTACGTGCATTTCGGCCAGCTCTGGGGGCTGCCGGAATCGGGCAACAACGGCGAAGACGTCGATACGATTCTGGAGCGCGTGATTCCGCTGCTGAAGGAAGGTGACGTGCTCGCGCACCCGTTCACGCGGCATCCCGGTGGCTTCGTCAATCGCGAAGGCGAGGTGCATCCGGTGATCCAGGCGGCGATCGACCGCGGCCTCAAGATCGATGTCGGTCATGGCAGCCACTTCTCCTATCGCCTTGCCAAGAAGGCGATTGCCGCTGGCATCGTGCCGAACACACTCGGTGCCGACATCCACGGTTACAACACCGAGGTGCCTGCGCCTGCCGGCACGCCGGATGAGCACGAGGATGACGAGAACCATCCGTTCAAGGGCCAGGCCAAGTTCAGCCTGGTGCAGGCGATGAGTTCGATGATTTCGCTCGGTCTCACGCTGGAACAGGTGGTGCCGATGGTGACGTCGAACCCGGCCAAGATGATCGGCCTGTCCGACAAGATCGGCTCGCTCAAGGTCGGCATGGATGCCGACGTTTCGGTGCTCGTCGAAAAGCCCGGTCGTTACATCCTGCGCGACAACGAGAACACCGACGTGATTGCGAACGGCCTGCTGCAGCCGGCCTTCTGCCTGCGCGCGGGCACCCGCTTCGATCCGATCGCTCCGATCCTTCCTCAGGCCGTTGCGGCCTGAGCTTTGCAAGCCAGCTCGCTAGTCAATCCGGAAGACGCCGGGAGTTCGTCGATGCGCAATGAGCGAGATATCTCGCCCGCCGCGCCTGCTTCAAAGCAGGGCGTCGGCGCGCGCGTACCGCGCAAGGAGGACGATCGCCTCATGCGCGGGCGCGGGCAATTCGTCGGCGATATCAGGCTGGCGGGATTGCAGGACGTCGCGTTCGTGCGCAGTCCGCTAGCGCATGCGCGAATCCGGGCGATTCATATTCCCGAGCGTTACCGCGATGTGGTGTTCACGTCTGCCGATCTTGTCGGTATCAAGCCGATCCGCGCGATCACGGGATTGGCCGGCTTCAAGCCGTCCGATCAACCCATTCTGGCCACCGACAAAATTCGTCAGGTCGGCGAACTCGTCGCCATGTGCGTCGCGCCGACGCGTGCCGAGGCTGAAGATATCGCGGCCTCCGTCACGCTCGATCTCGAAGAGCTGCCCGCCGTCTATGACATGCTCAAGGCTCGCGAGCCCGGCTCGCCGCTGGTGCATGAGCACTGGGGCGACAACGTCTTTCTCGAAAGCTTCTTCGAACTCGATATTTCCAGCGCTCTCGACGCACCGATCAAGGTGACGCGCGAAATCTCGACCGCGCGGCAATGCATGTCGCCGCTCGAAGGTCGGGGTGTCATCGCGACGTTCGATCATCGTCTCGATCAGCTCACGCTCTATACGGGCAGTCAGATGCCGCACATTGTGCGCAACGGTCTGTCCGATTGCCTTGAGATGGATCAAGGACAGATCAGGATCGTCTCGCCGGATGTCGGTGGCGGCTTCGGTCACAAGGGCATCTTGCTGCCGGAAGAAGTCTGTCTGTCATGGCTCACCATGAAGCGCGGCTTCCCGGTGCGCTGGATCGAGGATCGCCGCGAGCATTTGGTCGCCAGTTCCAACTGCCGCGAGCATCACTACAAGATCACCGTCTATGCCGATCGCGACGGCACGCTGCGCGGCATCGATTGCGAAGCCACGGTCGATTCCGGCGCCTATTCGTCCTATCCGTTCTCGGCCTGCCTCGAAGCCGCGCAGGTGGTCAGCATTTTGCCCGGCCCCTATCAGATGCCGGCCTATCGCTGCCGTACCTATTCGGTGGCCACCAACAAGTGTCCGATCCTGCCCTATCGCGGCGTCGCCCGCACCGGCGTGTGTTTCGCGCTGGAACTGATGCTCGATCTTGTCGCGGCGGAAGCAGGGCTTGAGCCCGGCGACGTCCGGCTGCGCAATCTGGTGCGGCCGGAGCAGATGCCGTTCGACAATATCACAAAGAAACATTTCGACAGTGGCGATTATCCCGAGGTGCTGCGCCGCGCTGTCGCGCAGATCGATATCGATGGCATCCGTGCGCGGCAGCGCAAGGGCGAGGATGACGGCCGGCTGATCGGTGTCGGTCTCTCGATCTATTGCGAGCAAGCCGCACATGGCACCTCGGTCTATTCCGGCTGGGGCATTCCCATGGTGCCCGGCCATGAACAGGCCACCGCGCGACTGACGCCGGATGGTGGACTCGAACTGAAGGTCGGGGTGCATTCGCACGGTCAGGGTCTGGAGACGACGCTCTCGCAGGTCGCATTCGAGATGCTCGGTGTCGATGTCGGCAAGATTCGCGTGGTCCATGGCGACACGGCGATGACGCCGTATTCGACCGGCACCTGGGGCTCGCGCTGCATGGTGATGGCCGGTGGTGCCGTCGCCACGGCCTGTCACGAACTCGGCGAACGCGCCAAGAAGATCGGCGCCAAGCTGCTGCAGGTCGACGAAGCCAATGTGGTGCTGGTGGATGGCGAGATCCGCGGACCCAATGGCAGCGTCACGCTGAAGGAAATCGCGCACACCTGGTATCGCCGCCCGCAGGATCTGCCCGGCGATGTCGACCCCGGCGGGCTGGAAGCGACCTCCGGCTACAAGCCGCAGCGCGACAGCGGTACATTTAGTTACGCCGCGCATGCGGTCACCGTCGCTGTCGATCCCGATCTCGGCGATGTAGAGATTCTCGATTACGTCATCGTTGAGGACGGCGGCGTGCTGGTCAATCCGATGATCGTCGATGGCCAGATCTATGGCGGTCTCGCGCAGGGCATCGGCACAGCGCTGTATGAGGAGATGCCGTTTGATCGCGCCGGCCAGCCGCTCAACACGACGCTGGCCGATTATCTGCTGCCCGGTCCGACCGAAGTGCCAATGCCGTGGCTCGATCACATGGAAACGCCGTCGCCTTACACCAAGTTCGGCGTGAAAGGCATCGGCGAAGGCGGGGCCATCGCGCCGCCGGCGGCCATAGGCAATGCGGTGAACGATGCGCTGCGCGGTCTCGGCGTCGAGATGCTGCAGTCGCCGATCACGCCGCGCCGCGTGCTGCAGGGCATTCTCGCAGCGCGCGATGCGAAGAGGACCGCCGCATGAAGCCGGCACCTTTCGCCTATGAGCGCCCGCGCGACGTCGCCTCGGCCTTAGCCGCAATGGCTGGCGATGGCGTGATCAAGATCATGGCCGGAGGCCAGTCGCTCGGGCCGATGCTGAATCTGCGTCTGGTGGCTCCCGACACCATCGTCGATATCACCGGGCTCGCCGAGCTGAAGCATGTGGAAGTCGCCGGCGATGAGCTGGTGATCGGCGCCTGCGTCACCCATGCCGATATCGAGGATGGCCGCATTCCCGACGTCACCCGCGGCGCGATGCAACGCGTGGCCTCCGCCATCGCCTATCGCGCGGTGCGCAACCGCGGCACCGTCGGTGGTTCGCTCAGCCATGCCGATCCGTCCGCGGACTGGGTCTCCACTTTCGCCGCACTTGGCGCGACGCTGTCGTTGCGTAGTGCAAGCGGAGCGCGGCGTGTTGCGATGAAGGATTTCATGCTGGGTGCGCTGGAAAGCGTGCTGCAGCCCGGCGAGATGCTGGAAGCCGTGCGCGTGCCGGCGATGTCTCGCTCCGCGCGCTGGGGCTATGTGAAGAGCTGCCGCAAGACGGGCGAGTTCGCCCATGCCATTGGCGCGGTGCTGATCAATCCAGAAGCTGGCAGGGCACGTATCGTCATTGGCGCAGTCGAAGCCGCGCCGATCATCGTTGAGAATGCCGAAGAACTGTTCGGCGGGCGTATCACCAGCGATTTCAAGTCGCGCTTCGACGCGCGCGTCGCCGACACCCTGCTGTCGAAGGCCGGCATGGCCGATGCCGCCGATCGGCATATTCACGTCACCATTCTGCGCCGCGCTGTTGCGGAGGCCGCGGCATGAACTCGGTCGAACTCACCGTCAACACCCGTGCCGTGAAGAGGGATGTCGAGCCGCGCACGAGTCTCGCCGACCTGATGCGCGATACGCTCGATCTCACGGGGACGCATCTCGGCTGCGAGCATGGCGTCTGCGGCGCCTGCACCATCCTGGTCGATGGCGTACCGACGCGCTCCTGCATCACTTATGCGGTGGCATGCGATGGCGCCGATGTCACCACCATCGAAGGTCTTGATGATGACGAGATTGCCACGGAGCTGCGCGCCGCCTTTACCCGCGAACACGCGTTGCAATGCGGCTACTGCACGCCGGGCATGCTGGTCTCGGCGCGCGATCTGGTGAAGCGCCTGCCGGATGCCGACGAGAACCAGATCCGCATCGGCATGTCAGGCAATCTCTGCCGCTGCACCGGCTACGTCGGTATCGTCCGTGCCGTGCAGTCGGTCATCACCGAGCGCCGCGCGCGCGATATCGCGCCGGAGCCGGATGGCGGGCGCAAGGTGCTGGGACCGGCAGGGTCAGGGCACAAAGCCTGTGTCAGCTCCCAGAAGCTGATGCCCGCGCAGCCTGCTGTATCCGAACCGGCTGCCGCCGTCGCACCGCTGGACATTCCAGACTTCACGCCATCGACCACGCTCGAGCAGCAATTCACTGTCGCGCATGCACCTGCAAAAGTCTTTGCACTGTTCGATGACATCGCGGCCGTCGCCTCGTGCCTGCCGGGCGCCACGCTGGTCGGCGCGCCCAGACCCGAGCGTGTCGAAGGCGCGATCCGCGTCAAGATCGGGCCGATTTCGGCCAACTTCAACGGCGCCGCCCGCGTTGAGCGCAACGAGGCCGATCTCGCCGGCCGCATTCTCGGCATAGGCAGCGACCAGCGCAGCCGCTCCACCACGCAAGGCGAAATCCGTTACCGGCTGGTGCCGCAGGATGACGGCGCGGCGACGCGTGTGGAGCTTTCCATCGGCTACAGCCTCACCGGCATGCTGGCACAGGTCGGTCGCAGCGGGCTGGTGCGCGATCTCGCGGCGCGGCTGGTCGCGGAATTCGCCGGCAATCTCGATCGCCGCCTGTCGGGCGATGTGACATCGGCGCCGTCAGCGGCAGCCGATCTGAATGGTGTTTCGCTGATCCTTGGTCTCCTGCGTGAGCGCGCGACGAATGTCGTTCGCCGCCTCACCGGGCGCGGAGGATCGGCGTGAGAGATCGACGTTCGCGCGGACATGCGAGCGGCGGGGTTTGGACTGCGCAAGTTTCATCAGCGTAACACTGGAGGACCACATGATACGGACCATCAAAGCCGCCTCGGCGACCGCCCTGGCCATTGCTTTCCTGAGCAGCGCCGCCACTGCGCAAACCATTAAGATCGGCGTCAACGAGCCTTTGACCGGCGCCTTCGCCGCGTCGGGTACCTATGTCGTCAACGGCGCCAAGATCGCCGCCGACGAAATCAACGCCAAGGGCGGCCTGCTCGGCAAGAAGATCGAACTCGTCATCGAGGACAACAAGAGCAACCCGACCGAAGCCGCTGCCGTCGCCGAAAAGCTGATCACCCGCGACAAGACGCCGGTGATGCTCGGCGCCTGGGGCTCGAGCCTCACGCTGGCGGTGATGCCGAAGCTGGTCGAATACGAAACCGCGATGGTCGTCGAGACCTCGTCGGCGAGCAAGATCACCACCTCGGGCAATCCTTACGTGTTCCGTATCTCGCCACCGTCCTTTGTCGAGGCGGCTGCGTTCAAGAACATCGTCGACAAGCTGGCGCTGAAGAAAGTCGACTTTCTCGTGATCAACAATGACTGGGGCCGCGGCACCGCCGAGGACTTCAGCAAGATGATGAAGGAAAAAGGCATCACCATCGGTCTCGTCGAGACCATGGACCAGTCGGCGCAGGACATGAGCGCGCAGCTTGCCAAGATCAAGGCAACGGATTCCGAGACCGTGATCATCACGGCTGCGGTCGACCAGCTCACTTTGATCTTCAAGCAGGCCGCAGCACTCGGCCTGAAGAAGCGGATCATCACTACCGGCGGTTCACAGAATCCCGATCAGATCATCGCGCAGGCCGGTGCCGCTGCCAACGACACCATGCATCTGACGACGTTCTTGCCGTGGATGCCGGAAAAGACGCCCAACCCGGAAGCCACCACCTATTTCATCAACGAGTGGAAGAAGCGCGGCTTCGATTTCGCCGGCTGCACAGAGAGCTTCCGCGGCTATGACGGCATCCGCACCATCGCGGCCGCCATCGAGAAGGCCGGCAAAGCCGAGCCGGCAGCGATCAAGGACGCGCTCTGGAAGATCGACGTCAAGGGACTGAACGGCGACATCATCTTCAAGAAGTCGGGTCCTGCAGGTCAGGAGAGCGGCCAGAGCTTCCCGAATGTCTATTTGGTCGAAATCTCCGGCGGCAAGATCGTGATGAAGGATCTCTGATCCAGACGAATTCCGGCAGCGAGCTCCCTCTCCCCGCTCTTGCGGGGAGAGGGGTGGGGTGAGGGGCACTTGCGAGTGAAACACTGGCTCCCCCTCACCCGAAGCCTCGCTGTCGCTCGGCTCCGACCTCTCCCCGCCTAGCGAAGCAAAGCTTCGCTAGGCGGGGAGAGGTTAGCACCTTACTCGAACCTTTAGGGCCGCTCGTGGACCAGCTCCTGCAACACCTCGTCAATATGCTTGTGCTCGGCGGCACCTATGCGCTGCTCGGCATCGGGCTGACGCTGATCTTCGGCATCATGAACGTGGTGAACTTCACCCACGGCATCCTCTACACATTCGGCGCCTATATGATGTTCATTGTCGTGCATCAGCTCGGGCTGAATTTCTTCGTGGCGCTGCCGGTGGCGATCGTCGCGGGCTGGTTGCTGGGTGCCGTCATCGAGATCACGCTGCTGCGGCCGCTGCGCGGCGCCGATATCGACACTACCATGCTGGTGATGATCGGTGCCTGGATCGCGATGCAGTCCGGCGCGCTGTGGATCTGGGGTGGCGTTGCCAAGTCGATCGACAATCCGTTTCCCGACGCGCCGCTGGTGATCGGACCTGTGTCCGTGTCCTGGCTTCGCCTGTTCGTGCTGTTCGCCGCCGCGCTGCTGATCGTGCTCGCCTACTCACTGATCAATCTCACCAAACTCGGCAAGGCGATGCGCGCGACCTTCCAGGATTCCGACACCGCCGCACTGATGGGGGTCAATGTCAGCCTGATCTACACATCGACTTTCGCCATCGGATCGAGCCTTGCGGCTGCCGCTGGTGCGTTGCTCGGTCCGGTCTATGTCGTGTTCCCGCAAATGGGCGATCTCGCCGCGGTGAAGGCCTTCGCCATCGTCATTCTTGGCGGCCTCGGCAATATCACCGGCGCTGTCATCGGCGGCTTCATTCTCGCACTCGCTGAAGAGCTCGGTGCTGGCTACATCTCGTCGGGCTATCGCGATGCCATGGGCTTCCTGATCATCATCATGGTGCTGATCTTCAAGCCGACAGGATTGTTTGCACGGGCGGAGCGCGTCGGATGAAACAGATTGTCACGCTCCTCTGTCTTGCCTTCTTCATCTCTGTGCCGATGTGGTTGACGGATCCGTATCTGCTCAATGCGCTGATCACGACCGGCATCTTCATCATCGGCGCCATGAGCCTCAATCTGCTGCTCGGCTTCACCGGCCAGCTCAGTCTTGGCCATATCGCCTTCTTCGGCATCGGCGCCTATGTCAGCGCGCTGACATCGCTCGGCTTCGACGTCCCGATCTATGGCGATTTCCACATCGTCCACGTGCCGTGGCCGCCGATTGCAGGCTTCTTTCTGGCGATCGTCATCTCGGGCTTCTGCGGCTATCTGGTTGGACGCCTGTCTTTCAGCGTGCGCGGCGCATACTTCGTCATCGTCACGATCTCGTTCGCCGAAGTGGTGCGGCTGGTGGCGCTGAACTGGGTCGAGCTCACGCAAGGTCCGCTGGCGTTGACCAATATTCCGTCGATCACCATCGGGCTGCCAGGGCTTGGCTATCTCGTGCTGAAGACGAAATTTCACAACTACTATCTGGTATTGGCCGTTGCTGCGATCTCCTACTTTCTGATTTCGCGCCTCGTTCACTCCCATTACGGCCGGGCCATGCGCGGGCTGATGGAGAACGAGACGCTGGCTGTCGCCGTCGGCATCGATGTGACAAAGACGCTGACACTGGCTGCCGTGATCTCTGCCGGTATTGCCGGCGCGGCGGGAAGCCTTTACGCGCATTACATCCGCATCATCGATCCCGACGTGTTCGCTTTCATCTTGACGGTGACCATGGTGATCATGGTGGTGTCGGGCGGTAAGGGATCGCTGGCCGGGCCTGTGGTCGGCGGCGTCATCTTTGGCCTGCTGCCTGTGTTCCTGCGGCCGATCATGCCGCCGGAGGCACAGTGGATCACCTATGGCGTGGTGCTGATCGTCATCCTGTTCGTCATGCCGCGCGGCATCGTGCCGTCGTTTGCCGCGAAACTCGGTTTGGCCCGTGCCGGTGGAACCAGACGAGCGTCCATCGCGGTCTCCGAACGCACCGCCGAGGAGCACGCGTGATGGCCGAGACAGTCCTCAGCATTGAACACGTCGCCGTTCATTTCGGTGGCCTCGTCGCGATCTCGGACATGAATTTCCATGTCGACAAAGGCGAGATCGTCAGCCTGATCGGGCCGAACGGCGCCGGCAAGACCACGGCCTTCAACGTCATGACCGGCTTCCTCACGCCGACCAAGGGCGCGGTGAACTATTGCGGCGCGGACCTCAAGGGCAAGAAGCCGCATGAAATCGCGGATCTCGGCCTGATCCGCACCTTTCAGCGCACCAGCGTATTTCCGAACGACACCGTCTACGACAATGTGCTGATCGGCCTGCATCGCCAAGGCGAGCTTAAAGGCAAGCTCGGCCTCGCCGAAGCCATTCTCGGTCTGCCACGCGCCCGCGCATCGGAGAAAGCCCAGCGCGCGCGCGCGGCCGAACTGGTGCGCTGGATCGGCCTCGAAGCCCGCGCCAACGACCTCGCCGGTTCACTCTCCTACGGCGAGCAGCGTCTCGTTGGTGTTGCACTGGCGCTAGCCGCGCAGCCGAAGATGCTGCTGCTGGACGAGCCTGTGTCCGGCATGAACGCGTCGGAGACACATACTTTCGTGCAGCTGATCCGCAATATCCGGGATCGTGGCGTCACGATCCTCTTGGTCGAGCACGACATGCCAATGGTGATGAGCGTGTCGGATCGCATCGTGGTGTTGAATTACGGACGCATCATCGCCGAAGGACCGCCCGACGAAATCCGCAAGAATCCCGCAGTGATCGAAGCCTATCTCGGTCAGAGCGCGAAGGATGTGGTCAAGGAGGTCGCAGTCCATGCTTGAGATCCGTGACATGGTCTGCGCCTATGGCCAGATCTCAGCCCTCAAGGGCATTTCGCTTTCGGTCAAGGCCGGCCAGCTCGTGGCGCTGATTGGCGCCAATGGCGCCGGCAAAAGCACGACGCTGCGGGCGATCTCGGGCCTCGTGCCGTCGCGCTCCGGCAGTCTGCATTTCGACGGCGAAGACATCACCGGCATTGGCGCGCAGCGGGTGCTCACAAAGGGCATCGCACATTGTCCGGAAGGACGTCGCGTTTTTCCGCATATGACGGTGGCCGAAAATCTCGACATGGGCGCCTATCTGCGCTCGGACACGAGCGAAGTCGCAGTGGACCGCGATCGCATTTATGGCGAATTCCCGCGCCTCGCCGAACGCCGCAAGCAGGCGGCTGGCACGCTGTCCGGCGGCGAGCAGCAGATGCTGGCCATCGGCCGTGCATTGATGTCGCGCCCGCGCCTTATGATGTTCGATGAACCCTCGCTCGGTCTCGCGCCCAACATCGTCGAGCGCACCTTTGCGATCATCCGCGCGATCCGCGATGCCGGCACGACTGTTTTGCTAGTTGAGCAGAATGCCTTTGCGGCGCTCGAGATGTGCGATCATGCCTATCTGCTGGAGTCTGGGCGTGTCGTGCTGTCCGGCGCGGGAGCGGAGCTGATCGAGAACGAGCATGTCCGACGGGCCTATCTTGGCGGATGACGACAATCCCGCCCGATGGGTCGCGGTCTGCTCACGCGAGCGCCTGACCGAACAGACGATCGTTTGCGTCAACGTGGCTGGCCTCGGTGTTCTCATCGTGCAGGATGGTGAGACGATCTACGCCTGCGAGCGCGCCTGTCCGCATGAGCAGGCCGATCTCAGCCTTGGCCGTGTCGCCGATCGCCGGCTGCACTGTCCGCGTCATCTGGCCTGGTTCGATCTGGCAGACGGCAGCATGTCGCCGGGTTGGCCGAGCAGGGGTTTGCGACGCTATCCGGTGCGTGAAAGCGATGCGCAAATCTGGGTCGATGCACAGGCCGTCGTCCCGAAGTAACAAGCCTTCGCGCGAGTTACGCGGCATCGGGCCTGGATGCAGAATTCGTTGGCGCTGCAGCATTCAATTGGTGCAGTTGCGGTATAATAATCATGCTTGCCCCCTCGTAAAGCGCGGATAATACTGCTGAAAAGTCGGACTCATGAGTGTGTCTGGCAGTACACAAATGGGCGCAAGACCCATGCTTCTCGTCGATCTTTCAAGCGATCTCCGTCAAGGGCCAGGGATGTGACCATTATCGATTTCGGCAGGGCCATCCCATCGTCGCAGGGGCGCGGCTGGCAGCAATGGCCTGGCCATGAAGACTTTTCGCTGCAGTTCCTGCGCGTGCTGCGCGCGGCGCAGGAAGGCGGAAGTACCGTTTCGGAATGTTTCCTGGCGGCGGAGCGCATCAATCCGCGCGATGACGAGAGCTGGTATCGCGAATGGCATAGTGCGGCTGATATCAACCGTGAGCGCGCCGCGGAGGCGCTGGCCAGCGGCCGCATCCCGACGGCGCTGAGCAACTGGCTGCGCGCAGCCAACTACTATCGCACTGCTCAGGTCATGCTCGCTTGCAGCGATCCGCGGCAGGGCGCCGCCATCGCCTTGATGCAGGATTGTGCCCGACTTTACGTGCAGCATGCAACGCCTGCCGGCGAGGTCGTCGAGATCCCGTGGCGGGATGGTGTGTTGCAGGGATACTTCGTTCCTGCGCCGCGCGCGACGCGGCCGCTGCCGGTCGTTCTCTGCGTCGTCGGGCAGGGCCACTACAAGGAAGAGCATCTGCACAGGGTGCCCAGCTACGCGCTGGACCGCGGTCTCTCGCTGTTGCTCGTCGATCTGCCCGGTCAATCCTATAGCCAGGAGATGATCGGGTCGCCTTGTCGGTATGAGGTCGAAACGGCGATCAGCGGCTGGGTCGATTTCCTGGCCGACCGCAGCGATATCGATCAGGAGCGAATTGCGATCTTCGGAGACGGCCTGGGAGCTGCCTTTGCGACGCGCGGCGCCAATCTCGACGACCGCTTTGCAGCAGCTGTTTGCGATGCCGGAATCTGGGAGCTTCACGAGCGCGCGTTTATTGCCAGCCGCATTTCAGGCCGGGCTGGTCTGGGCTGTCCGAGTGAAATCGAGGGCTTCAACAGCAGCAGTGTCGCCGCCAATATCAAATGCCCGGTCCTGGTTGCGATGGGCGAGCGCGACTGGCTCGATGTCGATCACGTCACGGAATGTTGCCGCGTCATGAAACAAAACGGCCTCGACATCGAACTGAAGATCTTTCGCGCGTCGGAAACGGTGGCCCCGCCCGCCCAGATCGATATTCCGACCGTGGGCAACGAGTTCATCTTCGACTGGATTGTCGATCGCCTGCGCGCAGGGACGAAGTAGGGGCGCGGCTCGGTCGATTGACCGCCGCTCACCCGGCGACGTTCAGCTCTCGACTTCCAGCATCAGTGTCGCTTTTTCGAGGCGACTCTTGAGCCGGGACATGTGCTGTCCGATCTCCTTCAAGGCCTGCTCGTCGAAATCGCTGAGAATGAAATCCCCGAGCGACTCCCTGCGGGTTGATAGCGCGGAGATCTTCTTGCTGGCCTTGTCGGACAGCGACATCAGTACGACGCGGGCATCCTCGCGGGACGCGACGCGCCGCATGAAGCCATTCTTCTCGAGCATCTTGGATTGGGTGGTGACGAAGGAGGGGTCGACGTGGAGCATGGCGGACACATCCTTGACCGGCACGCCGTTGCCGCGATCGAGGTCGCTGACGGCCATCAGGATCATCCATTGCGGTCCGCTGATGCCGAGCTCCTTGGCCCAGAACTGTCGGATTCCCTCAAGATGGACGTTGATCGAGGCGATGTCCCAGATGAACTGTCGGATGATCTCCTGATTCTGGCCGGTCACCCAAATCGAAAGCTCATTTTCGTTCCAGCCCGCAGATCCCCCACGCATAGTCACCACTGCCCCGCCGGCCATTCCATCGTCCCACACTTCTCAGAATTCTATAATTGTATCAGTGAATTGTGACGTGCAAACCACGATTTCGTGTGTTGCCGGGAAACCACACTGCATCGCGATAAAGTTACCTGAGTTCATAAAGTATTTTGCTTCTAAGAATTGCGCAGGCATTCTCAGTTCCGGCGATGGGGAAACCCTCGATCGTCCCGTTGAAGTAGTTCGCTTGAGTGCCTCGCGTTATGCGGGTGTTTCCGAAAGCGCGAAGTGCTCTAGCGGTTAGTTTGGGGACTTGGGGGACTAAATCTTCGGGCGCACGCGCCTGGCAGATCCGGAACCTTCCCTTTTGGACAACTTGGAGGTTTAACATGACGATGATTAAGAGCCTTATCCTCGGCTCGGCGGCGGGTCTGATCGCCATCGGCGGAGCTCAGGCAGCCGATCTTCCGGTGAAGGCCAAGGCAGTGGAATACGTGAAGATCTGCTCGCTCTACGGCGCAGGCTTCTACTACATCCCGGGCACCGATACCTGCATCAAGATCGGCGGCGCGATCCGTTTGGACGTTGCGTTCAACGGCAGCACCTACGACGTTCCGTTCTGGCAGGGTGGTGCCGGTGGCAACAATCTCTGGACCAAGAACTATTTCTCGACCCGTGAACGCGTCAACTTGACGACGGACACCCGCACCGCGACCGAATACGGCGTGGTTCGTACCTACGCGAACATTCAGTTCGACTTCCTCCAGGATCGTGAATCGATCGCTGGTGGTTACACCGAAGTCGACTACGCGTTCATCCAGTTCGCAGGCTTCACCTTCGGTAAGGCCGTTTCGCAGTTCGATCCCCAGTGGGCGCTTGCCAAGCCATACATCTCGTCGGGCTTCAACGCTGGTTCGAACAACGCAACCGGTATCCCGCAGCTCGCCTACACCGCTTCGTTCGGTAACGGCGTGTCGGGCACGATCTCGGTTGAGAACGGTTCGGCCTACCGCAACGCCGGCCTCTGGAATACCGACACCTTCATCGTCGGCCCGGGCGCTACGACCTTCACCGGTACGTTCTACGGTTCGAACTCGAACACCTTCCTGGGTAACGCCTACGGCGGCAACCACATTCCTGAAATCGTCGGCAACATCCGCCTCGATCAGGCTTGGGGCACCCTGCACTTCGCCGCTGCGATGCATGCTGCAACTCCTGGCTTCTACGCCACGGCTGCGGGCGGTGCAGGCAACGAGTCGCTCGGTCACCCTGACGACAAGTACGGCTTCGCTGTCACCGGCGCGGTCGAGTTCAAGAACCTGCCCACCGGCGCAGGCGACAGCTTGAAGCTCGAAGCTACTTACGCCAAGGGCGCCGCCAAGTACGTCTTCGGTGGTACGACCGACACCGTCGGTGGTGGTCGTTACGCGAAGGTTGATGGTTCGACCCTCGGCTTCGGCTACGTGCTGGACGGCGTTTACAACAACGGTGGCCAGATCGTTCAGAGCGACGCATGGCAGGTCAGTGCTTTCTACGAGCACTACTGGACCCCGGCTTGGCGTACCTCGCTGTTCGGCAACTACAGCCACATCTCGTATGGTTCGGGTAACGCCGCTATGCTTGCTGCATTCTCGGCAGCCCCCGGCGCGACGGGTGGTCCGGGTGCGAATAGCTCGGCAGCCGCAGCTGCTCGCGCTGGCGTCTTCGCCGGCACCGGCAACTTCGACCTGGGTCTCGCCCAGATCGGTACCCGTACGGCCTGGACCCCGGTTCAGAACCTGACCCTGTCGGCTCAGTTTACCTACAGCCGTCTGGATCAGAACCTGAACGGCACCTACACTGCGGCCAGCATGTCGGGCAAGCCGGCTGGTACGGTCTTCACGACCGCCGACCAGAACCTCTACAACGGTTCGGTGCAGATCCTGCGCTCCTTCTAATTCTGATCGTCTCACGACGACCAGTCTTTGAAACAAAGGCCCCCGGCAGGAAACTGCCGGGGGTTTTTGCTTGTATGGAGCCGGGCCGGACTTCATCCGCTCAAACAGGCGTTCTCGACGCCGTCGAGACGGGCGTCTATACCGGCGGTGTTGCTCCCGGTCCTACAAGCCGCAAAGCCCGAAGTCCTCAGGATCATGGCGTCTCCAGCTGAATTGTTTCAAAGCGCATTCGCGGCCTTCCAGCAGGGGCGCCTGAATGACGCCGAGCGCGGCTTCAGCAAGTTTCTGCGCAAGGAGCCGAAGCATTTTCCGGCGCTGAACGTTTTGGCCATCGTGCTGGTGGCGCTGAAGCGCCATGCGGAGGCCGAGCCGCATTTGAAGGCGGCCCTGCGCATCGATGCGACGTCGGATGCCACCTTCTACAACTACGGACTGGTGCTGAAAGCGCTGAACCGGCCGGACGAGGCATTGCAGCGTTTCACCGAATCGCTCGCGATCAATCCCGGCAATGCCGAAACGCTGAATAATCGTGGCACGGTTCTGAACGATCTGCGCGACCACCCCGCCGCGCTAGCGGATTTCGATCGCGCGCTGGCGCTCAATCCGCGCTACGCCGCGGCCTTCTTCAACAAGAGCAAGTCGCTGGCGGAGTTGAAGCGCTATGACGAGGCCCTCGCGGCTTGCGAGTCGGCGCTCGCCCTGCAGCCCGATTTGGCAGAAGCTTGGTTTGGCCGCGGCTACATCTTTGGCCAGATGCGGATGCCGGCTGAAGCGGTGGAGGCTTATGGCCGCGCACGCCAGTTCAATCCGGACCTGCCATTGCTCAAGGGCAATCTGCTGCATCAGAAGATGCTGGTCTGCGACTGGCAGGGGACCGACGCGCTGATCGTCGAGATCGAGGCCGATCTTGCCGCGGGCAAACTGGCCGCCGAGCCATTCGGTTGGCAGGGCGTCGCCACCTCGGAACGCAGCCTGCAGCGCTGCGCCGAACTGACCAACGCCTCGCGTTTTCCCATGCAAGCTCCACCGCTGCGCGCTTCCCCGACCGGGCCGAATGCAAAAATTCGCGTCGGCTATCTGTCCGGTGAATTTCGACAGCAGGCGACCTCGCTGCTGCTGGTCGGCGTGCTGGAGCAGCACGACAAAAGCGCATTCGAGATTTTCGCCATCGACAACGGGTATGACGACGGCAGCGACATCAGGCGACGCATCGCTGGCGCCGTGGATGGGATCGTCGATATCTCCACACTGAGCGATCCGCAGGCGGTGGACGCCCTTCGTGCGCATCGCATCGATATCCTTGTCAATCTCAACGGCTATTTCGGCGAGCAGCGCACCGGCGTATTCGCGCGCAGGGCCGCGCCGGTGCAGGTCAATTATCTCGGCTTTCCCGGTACACTCGGCGCGGGTTTCATGGATTACATCCTCGCCGATCAGCACGTTCTGCCGCCCGAGCACCGGCAATTCTATAGCGAGAAGGTGGCCTGGCTGCCGAATTGCTATCAGGCCAATGACGATCGCCGGGAGATATCGACGCGTGCATTCACACGTGCCGAGGTCGGCTTGCCTGCGCAGGGCTTTGTGTTCTGTTGCTTCAACAATGCCTACAAGATCACGCCCGATGTCTTCGATAGCTGGATGCGGATCCTCTCAGCCGTTGACGGCAGCGTTCTCTGGCTGCTGGAGGACAGCGCTGCGGCTGTGGCGAATCTGCGCCGCGAAGCGGAATTGCGGGGCATCGACCCCGCGCGTCTGGTGTTTGCCGCGCGCATGCTGCCGGCCGAGCACCTGGCGCGGCATCGTTGTGCGGATCTATTTCTCGATACGTTGCCGTACAATGCGCATACCACAGCGAGCGACGCATTATGGGCTGGATTGCCGTTGCTGACGTGTCGTGGAGAAACCTTTGCAGGGCGGGTTGCCGCGAGTCTTCTGCAGAATCTGGGTGTGCCGGAGTTGATTGCGGCGAAGCGAGATGACTATGAGCGTATGGCGATCGAGCTGGCGGAAAATCCCGAGCGGTTGTCGTCGATCCGGGAGAAGTTATCGGCCAATCGTCTGAACATGCCGGCCTTCGACACCCGGCGTCTGGCGCGTGATATCGAAACCGCATTTCGCAAGATGGCCGAACGGGCCCGGGCAGGGCTGGCGCCAGCCCACATCGTGTTTCCCGCTAACGATAGCGGCCAATAATATATTTGATTGAGCAAATCAGGTATTGCGCTCAACATTCTGGCTCATGTAATATTTTCGTGCGCAGCCGGCAAATTTTTGACGGCCCTAGGTCTTCAAGGAGACTCGCGCACTCTGCTGTAAATCTCCGAAACCACCGGCAATGCCCTGCCGGTGGTTTTTCGGCTTTTTTGGGGCCAGTTTCGAGTGGCCCGCTGGTATTCCAGGATTATTGCTAACGCGGAAAGGGCGCGGGAACTGTGTCACGCCGGCACGCCCTTGAATCAGTCCAACCCCCTCTGAAAACGGCAGAATTGCTGCTGACCAGATCGGCAGCATGCGATGGAATCTGTCGCAGAGACATCCAAATTATGACCTGTTGCCCATCGTTGCATATCAGGACTGACGAGCTATCTGACCGAAATTGCTAGAGATTTCTTGCTTTTTGAGCAAGTTGTGGCTAAAAGCCGCTCATCGTGGAGAGTATGAATAATGGCGCATAACTACGCAATTAATGAGGACGTTCACCACCAGCTGCAGGGGCCGCAGGGCCGTTCCACCATCAAGGAACGCAGCATCTACACCATCACCTCTCGCCTTCCGATCGAAGCCGATGGTCGCCCGCGTTACCGGATCAAGAGCAAGTCCGAGAACATCGAGCGTGTCGTGACCGAAGAGCAGATCAGCCGCCTGGGTTGATCTCGGATCAGCCTTCTTGCTGATCGTACTTGCCGTTTGCTGTCGTCGCCGGGGCCTTGGACCCCGCGACGAAGCAGACCGCCCCAAAGACCCCAACCAGATTCTATCTTGAAGCGGGAAGCTTGGCCGGGGCTGATCTCTACTCGTCCTGCTGCGATGGTTGCGGCAAGGCGGCTTCGCACCATATGCTTTGCCCCGAGGGCGGACACCGAAGGCCACACACGCGATCGTCGCGCCGCACCTCGGCAAAAATGATGTGGTCGGAGCGGGGCGTCCCTTGATCGAAAAACTTGAACTGCTGTTGTCGCTGGCGAAGGAACGGCATTTCGGCCGCGCCGCGGAAGCTTGCGGCGTGACGCAGCCCACCATGTCCACCAGCCTCAAGCAGCTCGAGGATATGCTCGGCGTGATGCTGGTGCAGCGCGGCTCGCGCTTCCAGGGCTTTACGCCGGAAGGCGAACGCGCGCTCGACTGGGCACGCCGCATCGTCGGCGATGCCCGCGCGATGAAGCAGGAAATCAACGGCCTCAAGGACAGTCTGTCCGGCGAGATCCGCATCGCCGCAATTCCCACGGTGCTCGGCATGGTCGCCTCGCTGACGACGCCGTTTCGCGCGCGGCACCCCGATGTACGCTTTAAAATCATGTCCTGCACTTCGGCGGCGGTGCTGGGCCTCCTGGAAAATCTTGAGGTCGATGCGGGGCTGACCTACATCGAAAATGAACCGCTGGGCAAAGTCCGCTCGATCCCGCTCTACAAGGAAAGCTACCGGCTGCTTACCTCGCCGGACGGCCTGTTCGGTGATCGCAAGGAAGTCACCTGGAGCGAAGTCGGCCAAGTGCCACTGTGCCTGCTGACCCCCGATATGCAGAATCGACGCATCATCGATCGTGCCCTGAAGTCGGTCGGCGCCGAGGCGATGCCGATGCTGACGTCGAATTCGATTATCGTGCTCTATACCCATGTGAAGACCGGCCGTTGGGCCAGCGTGATGCCGGCCAAGCTGGCGGAGACGCTGGGTCTGACCGCCAATGACTCGGTCCGTATGATCCCGATCGTCGATCCTGTGGTGAATTACGGCGTCGGCCTCGTGGTGCCCCAGCGCGATCCCATGACCCCGCTGGTGGCAACGCTGGTCCAGATCGCCCGGGAGGTTGCGCCGTCGCTGGAGGCGTAAGACCTTCTTTTCGGGTGCTGCAATTGCTGCGCTGCAACCAAGCTAACCATTTCAAATTCATCGATTTCGCCGGGTGTCGATACCGTTTCCGTATCGCAGCATGAGACAGCTTTATTGATCTTTGGATCGATTCCAATTTTGATTGGTTCTCCAGTCATAAGATCAATTGAGTACCGGGATGAACGCAGCCTACGAGCCGAATGCTTATGAGCCTTGGAGTGCCGACCGAGGCACCGAGATCATCGAGAGCCTGTCCCATGTGGAAGGTGGCGTGATCGTGATTCTGCATGCGATGCAGGAAGCCTTTGGTTATGTGCCAGAGGCGGCAATCCCGATGATCGCGCTGGCGCGTAACCTGTCGCGCGCCGAGGTCCATGGCGTGTTCACCTTCTATCACGACTTCCGGCATGAACCGGCTGGCAAACATGTGCTGAAGATCTGCCGGGCCGAGGCTTGCCAGGCGGCCGGCGGCGACGCGCTGGCTGCGCGCGCGGAAGCGAAATTGGGAGTAAAATTCGGAAACACGACGGCGGATCAGCGTGTTACGTTGGAGCCGATCTATTGCCTCGGGCTCTGCGCCACGGCGCCATCGGCGATGCTCGATGGCCGTCTGGTTGGCCGCCTCGATGAGAAGCGCATCGATGCGCTGGTCGCGGAGGCACAGCGATGACATCGTCTGATAAAACTCTGAAGATCTACATTCCGCGCGATGCGGCCGCCGTTTCCGTCGGCGCCGATGAACTCGTCAGTGCCTTCGAAGCGGAGGCTCAAAAGCGCAAGCTTGCAATCGAGATCATTCGCCCCGGTTCGCGCGGATTGCTGTGGCTGGAGCCGATGATCGAAGTCGCGACGCCGGAAGGTCGCGTCGCCTTCGGGCCGGTCGAAGAGAAAGACGTTGCGTCGGTGCTCGATGCGATGGTCGCAAACGGCCAGCACGCGCTGCGTCTTGGTGTCGCGGAGGAGATTCCGTGGCTCAAAAAGCAGACGCGTCTGACCTTTGTGCGCTGCGGCGTCGTCGATCCCCGGTCAGTCGAGGATTACATCGCGCATGGCGGCTACAAGGGCCTCACGCGCGCGCTGACGCTGGATAGCGCCGGCATCATTGCCGATGTCACCACTTCCGGCCTGCGTGGCCGCGGCGGGGCCGGCTTCCCGACCGGCATCAAGTGGAAGACGGTGGCCGATACCAAGGCCGATCGCAAATTCATCGTCTGTAATGCGGACGAGGGCGACAGCGGCACCTTCGCCGACCGCATGATCATGGAAGGCGATCCCTTCGTGGTGATCGAAGGCATGACCATTGCCGGCATCGCGGTGGGCGCCACCAAGGGCTACATCTATATCCGTTCGGAATATCCGCATGCCGTCGAGGCGATGAATGAGGGTATCGCTGCCGCCAAGCGCGCCGGTTACCTCGGCGACAAGATTCGCGGCTCGGCGCACGCATTCGATCTCGAAGTCCGCGTCGGCGCCGGCGCCTATGTCTGCGGCGAGGAGACCTCACTGCTGGAGTCGCTCGAAGGCCGTCGCGGCATCGTCCGCGCCAAGCCGCCGCTGCCGGCGCATAAAGGCCTGTTCGGCAAGCCGACGGTCATCAACAACGTCCTCTCGTTTGCGGCGATCCCGTTCATCCTCGACAACGGCGCCAAGGCCTATGCGGATTACGGTATGGGCCGCTCGCGTGGCACGATGCCGATCCAACTCGCGGGTAACATCAAGTTCGGCGGCCTCTTCGAAGTCGCTTTCGGCATCACGCTGGGTGAGCTGATTGATGATATCGGCGGCGGCACCTTCACCGGCAAGCCGGTCCGCGCGGTGCAGGTCGGCGGTCCGCTCGGGGCCTACTTCCCGCGCGAATTGTTCGACACGCCATTCGACTACGAGGCTTTTGCCAAGCGCGACGGCCTGATCGGCCACGGCGGCATCGTGGTGTTCGACGACACCGTCGATATGTCGAAGCAGGCGCGCTTTGCGATGGAATTCTGCGCCATCGAATCCTGCGGCAAGTGCACGCCGTGCCGCATCGGCTCCACCCGCGGCGTCGAGACCATCGACAAGATCCGCCGCGGCGAACGCGTCGCCGAGAACATCGCCGTGCTGCAGGACCTCAGCAACACCATGAAGTTCGGCTCGCTCTGCGCGCTGGGCGGCTTCACGCCGTATCCGGTGATGAGCGCATTGAAACATTTCCCTGATGATTTCGGCCCGGTGCCCACGCGCCTTCAGGCCGCAGAGTAAAGGAGCTACACATGTCGCTCGTTCACGAAATCGATTTTGGTACGCCGCGCTCGAAGTCCGAAAAGATGGTCACGCTGACCATTGACGGGCAGAGCGTCTCGGTGCCCGAGGGCACCTCAATCATGCGCGCCGCCATGGAGATGGGCACGCAGATTCCGAAACTCTGCGCCACCGACATGGTGGATGCCTTCGGCTCCTGCCGCCTCTGTCTCGTCGAGATCGAAGGCCGCGCGGGCACGCCGGCCTCCTGCACCACGCCGGCCATGGAAGGCCTCGTGGTTCATACCCAGAATGCGCGGCTCGCGGCGCTGCGCAAGGGCGTGATGGAGCTCTATATCTCCGACCATCCGCTCGACTGTCTCACCTGCGCCGCCAATGGTGATTGCGAATTGCAGGATATGGCCGGTGCCGTCGGCTTGCGCGACGTGCGTTACGGTTATGACGGCGAGAACCATGTCTTCGCCAAGACCGGTCCGAAGCACAATCACAATTCGCCGGAAGCCTGCGAAAACGATCACTGGATGGCGAAGGACGAGTCGAATCCGTACTTCACCTATGACCCCTCCAAGTGCATCGTCTGCTCGCGCTGCGTTCGCGCCTGTGAAGAAGTTCAGGGCACTTTCGCGCTGACGATCTCCGGCCGCGGTTTCGAGAGCCGGGTCTCGCCGGGCATGAGCGAGAGCTTCCTGGGTTCGGAATGCGTGTCCTGCGGCGCCTGCGTGCAGGCCTGCCCGACCGCGACGCTGACCGAGAAGGCCGTGATCGAGATCGGCCAGCCTGAGCACTCCGCTGTGACCACCTGCGCCTATTGCGGCGTCGGCTGTACCTTCAAGGCGGAAATGCGCGGCGAGGAATTGGTGCGCATGGTGCCGTACAAGGACGGCAAGGCCAATCGCGGCCATTCCTGCGTCAAGGGCCGCTTCGCTTGGGGCTATGCGAACCACAAAGAGCGCATCCTCAATCCGATGATCCGGGAGAAGATCACCGATCCATGGCAGGAAGTGTCATGGGATGAGGCCTTCAATTTCGCGGCCAAGAAGTTCAAGGGCATCCAGGCCAAACACGGCAAAGATTCCATCGGCGGCATCACCTCGTCGCGCTGCACTAATGAAGAAGTATTCGTGGTGCAGAAGCTGATCCGCGCCGGCTTCGGCAACAACAATGTCGATACCTGCGCTCGCGTCTGCCATTCGCCGACCGGCTACGGCCTGTCCTCGACCTTCGGCACCTCGGCCGGCACGCAGGATTTCGACTCGGTGGAAGACACCGACGTCGTGATGATCATTGGTGCGAACCCGACCGATGGCCATCCGGTGTTCGCGTCGCGCCTGAAGAAGCGTTTGCGCGCCGGAGCCAAGCTGATCGTGGTCGATCCGCGCCAAACCGATATCGTGCGCTCGGCCCATATCGAGGCACAGCACCATCTGCCCCTGATGCCCGGCACCAATGTCGCCGTGCTCACCGCGCTGGCGCATGTCATCGTCACCGAAGGCCTCGCCGACGAGACCTTCATCCGCGAGCGCTGTGACTGGAGCGAGTTCGAAGACTGGGCGGCCTTTGTCGCGCAGCCGAACCACAGCCCCGAAGCCACCGCCATCATGACCGGCGTCGATCCGAAGGAGCTGCGCGCCGCCGCCCGTTTGTTCGCCACCGGTGGCAACGGTGCGATCTATTACGGTCTCGGTGTCACCGAGCACAGCCAGGGTTCGACCACCGTAATCGCGATCGCGAACCTCGCGATGGCGACCGGCAATATCGGCCGTCCCGGCGTCGGCGTGAATCCGCTGCGCGGCCAGAACAACGTGCAGGGCTCCTGCGACATGGGCTCGTTCCCGCACGAGCTGCCGGGCTATCGCCACATCTCTGGCGATGCGGTGCGCGAGCAGTTCGAAGCGATGTGGAACGTCAAGCTCAACAGTGAGCCGGGCCTGCGCATCCCCAACATGTTCGATGCCGCCACCGAAGGCACTTTCATGGGCCTCTACGTGCAGGGCGAAGACATCCTGCAGTCCGATCCCAACACCAAGCATGTGGTCGCGGCGCTGTCGGCGATGGAATGCGTCA
The DNA here is from genome assembly GCF_052076065.1 of Tardiphaga sp. 285_C5_N1_2. Classification (NCBI taxonomy): domain Bacteria; kingdom Pseudomonadati; phylum Pseudomonadota; class Alphaproteobacteria; order Hyphomicrobiales; family Nitrobacteraceae; genus Tardiphaga; species Tardiphaga sp. 285_C5_N1_2. Next base: position 130,991 of record NZ_CP197241.1, read on the forward strand.
TCGTCCACGACCTGTTCCTGAACGAGACCGCCAACTACGCCCACGTGTTCTTCCCGGGCTCCACCTTCCTGGAGAAGAACGGCACTTTCACCAATGCCGAACGTCGCATTCAGCGCGTCCGCAAGGTGATGTCGCCGAAGAATGGTCTTGAGGATTGGGAAGTGACCTTGGGATTCGCCAAGGCACTCGGCTATGAGATGTCCTACAATCACCCCTCGGAGATCATGGACGAAATCGCGGCGCTGACGCCGACTTTCGCCGGCGTCTCCTATGCGAAGCTGGAGGAGGTTGGTTCGGTGCAGTGGCCGTGTAACGAGAAGCAGCCTCTGGGCACGCCGATTATGCATATGGACGGCTTCGTGCGCGGCAAGGGCAAGTTCATGCTCACCGAATACATCGCCACCGACGAGCGTACCGGGCCGCGCTTCCCGCTGCTGCTCACCACCGGCCGTATTCTCAGCCAGTACAATGTCGGCGCGCAGACACGGCGCACCGAGAATGTGGTCTGGCATGAAGAGGATCGTCTGGAGCTGCATCCGCATGACGCCGAACTGCGTGGCATCCGCGACGGCGACTGGGTGAAGCTGCAGAGCCGCGCCGGCGAGACGACGTTGCGTGCGCTGCTAACCGAGCGTATGGCGCCGGGCGTGGTCTATACGACCTTCCATCACCCGACCACGCAGGCCAACGTCATCACCACCGAGTTCTCGGACTGGGCCACCAATTGCCCGGAATACAAGGTGACGGCGGTGCAGATCTCGCCCTCGAACGGTCCGTCCGAGTGGCAGAAGGAATATGACGAGCAGGCCCGCCAGTCGCGCCGGATCGCCATGCCCGTCGTGGAAGCCGCGGAGTAGGTCTGGAGACCAGAGATGCACGAGCCGGTTCGCTCAGTCCCCCGCAAGATCTGGCACCAGTCCGGCGTCAGCGAGGGGTTGCGCGCGGTGCCGGAAGAGACCGCGCTGGCGATCACCTATAATGGCGGCACCTATGCCGTCATGATGGGGACGCCGCAGGACTATCGCGACTTCGCCTATGGCTTCAGCCTAAGCGAAGGCGTGGTCACCTCGATCGACGAGATCGAGAGTTTCGAGGCCGTTGAATTCGACGATGGCGTTGAGCTGCGTATGTGGCTCGCAGGCGAGAAGGCCGAGAGCATCAGCGCGCGGCGCCGGCAGATCGCAGGGCCGACGGGCTGCGGTCTGTGTGGCATCGACTCGATCTCGGAAGCCGTTAAGCCGGCGGCCATAGTCGCGCCCGGCGGCGTGTTCTCCTTCGACCAGATCATGGCGGCGATGGAGACGCTGTCGCCGCTGCAGAAGGTCAACATCCAGACCCGCGCCGTGCACGCCGCGGCGTTCTGGACGCCGGCCGACGGCATCGTCGCGTTGCGTGAGGATGTCGGCCGTCATAATGCGCTCGACAAGCTGGCCGGCGCGCTGGCGCAGGCCAAGGTCGATGCAGGGCAGGGCATCGTGCTGCTGACCAGCCGCGTCTCTGTCGAGATGGTGCAGAAGACGGCTGCCATCGGCGCGCCGCTCATGGTGTCGGTCTCGGCACCCACCGCACTGGCCATCCGCATGGCGGAAGCCGCAGGCATTACGTTGGCCGCGATCGCGCGCAGCGACGGGTTCGAAGTTTTCACACATCAGCATCGCGTGCGTCAGCACGGCGTCACCGCGGATGCATCAGGGCAAGAGCATGGACACCCACACATCGACGTCGCCTGACCGGCTGATCTACATGGCCAACCAGATCGGCGACTTCTTCAACAGCCAGGGCCACGATCACGCCGTGGCCGGCATTGCCGAGCACATCAAGAAGTTCTGGGATCCGCGCATGCGGAAGAAGATCTTCGAACATCTGGATGCGGGCGGCGCCGGGCTGAAGCCGAATGTGCTCGAGGCGATCGCTTCGCTGAAGAAGTAGGACCAACCCGCACTCGTCATTCCGGGGCGCGGGCGTCTTCGTGCACGCGAACCCGGAATCTGGACATGGCATGGCGCTGTCGGAGACTCCCATGCTGAGATTCCGGGGCGCGATCGCCAAGCGGCGCTCGCGCCCCGGAATGACGGTGTAGGGTGCCGCGACGAAACCTAACCCGCTTCCTTCGGCGTCTGCGGTTTCAGCGCCAGCGCATGTACCGTTCCCGCAAGTTCCGCCGCTAGCAGTTCGTTGATCATGCGATGGCGGTCGATCCGGCTCTTCCCTTCGAAGGCCTCCGACACAATATTGACCCTGAAGTGGGTTTCACCCTCCGGGCGGTGGCCCATGTGACCGGCATGCAGATGCGATTCATCTGAAACGTTGAGGCTGAGGGGCGCGAAAGCCTCTGTCAGCTTCTTTGTGATGTTATCTTTCATGGTCATGATGGCCGGCTTAGCGGTTCGCCCCACTCATGGTCAATCACGATGTGGCGACCATATTGGTGCGGCGCAGGGCGCCGAATGAGGTAATCGGAATGTCAAGACTTGAAGCTTTTTGCATTGCGTTGTCATAGTCAGCCATGCCCATCGACTCATCCAAATTCTTCGACAGCATCCGTATCAAGCCGAACAAGCTGAGCGCGAAGCAGCAGGCCGCTGCGCGCGAAGAAGCTATTATGTGCGAGTGGCCCGAGTGCAAGAACAAGGGTCCGCACCGCGCGCCCAAGGGCCGTGCGCAGGACAAGGAATACTGGCACTTCTGCCTGAACCATGTCCGCGAATACAATCAGGGCTACAACTTCTTCCAGGGCATGGCCCCGGACGCGGTCGCCAAGTACCAGAAGGACGCGCTGACCGGCCATCGTCCGACCTGGAAGATGGGCGCCAACGGCTCTGCGGACAAAACCAAGGCCGGGCAGCCCGACCTCGACGGCGCGATTGATCCGTTTGCCATGTTCAACGAGATGAACGGCATGGGTATGGGGCGCGGCCGGGCCCGCAAGCCGCAGCAGCCGATCAAGGAAGAAACCCGCAAGATCTTCAATGCCGAGCGCAAGGCGCTGCAAGTCATGGGTCTCGGCCCCAGCGCGACGCTGGACGACGTCAAGGCGCAGTACAAAGCGCTGGTGAAGCAGCACCACCCCGACGCCAATGGCGGCGACCGCTCCACCGAGGACCGCTTGATCGAAATCATCAAGGCTTACAACTACTTGAAGACTGTGGTCCGGGGCTCCTGAGGCGCTCCGAGATTGTCCACGCCCTTGCCAATGTTCGTCGCGTCCGGCCAGCGTGAAGCGAGCTTCGCTGGATGTGCCGGGCATTCACGTCTTTGGTGGCGAGTGAACAAAGACGTAGGTGGCCGGGACAAGCCCGGCCATGACGGCCGAGAGCGCTGCCAAACTATTAAGCATAACCCATCGCCGCCTGCTTAATTCGCCTTCCCGCCAGATACCGCCGCAATTCCGCCCGGCCTGAGATCTTCAATCTCTGTTGACCATCGCCGGAACGGAACCAGCTGGTCACGGCCAGTTGCCTTGCGAGCAAGGGGCCTTAAGGCTAATATTTGCGTACGAATAAGGGCTCATTTGTCTTTATTCCTTGGGGTGTCGACGTCCCGTCGGCTGCGGAGCTTGGCTTTGAAACATCGCTCGCTTGTTCGCGCGCTGCTGACGTCGGTCGTACTTGCGACAGGCGTGGTGCTGGCCGGCTGCAACGGCGAAGACATGTCGCTCGCCAGCAACGCGAAGGCGAACCAGCCCGTTCCTCCCAAGCTCGTCGCCGAGATGACCGAAAAGGACATGGACCTGCAGTCGCCGATGCTGGTCCGTGTGTTCAAGCAGGAAGCCGAACTCGAAGTCTGGAAGCAGAATCGCTCCGGCCAGTTTGCACTGCTGAAGACCTATCCGATCTGCCGCTGGTCCGGCGATCTCGGCCCCAAGGTCAAGGAAGGCGATCGTCAGGCACCGGAAGGTTTCTATGCGATCACGCCGGCGCAGATGAATCCGCGCTCGTCCTATTATCTCTCCTTCAATACAGGTTTCCCCAACGCCTTCGACAAGTCGCTGGGACGCACCGGTTCGCAACTGATGGTGCATGGCGATTGTTCGTCGCGCGGCTGCTTCGCCATGACCGACGAACAGATCGCCGAGATCTATTCGCTGGGTCGTGAGTCTTTCTTCGGCGGGCAGCGCTCGTTCCAGTTCGCGGCGTTTCCGTTCAAGATGACGCCGGTCAACATGGCCAAGCATCGCAACAACCCGAACATGCCGTTCTGGAAGATGATCAAGCAGGGCTATGATCATTTCGAAGTGACGCGGCAGGAGCCGAAGGTCGAGTTCTGCGAGAACAAGTATGTGTTTGATCCGGCCGCGCCTGCGGGATCGACCAAGCCGCTGGTGTTCAATGCCTCGGCCAAGTGCCCGGTCTACCAGATCCCGTCCGAGATCGCCGATGCCGTCAGCGCCAAGCAGGCGCAGGATGATGCGAAGATTGCCGAACTGGTTGCCAAGGGCACGCCGGTAGCGCAGCGCCGTCCCGATATCGACGGCGGCATGAACCGCGTCTTCGCCTCCAAACTGCCCGATGGCGCCACCGGCCTGTCGGATCCGGAGCCGCCGGGCGTGCAGACCGCCGCCTATTCGCGCGCACCGGGCACTATCCCGCCGCACGTCAATCCGCCGAAGGCCACTGCTGCGGCCTCGACGTCCTATTCGGCCTCGCTTTTCGCAGCGTCGGAAGAACCCGTCGTCGCCGCGCCCTCCACGCGTGTCGCGTCGGCCTCGTCGGATGGTGGCTTCTTCAGCAATCTCGCCAAGAAGGTCGGCATCGGCGGCTCGGAAACGACCACGACCGCAACTACGGCGCCAGCCGCTCCCGTGCCGACACCGGCCGCAAAGCCGAAGGCCGTCGCCAGCAAGGCCGCCCCGTCGGCTGCTCCTGCGACGCCTGCTTCTGTAGCTGCAGCGAAGCCGGCCGCTGCACCCGCACCGCTCGTCGTCACCCCACGCCCGCCGCTCAAGCCGACGCTGTCGGCCGAATCATCCACGCCAGCCTCCGGCGGCGGCGCCGGCACAGCCGCGCTGTCAGGCGCAGCCCCGGTCGTGTCCGCGAATTCGTTCACGGACCGCTTCTCGGCGATGCGCTAGGCGCGTCGCTCTTCCTGCAGACATATCGCTCAGGTGTGTTTGGCGCCGTGGTCGCTGACGCGTTTGACAATACTCACCTGACGCACGCCGTCGAGCTCCTGCAGCTTCGAAGGATAGCTCGCGATATCCTGTGACGACACCTTGCTGAGCAGGATCGAGAGCTGGTCGGTGCCCTGGGGATCGCGGCTTTCCACGAGGAAGCGCTTCACCTGGCCGGCGCGCAGCGACAACGTCTCGCGGAGTAATTCCGGCGTCAGGCCGTTGTTCTCGACTTCCACCTTCAGCATGCAGGTCTGGTTGCGCGAGCGATAGGCTTCCTCGAGCGGCTTGATACCGACGAGGATGATCAGGATGATCACCGTCGATGCGCCGGCCGCGAGATACAATCCTCCGCCGACCGCAAGCCCGATCGCTGCCACCGTCCAGATACTTGCTGCTGTAGTCAGTCCCTTGACGATCTCGCCGCGCGCAAGGATCGATCCTGCGCCGAGAAAGCCGATGCCGGACACCACCTGCGCCGCGATACGCGATGGATCGAGCACGACATTGGATTGCGTGAGCAGGATGTTGGAGAAGCCGTATTGCGAGACCAGCATGATCAGGCAGGAGCCGACGCAGACCAGCATATGCGTGCGGATGCCCGCGGCCCAGAGCAGCCGCTCCCGCTCGAAACCGATCAGACTGCCGAGCGCCGCGGCGGAGATCAGGCGGATCAGCATTTCGGAATTGGACATCATCGGCACGCCCCCCTCATTCCTGCGGTCGCTCGTGTCGGCACGATGAAACAGGCTAATCCTCTGCGGCGCGTTGTCCAATCGTCGTCAGCGTCGTCCAGCGCAGTGCTTGGCTGCGTGAATGCGTGGAACCAACAGCCCAAAGAAAAATCCCTCCCGAACGGGGAGGGATTTCAGATGGCTTCGCGATCTACCCGGTGGTCAGCTTACGCATACCGCCCGTGGCAGTGCTTGAACTTCTTGCCGGAGCCGCAGGGACAATCTTCGTTGCGGCCGACCTTGCCCCAGGTGTCCTGGTTGTTCGGGTCGCGGGCGACGGCGGGCTGTTGCTGGCCCATCGGTGCCAGCGCCGCATTGGCGAAGGCCATTTCGTCTTCGCCGGTGTTGTAGTCGAGCTTGTGGGCTTCCATGACAGGCAGTTCGGGCTGCACGTCCGGCGGCACGATTTCGACGCGCATCAATTGTGCGGTGACGGCTTCGCGCAGATTGGCGATCATCGCCTCGAACAGGTTGAAGGCTTCCGCCTTGTATTCCTGCAGCGGATCGCGCTGGCCGTAGCCGCGCAGGCCGATGACCTGACGCAGGTGATCCAGCATCACCAGATGTTCGCGCCACAGATGATCCAGCGTCTGCAGCAGGATCGTCTTCTCGACGTAACGCATCACGTCGGGGCCCCACTGGGCGACCTTCGCGGCCATGTGCTCGTCGGCCTTCTGCTCGATACGGTTGAGCAGCTCCTCGTCAGCGATGCCTTCTTCCTTGGCCCATTCGTCCACCGGAAGATCGAGGTCGAGCACGCGCTTGAGCTCTTCCTTCAGGCCGGCCACGTCCCACTGCTCGGCATACTGGTTTTCCGGCACGTGTTTGGTGACGAGATCCTCGACGAAGGCGCGGCGCATGTCGTTGACGGTCTCGGCGACGCTATCGTTCTGCATCAGGTCGACGCGCTGCTCGAAGATCACCTTGCGCTGGTCGTTCTGTACGTCGTCATATTTCAGCAGGTTCTTGCGGATGTCGAAGTTGCGCGCTTCGACCTTCTGCTGGGCCTTTTCGAGCGCCTTGTTGATCCACGGATGGATGATCGCTTCGCCTTCCTTCAGGCCGAGGCGCGTCAGCATCGTATCGAGACGATCCGAACCGAAGATGCGCATCAGGTCGTCTTCCAGCGACAGGAAGAACTTGGACCGGCCAGGGTCGCCCTGACGGCCGGAGCGGCCGCGGAGCTGGTTGTCGATGCGGCGTGACTCGTGGCGCTCGGAGCCCATGATGTAGAGGCCGCCGGGCTTCTCGACGGTCTTGGCCGGCTTGCTGCCCTTGGCGGGCTCGATCTCGACCACTTCCTTGGCGTTCAGCACGATCTCGCGGAAACGCTCGATCTCGGCCTTGATCTCGGCGATCTTGGCGGCCTTCTCGGCCTCGTCGGCGATCTCGGCCGTTTCGATCTGCGCGCGCATCTCGACCGAGCCGCCGAGTTTGATGTCGGTGCCGCGGCCGGCCATGTTGGTGGCGATGGTGATGGCGCCGGGGACGCCGGCTTCGGCGACGATATAGGCTTCCTGCTCATGGAAGCGCGCATTCAGGACCGCGAACAGTTTCGCCGGCTTGCCGGAACGCGCGGCCGCATAGAGCTTGTCCATCGCCTTCGGCTTGGTGAAGTCGATCAGCTTGTAGCCGTTCTTGAGCAGATACTCGCCAAGCACTTCCGATTTTTCGATCGACGCGGTGCCGACCAGTACCGGCTGCATCCGCGCATTGGCGCGCTCGATTTCGGCGAGGATGGCGGCGTGCTTCTCGTCTTGGGTGCGATAGACCTCGTCGTCCTCGTCCATGCGGCCGATGCCAACATTGGTGGGCACTTCGACGACTTCGAGCTTGTAGATGTCGAACAGCTCATCCGCTTCGGTCAGAGCCGTACCGGTCATGCCGGCCAGTTTCTTGTACATGCGGAAGTAGTTCTGGAACGTGATCGAGGCCAGCGTCTGGTTTTCCGGCTGGACCGTCACATGTTCCTTGGCTTCCAGCGCCTGGTGCAGGCCTTCCGAATAACGGCGACCTTGCATCATGCGGCCGGTGAACTCGTCGATGATGATCACTTCGTCGTCGCGGACGATGTAGTCCTTGTCGCGGTTGAACAGCGAGTGGGCGCGCAGCGCCTGATTGATGTGATGCACGACGGAGACGTTCTCGACGTCATACAGCGTCTCGCCCTTGAGCTGGCCGGCATCGCGCAGCAAGGTTTCGATCTTCTCCATGCCGGCTTCGGTCAGCGTCACGGTGCGCTGCTTCTCGTCGACTTCGAAGTCGATGACCTTTTCGAGCTTGGGCAGGAAGGTGTCGATGGTGTTGTAGAATTCCGAGCGGTCGTCGAGCGGGCCGGAGATGATCAGCGGCGTACGCGCTTCGTCGATCAGGATCGAGTCGACTTCGTCGACGATGGCATAGAAGTGCTTGCGCTGGACCATATCCTCCAGCCGGTACTTCATGTTGTCACGCAGATAGTCGAAGCCGTATTCGTTGTTGGTGCCGTAGGTGATGTCGCAGGCATAGGCCGCCTGGCGCTCGGCATCGTCGAGGCCGTGAACGATCACGCCGGTGGTGAGGCCCAGGAAGCTGTAGATCTGGCCCATCCAGCCGCTATCGCGCTTGGCGAGGTAGTCGTTGACGGTCACGACATGCACGCCCTGACCGGCGAGCGCGTTCAGATAGACGGCGAGCGTGGCGACCAGCGTCTTGCCTTCGCCGGTCTTCATCTCGGCGATGTCGCCCTCATGCAGCACCATGCCGCCGATCAGCTGCACGTCGAAGTGGCGCTGGCCGAGGGTGCGCTTGGCGGCTTCGCGGACGGTGGCGAAAGCGGGAACGAGGAGATGGTCGAGAGTCTTGCCGGCCCCTAACTGCGCCTTGAACTCGGCGGTGCGCGCTTTGAGCGCATCGTCCGACAGCGCTGCGACCTCAGGTTCCAGCGCGTTGATCGCGGCAACACGCGATTGATATCCCTTGACGCGGCGGTCGTTGGCAGAGCCGAAGAACTTGCGGGCGAGCGCGCCGATCATCACGAAATCCTGTCTTTAGCAATGCGGCCCGAAGGCCGTGGAATGGTGCAGCGGTCGCCCAGCCTCGTCATATCCAAAGTCTGTGGCGGATTGCTGTCTGGACCCCGGTGCGGGAGTGCCAAAAAAGCAAGACCCCGGGAGATGAGTGGGAGCAGGGCAATCAGGGGTTCAATGACCACGGCGCGGCCGAAATCGCGCCTTCGCCACCGGCCCGGTCGGGGAGAGATATGGCCCGTGTGGGGGGTTGTCAACGGCGCGAACCTCTCAAGGATTTCATCATTTTGACAGAGTTTTCGCGTTGCCAAGACGGTACGTTTGGGAGAGTGTCCGCCGTCCCCAACAGGCTCTTATCCGAGATAAGGATTTTCCATGACCTTCGTATCGCTCGCCCTGACGCCGGGCCTGCGCCCGGGCCGCACCCTGGCTGCCCTGACCGGCGCCGTTGCGGTGGCCTTTCTCACCAGTTTCCCGGTTTACGCGCAGGATGCCAATCCGGTCCTCGCCAAGGTCAACGGCCAGGAAATCCGCCAGAGCGACGTCACCATTGCCGAGGAAGAGCTCGGCCCGAGCCTCGCCCAGATGGATCCCGCGACCCGGAAGGACAATGTGCTGTCGTTCCTGATCGACATGAAGATCGTCGCCAAGGCTGCCGAGGACAAGAAGATCGCCGATCGTGAGGATTTCAAGTCCAAGCTGGCCTTCGCCCGTAATCGTCTGCTGATGGACAACCTCCTGGCCGTCGAGGGCAAGGAAGCCCTGACCGACGACAACATGAAGAAGGTCTATGAGGACGCGGCCAAGCAGATCACCGGCGAAGCCGAAGTCCATGCCCGCCACATCCTGGTGGAGAGCGAGGCCGAGGCCAAGACGGTCGCCGACGAGCTGAAGAAGGGCGCCGATTTCGCCGAACTCGCCAAGAAGAAGTCGAAGGATCCGGGCGCGGCCGATGGCGGCGATCTGGGTTTCTTCACCAAGGACCAGATGGTGCCGGAATTCTCCGCCGTTGCCTTCGCGCTGGAGCCGGGCAAGATCTCGGACCCCGTGAAGTCGCAGTTCGGCTGGCACATCATCAAGGTCGAGGAAAAGCGCAACCGCAAGGCGCCGGAATTCGACCAGGTGAAGCCGCAGATCGAACAGTATGTCGTGCGCAAGGCGCAGGCCGACTACGTCACCAAGCTGCGTGAAGGTGCGAAGGTTGAGCGTATCGATCAGGCCGCCGCAACGCCTGCTCCGGCGGCACCCGCCGCGCCTGCTGCCAAGGACGCGCCGAAGCCGGCCGACAGCAAGATGGCTCCGGCGAAGAAGTAATTCTGGACTCGAAAAGCCCGCCCTCTGTCGAGAGGGCGGGCTTTTTGCTGCCTGTAACACATACGCTGTCATGGCCGGGACAAGCCCGGGCATGACGGAGTTTTAGTTGCCGGGCTCGGCAGATAATCCCCGGCCGAGCCGACAACGTCTATGCCGGCACGGTCACCCGATAGCGCGGCGCTGGCGTCGCATGACCGAATTTGGTCGAGAGGGCGCGGCGATCTGCTTCGAAGCGGGTCCAGTTCGCGCCGTCCTGCAGGCCCGGAATGGTGACGCGTTCACCCTGGTCGAGGCCAGCCAATGCAGCATCGACCATGTCGTCGGCGCGCATCACGATGGCCTGATCCATATTCTGGTGCGGGAAGCCCGCGATGTCCCAGAACTCCGTGGCCGTTGCACCCGGCAACACTGCCTGCACGCGGATGCCCTTGTCGGCCAGTTCATGCACCAGCGAATGGCTGAAACTGAGCACATAGGCCTTGCTGGCTCCGTAGACGCCATTGAGCATCTCCGCGGCAATGCCGACGATCGACGAGATGTTGATGATCGTGCCTTTGTTGCGCGCGACGAAGCCGGGCACGGCGGCATAGGTCAGCCGTGTCAGCGCGGTGATGTTCAGCGTGATCATGTCTTCCATTTTGTCGACATCGGCATTGAGCAACGGTGCCACCGCGCCGACTCCGGCATTGTTGACCAGCATCGTAATGCTCGCATCGTCGCGCAGCGCGGCTTCGACCTTTGCCAGATCGGCCTTGTTGCCGAGATCGGCGGCCAGCGTGCGGACCGATCGTCCGGTCTCGCTGGTCAGTCGCTTGGCGAGGGCCGCTAGGCGGTCCTGGTTCCGCGCCACCAGAATGAGATCGTAGCCGCGCTTGGCCAGTCGGTCCGCATAAACGGCGCCAATGCCCGTCGAGGCGCCCGTAATCAGTGCCGTGCCCTGATGTGAATTCGTCATTGTCGTTCTCCTGAATGCTCTCGGCCGTAGCGGCCGTGTCAGGAAACCTAGTCTTGCGTGGAAGTGTCTTAAATGTCATATAAACGGCGTTTTAGGACGTCTTGTCCTGGGGGGAGCGAACACATGCAGCGCATCGGCCTTGTTGTTTCCCCGGGGTGCTCGCCCATCAGCCTTGCGGCGATGTCGGTCTTTGAACTGGCCAATATGCTGACCGATCCGCCCACCTACGATCTGCATGTGTTGTCGGAGCGGGGCGGTCAGGTCGGCACCTCGCTGGGCATGAGTTTGACCACCGAACCGTTCAATGCGGCTGATGCCTATGACACGCTGATCATTGCCGGCGGTCTGACGGTCGAATCCGCGACGCCCGGCCTGATCGATTTCGTGCGACAGGCGCCCAAACATGCGCGGCGTGTTGCGTCTATCTGTATCGGCGCCTTCGTGCTCGCCGAAGCCGGCATTCTCGATCAACGGCGCGCGACCACGCACTGGTTCTATGCGCGCGACATGCAGAAGCAATTTCCGAAAGTGAGGGTCGATGAAGACCGCATCTTCGTGAATGACGGTCCGGTCTGGACCTCGGCGGGCATGACCGCGGGCATCGATCTCGCACTGGCGATGGTCGAGGCTGATCTCGGCGAGGACGTTGCACGCAACATCGCGAAAAAGATGGTCGTGTATCACCGCCGTGCCGGCGGTCAGTCGCAGTTTTCCGCGCTGCTGGAATTGGCGCCGAAGTCGGACCGTATCCAGAAGGCGCTCGCTTTTGCGCGAGACAATCTGCAAAAGCCACTGACGGTGAATGATCTCGCCGATGCTGCGAGCCTGAGCCCGCGGCAGTTCAGCCGCGCCTTTCACGCCGAGACAGGCCAATCGCCCGCCAAGGCCGTCGAGCATCTGCGGCTAGAGGCCGCGCGGTTGATGATGGAGCAGAGCCGGCATCCCATCGACACCGTCGCGCAGCAGACGGGGTTTGCCGATCGTGACCGCATGCGCCGCGCATTTCTGCGCGCCTATGGCCAGCCGCCGCAGGTGATCCGCCGAAATGCGCGGTCTCAGATGGACGCGTGAGAGAACGTCAGCTCAGCCGATCTTGCGGCCGATATCCAGAAACTTCTGCCGGCGCTGCTGACGAATAGTCGCCGCGTCCATGCCGCGCATGTCGTTGAAGGCCTGGGCGATGGCGTCGCCGGTGATGGCAATCATGGCGGCGGGGTCGCGGTGGGCGCCGCCCGGCGGCTCTTTCAGGATGGAATCGATCACACCGAAGCGCAGCAAATCCTGCGCCGTGATCTTCATATTGGTCGCGGCTTCCTGCGCCTTGGATGAGTCGCGCCACAGGATCGACGATGCCGCTTCCGGCGAGATCACGCTGTAGATGGCATGTTCCAGCATCAGCACCTTGTTGGCGGTGGCAATGGCGATGGCGCCGCCCGAGCCGCCTTCGCCGATGATCACAGCGACATTGGCAACGCCAAGGCCGAGGCAGGCATCGGTGGAGCGTGCGATGGCTTCAGCCTGGCCGCGCTCTTCCGCGCCGATGCCGGGATAGGCGCCGGCGGTGTCGACCAGCGACAGCACGGGAATGTTGAAACGGTCGGCCATCTCCATCAGGCGAACTGCCTTGCGGTAGCCTTCGGGGCGGGCCATGCCGAAATTATGCTTGAGGCGGCTCTCGGTGGTGTTGCCCTTTTCCTGGCCGAGCACGCAAACGCTCTCGCCGCGGAAACGGCCGAAGCCGGCCACCAGCGCTTCATCCTCGCCGAACTTGCGGTCGCCGGCGAGCGGCGTGAATTCGGTGATCAGCGCTTCCACGTAATTCATGCAATGCGGGCGCTGCGGATGCCGCGCGACCTGGGTCTTCTGCCACGGCGTCAGGTTCGCATAGAGCTCGTGCAGCGCGGCGACGGCCTTGTCCTCGATGCGCACGATCTCTTCGCCGATGTCGCTGCCGCTGGCGGCCAGCGTGCGCAATTCATCGATCTTGGAATCCAGCTCGGCGACGGGCTTTTCAAAGTCGAGATAGCTGCGCATGGGTTCGGACATTCACTGGATATGGGAAGGACGGACGGCGGGCGAAACTGCCGGTGCAGGCTTTTCAAGTCAATCGGGGCTGCAAGTCAAGCCGCGAAGGTGTCATTTACTTTGAAAAATCAAAGAGATATTTCAACATTCAAGCGCCTTTTTATGACGTTTCCATTGCTGTGTTGCGCTTGCGGCGATGCCACCACCAGATGGTGGCGCCGGCTAGCACGGCCGCCACGATCACGGCCTGAATCCAGTAGTGTTTGGCTTGGCCTTCGAGGCCGGCAATGCCGCCATAGCGGTCCAGCACCGACACTGCGAGCACGCCGGGTAACACGTGCGCCGGCGCCCAGAGCAATGCTGCGGGGATGTTTACGGCATAGAATTTCGCCGGTGCGGTCCCCAATGCTCCGGCCGTGACCGGCACGAAAGCACGGATGGGCGGAACGAAGCGGCCGAGGAACACGGCCAGCGTGCCGAAGCGATGGAAGAAGGCCTCGCTCTGCGCCACCACGCCCGGATAATTCGAAAGCGGCCACGCGTCGAGCAGTTGTCGTTGCCGGACATGCCCGATCCAGAATGCGCTCCCGTCGCCGAGCACGGCGCCCGCCACGGCGGCCGCCAGCACCGCCACGAGATCGAGGTCGCCTGCCGGAATCAGGGCGCTCAGCGCCAGAATGACCGTGGTGCCTGGGATGAATGTTCCGAGCACCGGCACGGCTTCCAGCAAGGCAGCGAGGAAAATAGTGAGGTAGCCCAGCCAGGCATGCGCGGCGACAAAATGGGTCAGGGAATCGATGAAGGACGTCACGAAATTCCGATCCAGCGCGGGGTGCCTCAGCCAACTGACAGCATATATGATTGAAATGGCCGGCCGCGCCGTTCGATCCCCAAATACCGCTGCAAATTGATCGACCCGGAGCATCGGCTGATTCGCAGGGCAGACTTCCAAAAATTGCCGTTAGAACCTATCTCGATGATAACATTCGGGAACTTTGATGAAGAGCTGGGCTTTGTCCAGCCGCGGCTCTCTGATACGTTCCACAAAGCACCCCATCCGCAGCCATTACTAGACTGGTTTCGGGATATCCGGGACCACGGAGGATTGATGACCGCCGCCTCGACCAAACTGCAAGAAAAGACCGACGCGTTGATTGGCATTCCCGACAAGATGGTGTCGGTGCGCAAATTGTTCGGCATCGATTCCGACCTCGAAGTGCCTGCCTTCTCCGAATCCGATCCGCATGTGCCGGACACCGATCCCGATTATCGGTTCGATCGCGCCACCACGCTTGCCATTCTCGCCGGCTTCTCGCGCAATCGTCGCGTGATGGTCACGGGCTTCCACGGCACCGGCAAATCGACCCATATCGAGCAGGTCGCTGCCCGCCTCAACTGGCCCTGCGTGCGCGTCAACCTCGACAGCCACATCAGCCGTATCGACCTCGTCGGCAAGGACTCCATCGTGGTCCGCGACGGCAAGCAGGTCACCGAATTCCGTGACGGCATTCTGCCCTGGGCGTTGCAGCACAATGTGGCGCTGGTGTTCGACGAATACGACGCCGGCCGTCCGGACGTGATGTTCGTGATCCAGCGCGTGCTGGAAGTCTCCGGCCGCCTGACGCTGCTCGATCAGAACAAGGTCATCAAGCCGCATCCGGCGTTCCGTCTGTTTGCGACCGCGAACACCATCGGTCTCGGTGATACGTCGGGCCTCTATCACGGCACGCAGCAGATCAACCAGGGCCAGATGGACCGCTGGTCGATCGTCACCACGCTGAATTATCTGGCGCATGACGAGGAAGTCGAGATTGTACTGGCGAAGGCCAAACACTATCAGAATCCCGAGGGCCGCGACATCGTCAACAAGATGGTGCGCCTCGCGGATCTCACGCGTAACGCCTTCGCCAATGGCGACCTGTCGACGGTGATGAGCCCGCGTACGGTGATCACCTGGGCCGAGAATGCCGACATCTTCAACGATATCGGCTTCGCGTTCCGCGTGACCTTCCTGAACAAGTGTGACGAACTCGAGCGTCCGCTGGTCGCCGAATTCTATCAGCGCTGCTTCAATGCAGAGCTGGCGGAAAGCTCGGTGAATGTGGCGCTGAGCTAAGACGTCTTCTTCCCCTCTCTTCCAAGAGAGGGGAATGCACCTCCGCATTCAATCGGTTGCTCCCGCATGCGCGGTGACAACCCGCGCAAAGGCTGCGATGAGCACGACGACCACCAACAAATTCCGCCCCGGCTCCAAGGAAGCGCCGACCGAGCCGTTCAAGCGCGCGGTGACGTCGTGTTTGCGCGCCATCGCCAAAGCGCCGGAGCTTGAAGTGACCTTCGCGGCCGAGCGGCCGGGTCTCTCACCGGGCAAAGCCCGTCTTCCTGAACCCGCGCGAAAAATGAGCAAGCGCGACGCCGCCATCGTGCGCGGCCACGCGGATTCGATCGCACTCAAACTCGCCTGTCACGATCCCAAGGTTCACCGCAAGCTGATGCCGGGTAATCCGCAGGCGCGCGGCGTGTTCGAAGCCGTCGAACAGGCCCGCGTGGAAGCGCTCGGGTCGCGCCGCATGGCCGGCGTGGCGAAGAACCTCACGGCGATGCTCGACGATCATTTCCACCGCGGCAAGTTCGACGAAATCACCGACCGCGCCGATGCGCCGCTGGCCGATGCGCTGGCGATGCTGGTGCGCGAGCGCCTGACCGGCATGGCGCCGCCGGCCGCCGCGAAGAAGATGGTCGACCTCTGGCGGCCGGTCCTCGAAGACAAGATCAGCGATCGCCTCGACCAGCTCGATCGGTTCGCGGAGAACCAGGCCAAGTTCGGCGATGCCGTCCATGACCTGTTGTCGGCGCTGGAGCTCGGTGACGATCGCAATGCCGAGCCGGATGACGAGGAGAGCGAGGACGACGAGCGCCAGGGCGAGAACGATCAGGCCGGCGCCGAAGGCTCGCCGGAGAGCGACGCCTCCCAGGAAATGAGCGCCGATCAGGCGCAGCAGTCGTCCGACGAAATGTCTGACAGTTCGATGGAGAGCGCGCAGGCCTCTGCATCGGACACGTTCGACGAAGACGGCGAGATGGGCGACGACGAAACGCCCGGCGAAGCCACGCGTCCGAATTCGCGCGGCGCGAACGAGCCGCGCGGTCCGGAATATCACGCCTTCGCGCCGAAATTCGACGAGGTCATCGCAGCCGAAGACCTCTGCGATCACGACGAACTCGAGCGGCTGCGCTCCTATCTCGACAAGCAGCTCGCGCACCTGCAGGGCGTCGTCGCGCGTCTGGCCAACCGGCTTCAACGTAAGCTCATGGCGCAGCAGAACCGCGCCTGGGATTTCGACCTCGAGGAAGGCATCCTCGACCCCGCGCGCCTGTCTCGCGTGGTGACCGACCCGCATCATCCGCTATCCTTCATGCATGAGAAGGAAGCGACCTTCCGCGATACGGTGGTGACGCTGCTGCTGGACAATTCCGGTTCGATGCGCGGTCGCCCGATCACGGTCGCTGCGACCTGCGCCGACATTCTCGCGCGCACGCTGGAGCGTTGCGGCGTCAAGGTGGAAATCCTCGGCTTCACGACGCGCGCCTGGAAGGGCGGGCAGTCGCGTGAAGCGTGGCTCGGCGCCGGCAAGCCGGCCAATCCCGGCCGCCTCAACGATCTCCGTCACATCATCTACAAGTCGGCGGACGCGCCGTGGCGCCGCGCGCGCAAGAATCTCGGCCTGATGATGCGCGAAGGTCTGCTCAAGGAGAACATCGACGGCGAGGCGCTCGACTGGGCGCACAAGCGTCTGCTCGGTCGTCCCGAGCAGCGCAAGATCCTGATGATGATCTCCGACGGCGCGCCGGTGGACGACAGCACGTTGTCGGTCAATCCCGGCAATTATCTGGAACGCCACCTGCGCCACATCATCGAAGAGATCGAGACCCGCTCGCCGGTCGAACTGATCGCCATCGGCATCGGCCATGACGTGACGCGCTACTATCGCCGTGCCGTGACCATCGTCGACGCCGAAGAACTCGGCGGCGCCATTACCGAGAAGCTGGCGGAATTGTTCAGCGAAACGGCAGGGCCGGCACCGACCCATGGTCGGCGACGCAGAACGCATTAGGCTTTACAAGATGGGTTTTGCTTTGCTCTACCCATCCTCCAGGGCCATCGCTTGACCGCTCATCTCACCCGTCGTCATTTTCTTGCAGTCGCGGCTTCAGCAGCCGCGCTGCCATCGCTTGCCCGTGCGCAGCCCGTGCTGGCGCCGGCAACGCCATCGGCCCGTGCGCCGGTGTCGATCGAGATCGAAGCGCGGCCGATCCCGGCTTTCGATACGCGCGATCGCGCGCATACACGGTTCGGGTCGCTGCAATATCGCAGCGGACTGGTCCTGACGTCGCGCTACAAGGACTTCGGCGGCATCTCCGGTCTTCGCCTGGACGACAAGGGCGAGGGTTTCATCGCCATCAGCGACAAGGGCAACTGGTTCACCGGCAAGATCGCCTATAGCGGCGATGCCATGGTCGGCATTGTCGATGTCGAGGCGGCGTCGATGCTGGGCGCCGACGGCAGGCCGATCACCGCGCGCGGCTGGTACGATACCGAGTCGATCGCGGTGGACGGACCGACGGTCTATATCGGCCTCGAACGCGTGCATCAGATCCTGAAATTCGACTTCGGCCGCGATGGCGTGCGCGCCCGGGGCGAGCCGATCCCGCAGCCGCCGGGTATGCGCAAGCTGCCCAGCAATGGCAGTCTCGAAGCCCTGGTGATGGTGCGCAAGGACAGGTTCAAGTCTTCGCCGCTGGCCGGCATGCTGCTGGCGATCTCGGAGCGCGGGCTCGACAGCGCCGGCAATATTGCGGCCTGGATCATCGGCGGCAAGGCGCCGGCGAGCTTCTCGGTTCGCCGCACCAAAAACTACGACATCAGCGATGCGGCGCTGCTGCCATCCGGCGATCTGCTGCTGCTGGAACGCAAGTTCTCGCTGTTCGGCGACACCGGCGTCCGCATCCGCCGCATTCCCCTCGCATCGATCGTACCGGACGCCGTCATCGACGGTCCCACCATCTTCGATGCGGACCTCGGCTACGAGATCGACAATTTCGAAGGGCTCGATGTGCATGTCACCCCGGAGGGCGACACGGTGCTGACGCTGATCTCGGACGACAATTTCTCGATGCTGCAGCGAACCCTGCTGATGCAGTTCACGCTCGTGGAATAAACGGTCAGGCCGCAGCCTCGGCCTTGTTGGCCTGATGCGCGATCAACAGATCCCGCAATTCTGCTGCGGGCTTGGCGGGGCTGAACAGATAGCCCTGCATCTCGGTGCAGCCGAGCGCGCGCAGCAGCTCCTTCTGCCGGGGCGTCTCGACACCTTCGGCCGTCGTCGTCATGTTGCGCGAACTCGCGATATTGACCACGGCCTGCACGATCGAGGACGACCCCTGTGCATCGGCGATATCGGTCACGAAACAGCGGTCGATCTTGATCTTGTCGAACGGGAAGCGCTGCAGATAGCTCAGGCTGGAATAGCCGGTGCCAAAATCGTCCAGTGCAATGCGCACGCCGATCTCGCGCAGCCCGTGCAGGATTTCCAGTGCGATCTCGTCGTCGCGGATCAGCACGGCCTCGGTAATTTCGAGCTCCAGTCGCCGCGCCGGCAGTCCGGACGCGGCGAGGGCGGAGGTCACCTTCAGGGCGAGCGACGCGCAGCGGAACTGGACCGGCGAGACATTGACCGCCACCCGGACGTCGTCGGGCCAGCTGGCAGCCTCGGCGCAGGCGGTGTTCATCACCCATTCGCCGAGCTCATTGATGATGCCGATATCTTCGGCGACCGGAATGAACTCGGCCGGGGAGATCATGCCGCGTTCGGGATGACGCCAGCGCAACAAAGCCTCGCAGCCGACGATGGCGTCGTCGCGCAGCGTCAGCAGCGGTTGATAATAGACTTCGAAGCCGCCTTTGGCGAAGCCGCCATCACCGGCGGCGTGACGCAGTTCAAGCTCCAGCGAGCGGCGGGCCTGCACCCGCGCATCCATTTCGGGCTCGAAGAAGCGGAAAGTGCGGCGGCCGTCGGCCTTGGCGCCATACATCGCAAGGTCGGCGTTCTTCAGCAGCGTATCGAGGTCTGCGCCGTCGCGCGGCGCCAGCGCGATGCCGATCGACGCGTCGGTGAGCAGGCTGTGGCCGAGACAATCGAATGGCTGGCGGATCGCATCATAGATGCGGCCGACAAGATCCGTGATATCGGAATGGCTCTCCACACCGGTCTGCACGATGGCGAATTCGTCGCCGCCGAGCCGCGCCACCACGTCGGAGCCGCGCACGCAGCCGCGCAGCCGCAGTGCAATGCCCTTGAGCAGTTCGTCGCCGACGGGATGGCCGAGTGAGTCGTTGATGCCCTTGAATTCGTCGATGTCGATATAGAGCACCGCGCATTGCGCGCCGCGCGCGACGCGCTTCAATTCGCGTTCGAGTTCGTTGCGGAACAGCGTGCGGTTCGGCAGGTCGGTCAGCGCATCGTAATGCGCCAGATGCGCGATCTTCTCCTCGGCATTGCGCCGCTCGGTGATGTCTTCATGGGTCGCGACCCAGCCGCCATCGGCCACCGGTCGCGACGAAATCTGGATGGTGCGGCCATCGGCGGTCTGCATGATCTGGATGTGCGACCGCCCGACGTCGGGCAACACTTCCGCCACATAGGCGTCAACGCTGCCAGCGAAGGAGCCCGTTTCCTTGCGATGTGCGATCACGTCGCGGAACGTACGGCCGGGTGTGATGACCTCGCGCGACAGTCCGTACATATCAAGATAGCGCTGATTGCAAACCACTACGCGCGCCTGCGCATCGAACAGCAGCAGGCCCTGTGTCATGTTGTTGATGGCGGTGTCGAGGCGGTTCTTCTCCAGCGTCATCTGCAACTGTGCTGCACGGTTCTGCCGCTGGATGTGACGGATCATCAGATATAGCAGGCCTGCCAGGATGAGGGCCGACAGCGTCGCGAGGGTCACGAGAAATTTGGTCTGGTCGCGCCAGTTGGCCAGTGTGCCCTCGACCGTCGTGGTTGCGACCAGCGCGACCGGAAAGTTTTGCAGCAGGCGGATCGAGCCAAGGCGATCGATATTGTCGATGGGGCTGACGGTGCGGATGGTTGCGGGCGCGTCGCTGAAGCGCAGATGCTGCAGCAGCGGGCCGCTATTGAAAACCTTGCCGATCGAAGAGGGCGTCTGCGGGTAGCGCGCCAGCAACGTGCCATTGCGGTGGAACATTGCGATGGTCCCGTTCTCGCCGAGCGAGACGGAGGCAAAGAATTTTTCGAATTGCTGCGGTTCGACGCTGCGCGTCACGATGCCGAAGAATTCGCCCTTAGGCCCTGTAATGCGACGTGCGAACAGCGTCTTCCACCGGCCGGTGATGCGGCTCAGGACGGGCTGCACGATCTCTTCGTCCTGGGTGAAGGTCTGCGATTTGAGTTTCTGGAAATATTCGCGGTCGGCCAGCACCAGATCCGGTCCGGGCCAGGCTCCTGTCCAGTTGACCAGACGGCCTTCGGCATCGAGAACGGTGATGTCGTTGACGAATTCATCATCCACCTTCGACTTCAGCATCATGTGGGATTCGTAGCTCGACATACTGCTGGCAAAGCTGTGGACCGACATCACGCCATTGGCGAGAAGATGAGCCGTGAGGCTCTTCTGGATGCGCTGCAGATCCTGGAACTGCTGATCGAAATGCCGGCTGAGCAGCAGCACGGTGTTTTCAAGTTCGCGGTTGGAATTGTCGATCGTGCGCTGACGGAAATTGTTCACGGTCATCGCCGTGCCTGCGGCAATGGTGACGATCAGCACGGCGCCAACGAGCACGAGCCAGCGCACTGGCGCACGACGTGTCGTCGAGCGTCCATCGCCATGTTCGGCGGCGCCCGGCGCTGAAACGCGCACGTCGTTCGTCATTCGCCTCCCCAGCAGCCGCATGGATCCCTACCCCTCGTGCATAGGAATACCCGAGCAAGGGTGGAAGACGCGTTAGGAAGTCAGGTGAACCGCGGGTTAATTACAACCGTACAAATGGTATCTGCTTACGCCGCAAGGCTTTTCTGCAGCGGTGCGACCGGCCATGTCTGGTTGCGACCGTGCGCTTTTGCGGCATAGAGCGCACTGTCGGCATTGCTGATCAGGTCGTTCGACGTGGTTAGCGATGACGGCACGAGACACGCTGCGCCGACGCTGATCGTCGTCGTGGTCATGCCGTCGCGCTCGAGATGGCCGACTTCGACGCGGATCCGTTCGCCGAGTTCGATGGCGTCGGCGAGGGAGAGGCCCGGCAGGATCAGCGCGAATTCCTCGCCGCCATAGCGCGCGGCGCAATCGCTGGCGCGTTTGGCATGCCGGGCGATGCTCCAGGCGATCCCGCACAGAACGAGGTCGCCGGCCTGATGGCCGAAATTGTCGTTGAACACCTTGAAGTGGTCGGCGTCGATCATCAGCAGCGAGATCGGTGCGCGGGCGCGCTGGGCGCGCTGCCATTCCTTATCCATCACCACGTCGAAATGACGTCGGTTGGCGAGGCCGGTGAGGCCGTCGGTCATTGCGAGGCGCGCCATCCTGTCTTCCATCTCGCCGCGCTTGCCCATCTCGCGCGCCAGGATCAGCATCAGCGCGCAGGCGATCAGGCCGAGTGCAGCCATGGCGCCGCCGATCTGCAGCGCTTCCTTGCGCCACTGGCCGAAGATCACGTCGGTGGATCGCCCCACCATCACGATCAGCGGGTGCGAGCCTTCACGCCAGACAAAAAGACGCCGCACGCCGTCAGTCGCGGAATCGCCGATATGGGAGCCGGAGAAATAGGCCAGCGCTTTCTGTACGCCCGGGACCCGACTGAGATCGCGGCCGATGATCTCCATGTCGAACGGTGCGCGCATGATCAACACGCCGTCCTGCCGGATGACGGAAATCACGTCGTTCGGCTCGAGCTGCAAGCGATCGGCGATCTCGTGGAAATAGCTGTAGCGGATGAAGCCGGCGACGATGCCCAGAAAGGTTCCGTCGCGCGCCGCGATGCGGCGGCTCAGCACGATGCCGTAACTGCCCTGATGCAGCATCGGCTTGGAGATATAGAGGCCGAACAGCGGATCGCGCTTGTGGACCTTGAAGAATTCCTCGTCGGCGAAATTCTGCGGCTTCGGATCCAGCGTCGACGAATCCAGCGTCACATTGCCGGCGACGTCCGTGACCTGGATGGCGCCGAAGTGGCGCGCGGTGGCGGCATGGTCGAACAGGATCAATTGCCGCATCGGCCGCGAAATCTCGACCAGTTCCGGCTCGGTCATGTTGCCGACCACATTGCGCAGCGACAGATCGTAGAGTTCCACATTGCGGGCGACATCGGCATCGATGCTGGAGGCGAGGTTGCCGAGTGTCTGGTGCGCCAGCTTCTCGTCGCCGCGCCGCATGCTCATCAGCACGCTGCCGCAGATGACTGTGAATCCGACAACGACGATCGCCGCAGCGGCCAGCAGCCAGCGCGGGGAGATCCGGCGGGTCGTCTCGGATGTATTACGGGCCAGCATTGGCTTTCGTCGATCAAAAAGGACTGCGTTACAATCACCGACGCATAGCATCAGAACCGGTAATTCTTTGACAGCTACGCGGTGATCAACAGTTTCGTTTCGCCGTTTTGTGACGGGCGGTTAATAGGATGTGAAAGAAATCGAGACGCTTTGGTCGGCGAATGCGCAAAAAGAAATATGGGCGTGCCGCGCAGGCACGCCCACAAACGTCGGGAGGAACCTGGAAAGCCGGGTTCCCGGCGTCACCGCATGGCGCCGGCCACCATGATGTCGCGGCCGGAACGATCAGCACTGTCGTCGCAGGTCAGCGCCACGGCGATGTCGGCGATGCCTTCGGTTGTGTGGTTGCGCGCAGCGGGCAAAGCGATGAACTGCCGGTTCCGCACGCTGCCGTCGAGCACGTCGATGGCGGCGGGTTCCTCCGGGCCGAGCATTCCCGGCGCGATGGTGCTGACGCGGATGTTGCGCGTGCCATAGGCGCGCGACAACCCGCGGGTCATGGCATCGATGGCGGCGTCGGCGCCGGGGTCCGGCAGCGATGCGGGCGCTGTCGGAATCCCGTCGAGCGCGGTGAGATTGACGATGCTGCCGCCGGCGACGCCGAACATCCGCACCGCCTCTTGGCACAGCAGCATGGCGCCGAACACCTTCAGCTCGCGCTGCCGGTGCAACTCGTCCTCGGACACCACGTCCGCCGCCTCGCTGCGCGCGAAGGCGCCGTTGTTGACGAGAATATCGAGCCGGCCGAAGGTTGCCGCGATTTCCTCATAGAGCCGCCGCACATCCGGCCAGCGGGCGATGTCGCCCTGCACGGCGATGGCGCGGCCGCCGCGCCACACGATTTCAGCGACCACGCGCGCCGCGCCGCGGGGATCGTCCGCGTGATGCACGATCACCGCCGCGCCTTCCGCGCCGAAGCGCCGTGCAATGCCCGCGCCGATGCCGTCCGCGGCGCCGGTCACGAGCGCAACTTTTCCTGCCAGTCTTGTCATGGCATGTCCTTAGATCTGGATGATGTCTGTCTTGATCGTCAGTCGTGTGCGTAGATTTTGAGGCGGAATCGATCCGGGCGTGATCGCGCCCCGACAACAGTCTGGACGCGCAATGCGGGGAGTTCGACCCGATACCCGTATGGCCTGGCAGATCCGAGGCCCGCGGGCGGCTCGCCGATCTGCTCTGTGGCTGACGCTGTTATCGCAAATGCAGCCGCCTCGGCGTTAGCGCGATCCTGCATCTGTTTTGCACGATCCTGCAAAAGTGATCCCGCAGCCATTTCCCTGCCACGGCACTGCACCTAGATACACCTCGGCATAAAAGGCCTGCCGCTTGAGGGGTTTGCGTGTGACCGAGACGATTCGTGAGATTGCCGACATCATTGCCCGTTACGCCGCCAATGGCAGCGACCATCCGACCGGCCTCGCCAGCCTCTATCTGAAGCGGCAGACCGAGCCGACGCAGCTCGTGCATACCGCGCAGTGGCCGTGTTTCGGCCTCGTGGCGCAGGGCGCCAAGCGGCTGCAACTAGGCACCGAGACCTACACCTATGCCGCGGGCGATTATGTGCTGGTGTCGCTCGACCTGCCGATGTCGTCCTGCATCGTCGAGGCCTCGGAAACGCAGCCGCATCTCGGCATGGGCTTTGCGATCGATCCGCAACTGTTGAAGGAGGTGCTCGGCCGGTTCGGCAACGGTCATGCCGATGCGCCCGCGCATCCGCAGCTCCCCGAGCGCGGCGTTGTCGTTGCCAAGGCCTCCGCCGATCTGCTCGACGCCACGCTGCGGCTGCTGCGTCTGCTCGACCGGCCGCAGGACATTCCGGTGATGGCGCCGCTCCTGGAACAGGAAGTGCTGTATCGCCTGCTGGTCGGCCCTTACGGCGCGCGTCTGCGGCAGATCGCGCTGGCCGAGAGCCCGAGCAACAAGGTCGCCAAGGCCATTTCCTGGCTGCGCAGCAACTATGCCAGCCCGCTCCGCATCGAGGATCTCGCCGACCGCGTCGGCATGAGCGAGTCCTCGCTGCACCACAATTTCAAGACCGTCACCGCGATGACGCCGATGCAGTATCAGAAGCAGCTTCGTTTGCACGAGGCGCGCCGCCTGATGCTGGTGGAGCGGCTCGATGTCGGCAGCGCCGGCTATGCGGTCGGCTATCAGAGCCCGTCGCAATTCTCCCGCGAATATGCCCGGCTCTACGGCCAGCCCCCGATCCGCGACGTCGGCTCCGCGCGCGGCCCCGTGCTCGGAGGCGAGGCCCGCGTCGCGGGGTGAGGTGACGTTGTCACGCTGACTCCTCGCGAGCGCGCTCCCTTTCTTCCCCTCTCCCCCGGCGAAGGGCAGCTTCGCTAGGCGGGAGAGGGTGGCGCGTAGCGCCGGGAGAGGGGGACTTTCCGCACGCGCGGAGTTCGCGTAACCCCTCTCCCCGACCCTCTCCCACCTAGCGAAGATTCGCTTCGCGCGGGGGAGAGGGGGCACATCGTCCGTGCAAAACAAGGGCGCATGACCGAGGAATATCCATGATCTTTGCGGTGATCTTTGATTTCGGCGGGGTGATCACCTCCTCGCCCTTCGAGGCCTTTGCGCATTACGAGCAGAGCCATGGCCTGCCGAAGGACATCATCCGCCGCACCAATGCGAACAACCATTTCGAGAATGCCTGGGCGAAATTCGAGCGCGCCGAAATCGATCTCGCCACCTTCGACGCGCTGTTCGCCGCCGAGTCCAAGGCGCTTGGCGCCGAAGTGCCGGGCCGCGATGTGGTCAAGCTGCTGAAGGGTGAGATCCGCCCCGAAATGGTCGAGGCGCTGCGCCGTATCAAGGCGGCGTTCAAGACCGGCTGCATCACCAACAACCTGCCGGCCAACGCGATGGGCTCCACCGACGGCCGCGCGCTCTATGTGGCCGAGGTGATGGTGCTGTTCGATCACGTCATCGAATCCGCCAAGATCGGCCTGCGCAAGCCCGATCCGCGCATCTACACGATGATGACCGATAAACTGTCTGTCGATCCGAAAAATTGCGTCTATCTCGACGACCTCGGCGTCAACCTCAAGCCCGCGCGCGAACTCGGCATGACCACGATCAAGGTGACATCTGCCGCGCAGGCGCTGGCCGAGCTCGAAGCCGCGACGGGATTGAAGCTGACCTGAGCCGCACGCGCCGGCGGCCGTGCTCCCTCTGCCATTCGCGGAAGAGGAAGCACGTCGGCAGTTGTCAGATTTTGCCGGTCAGTCCGATGCGATAGATATTGGCGAATGTCCCGGTGTCTTCGTCATTGCCTCGTTGATAAGTCAGCGCGAGGGCGAGATGGCCGGCATCGTCGATATTGTATTTCAGCGTGGCGTCCAGCCATGAGAGCTCGGTGCGCGAATAGGTTTCGTGCGCCCAGTGATAGCTGAACGAAGCGCTCATCCTGCCCAGAAAGCCTTTCTCGAGCGGATCGGGGAAAAGATGCGCGGTGACCTGGGGGCCAATGCGTAGCGCCCGGGTCATATTGTTGAAATCGAGCAACTGGCCCTTCCCGGTGGTCTGATTGTACTGCAGCAGAATTTCGGGATCGAAGCGCAGGATGACTGGCAGACCCAGCGGATGCGGTATCGGCCTCTGAAAGTAGAGCTGGAGCGACGTCGGGAGATATTCGAGCGTCACAGCCGCCGACGACGTTTGTTTGATGTTGTTCTCGACGCCGCCTCCGCGAAGACGGAAGAAGTGTCCGCCATCGGGGACGAGATAGCCAATTTCGGCGGCAACGCCATAGGCCAGCTTGTCGACATTGGAGTCCGCGAATTCGGACGCCGAGTTGAAGGCCCGATTGACCGTGACATAGGTGGCAAGGCTTTTCGCGCCTGGATCCCACCAGGCGACGGAATCGTGCACCGACGAGTAGGAGAGCGCGGCGGTGCCGTTGATCGCCCAGATCTGGTTATGGTTCGCACGATCGCCGGCGAACGCGATTTCCGCGCCTGTGGCCTTGTCGACACTCATGGGACAATCCAGAAAGCCGATGTCTTTCCAGTCCCGCCGCAGAAGAAACGTCAGGCCGGGACATTTACTGTGTTCGATCAAGGCATTCGTTGATTTCTCCCGCTTTCTGACCAGCGTTCCCATATCGTCCAGATAGGCGACCGACTGGATGGGTACGGCGACCGTTGGCGTTGCGGCCGCCGGACTGGTCCGGTTGGCCGCCCGTCGTTTTGTTCTTGTTGCCGCCGCGATCTTGTTTTGCGCTTCGGCAAGTTTGTCGCCGTCGCCTCTCGCGATGATGCCGTCGATGACCTCCTGCTCATGGGCCGTCAGTGCGCCTGCATGCGCCTCGCAACCGAGCATGACAGAGGCGCATAGTGCGAGGGCGGATATCTGCCGCGAATAGGTCATCGCACGCGCCCCATCTCTTTGAGAACGCAGGCGATGTCGCCGCAGACCAGAATGGCTGCGGGGCTCACATTGACGCCATGCTCGATAATGTTCGCGGCCAGAACGGAATTCGCTTCACCACCATATCCAAGGGCGTCGAGGCCGGTGTCGTCAGGGTAGTCGCCGTCAAAAATGTCGTGAAGTATTCCCCTGTTCGTTTGGCGAGCAGTGGCGCGTGGGCGCAGGGTGTCGAATCGAAGTCGCCCAAGTGGCTTGAGAGACGTGTCGCTTACCAGCGTGCGATCTGCCAGCGCGCCCTCTGCCAGCTTGCCCCCGGCCTGCTTGTCACCGGGAATCAGAAACGGTGCCAGAATTCCGAAAAGACCTGCGATGCCTCCGGCGGCCCATTCCGGCAGGCCATAGGCGCCGAGCGGGGACGGTGGGCCCATGGCACACGCCCAAAGCACAAACGCGATCGACGATACGAGGACGCTGGCCCATTGTGGCTTCGCCGGTTCGGTGCTGTCGCGGGGCATGCTGGAATATGCGCGAAGGCAAATGCATGCGAGCAGGCACAGGCCAAACCAGTAGAGGAGTGCGTTATTCGTGACCCAGGCCGCCTTGGCCGCGAGATAGATGGCGACGATTTCCGTCGGGATCAACTTGAGGAGCGCAGACAGATAATTGTCTGCAGGTGCGCTGGCCGCTGGCGCGGTGTTGAAAGATCTGAGATTGCCTGCTGCGGTTGCCGCAGGTGCTGCATAAATGCGTGTCCCGCCCCTGATAAAATCGACCATATATCCATACCCCCCTTGGATGGCGAGGGACTCGATCGAACTCTGTGGGAGGGCCACCAGCGTCAGACAGGCTGCGTGCAAGGAGGTCGATCTCAAGGCAGGCAGATATCAAGACAGGCAGATCTGATGAGAAAATGGTTTGTCGTGCCACAAAGCTAAATGGAAATGCCCCGCCGGTTAAAAAAATCATCGATCCCGGCCAGGCAAGAATACACGTCGTAGTTGATGAGTCCAGATGTATCGCAGGAGAATTGACGATGTGCGCGAGGCTCGCCGCGTCCGCCCATCCGGATGAAGCGTGACGACGCCATGGTGGTGATCGTCGCGCCATCGGGCATCGCGTCATCTGGAATGAGACCAGACGCATCGGTGGTCGCCGTCATCCGGCGTCGCACTCACAAGCGCTTACACAAAAACAAACGGCGCGCTCATCGCGCGCCGCTTGCTCACTTCCCACCCGATCAGATAATCGAACGGTCCACATGCCGCACTTCGCCGGTGCGCGCATCGATGTCGACCTGGATCCACTTGCCGTATTGATCGCGGCCCTCGATCTCCCATTCGTTGTCGTCGAAATGGGTGTTCTGCACCGTCACCACGCCGATCCCCGACGCGATCGCCAGCGCATCCTGCAGCGTCAGCGGGCCGGACGGCACCGGCACCATGGCCGCGCGCGGCGCGGGCTGGCGCATATAGACATCGGCGGCGAAGGCCGGCGCCGCGACGCCAATCGCGCCCGCCAGTGCCAGCGGAAGCAAGGCCTTCGAAAACACGGCCTTCTTCAAAATCTGTTGCATCGAAATCTCCTCATCTGTCCCACGCGCCGCATGCGGCGCAACCGGGTTAAGAACGGTGCACGCTGCACTGCGTTCCCGGAGGAAATGAGGCGATTTGGTGCGGGAAAAGCGGTGATGCGCTATACTGGCAGCAGCACATCAGCACTCTCACGAATGAGATTTTTGGTCGAGGTCAGTGATGACAAAGAAAGCTGGCAAAGCGTTGGTGAAAAACCGCAACGTCCGCGGGTGAGGGGCCTTGCGCTTACTCTGCTGCGCTCACCGCTGGCAGCGCGCACGTCTCGATTCGCGTGAGGTCGAGCTTGCCGGATGCCTGATCGATAGCGAAGCCCACCACATCGCCGTTGGCGTCGAGATCGACCACCAGCCCTGCGACGATTTCCCGGCTCCCGGCGCCGGGCGCATCCTTCAGCGCGATAGAGAGACTGTCAGGGATTTTTATTCCGCTGAGATGTCGGGGCCTGGCGGCCCCGTTCGTCATGGATGTATCGGGCGGCGGAAGCTGCCCGCCGGACGACAACCGAAGTAACCGAGCCACAGGAAGAAGCCCATGCCCAGCACGATCCGTCTGCATCGCGTCATTGCCGCCAGGCCGCAGAAGCTCTATCGCGCGTTCCTCGAACCAGACGCGATTGCGAGCTGGCTCCCACCCTACGGATTCACATGCACCGTCCATGAGCTGGATGCGAAGGTCGGTGGCCATCACAGGATGTCATTCCGGAACTTCACCACGGGCGGCAGTCACGCCTTTGGCGGGACCTATCTGGAGCTCGTTCCCGGTGAGCGTCTCGTCTACACCGACCGCTTCGATGATCCCAACCTGCCGGGCGAGATGAAGGTCACGGTGACGCTGAAGGCCGTGTCTGTCGGCACGGAGGTGAACATCGAGCAGCAGGGCGTGCCCGACGTGATCCCGCCCGAGGCCTGCTATCTCGGCTGGCAGGAATCCCTGCGCAAGCTCACGAAACTCGTCGAGCCCGAGATCAACCAGTAGCGCCGTCGCTTCCGGAACGGCTTGGGCAAATTCAATCAACAGCAGGAAGGAGCGCCAGCCATGGCACTCGCCCGTGTCCAACATGTCTCCGTCTCGCTCGACGGTTTCGCCACCGGCGAAGGCCAGAGTCTTGACGCGCCGTTCGGTCACGCCGGCGAGCGGCTGCACCAATGGATGTTCGCGACCCGATGGGGTCGCCAGATGCTCGGCCAGCCCGGGGGCACGGCGGGCATCGACGACGCGTTCCTGCGGCTGTTCGCGCCCGGGATCGGCGCCGAGATCATGGGCGCCAGGAAGTTCGGTCCTCCCACATGGCATGAGGATCCGGACTGGAAAGGCTGGTGGGGTCCCAACCCGCCGTTCCATACGCCGGTCTTCGTCCTCACCCATCATCCGCGCGCATCGATTGAAATGGAGGGCGGCACGGTGTTCCACTTCATCGACGCTTCGCCTGCCGAGGCCCTTGAGACGGCCCGCGAGGCTGCGGCCGGCAAGGACGTGCGCATCGGCGGAGGTCCCACCACGATCCGCGACTTCCTTGCCGCCGGGCTCGTCGATCACATGCACATCGTGGTGGTTCCGATCCTGCTCGGCCGCGGCGTGCGCCTGTGGGATGGCGTGGAGGGTCTTGAGAAGGACTACGAGATCGAGACGACATCCTCTCCCGGCGGGGTCGCACACATGACATTCGCGCGAAAGCACCAACCGCTATGAGAAACCGCGCCAGAAACCGATCCCAAAATGCCATGTCGTCGAACTGCCGAAGGCGCTTGGTAACGGCGTGATCCACGAGGAACCGATGGTCCGTTTGGCGTAGGGGAGTGCCGAGACCGCCAGATCGATGATGACCGTTTCGTTGCAGTCTGTGATCGGAATATTCGTAAAGCACCTCAGGTCGCGCCGGGGCAGCCTCGGGAGGCCGGGGCTGGCTGGCGCGATGTGCGGAAACTGCAATGTTGCATTGCGGTATTGAACTGTTGCAATGCAGCAAAAGAAGTCTAGGCTCCCTCGTTCAATCCTACGAGGAGATTAATAGTGAAGATGACCTTATCGATCGCCGTCGCGGCCGTGATCACGATTGCGGGTGGCTGCGCCGGCTTCGCTGCGGAGTTGCCGATCTATGGATCGGCGGGTTTGCCGATATCGGCGGTGCAGGTTCGCGTGCTGGGAGCTGCGAACGTCCAGGAACAGTCGGCGGCGCCAACCTCCACGGCGTCTCTGCATCAGCTGAGAGTTCTGGCACCGCGGACGGAAATGACGACCGCGACGGCACCAACCCGGACCGAAACCGCTCGCTCACTTCGTTGACCGGCACCTCGTACCGATATCGCCGCGTCTTTCATTTTCGAAAGGGCTTCGCGTGCACATCAGGGCGGTGCCGCACCTCTCCCCGCCGGGGAGAGGTCGCTGCGTCTTCGCGGCGGTGAGGGGGCTCATGGCAGACGGGCGATCCATCTGCTCAATGTTTCCAATCCCGTGATATCTCTATCAGACGAGAGGTTCGGGATGGACCTCGACAGCTAAAAAAATCAACTAGCAAAGAGTGCGAAAAAGCGTGCGATGACGGCCGGCAAAAAGGCCGGGACAGCACGCGTGACAAAGGGCAACACCCGCCTGACCCTGGAGCTGCTGGAAACGGCGCGTGACATGCACGCCGGCGGTGTTCTGACGGACGTTGTCCGCGAAGATCACGATGCGTCACCTCGGTGGTGCCGCCACTCCTGCAGATCCGGCTGAATTGACGGGCGAGGACATCAAGGCACTTCGCGAGCAGGCCAATCTCAGCCGGGCAGTGTTTGCAAGCTAACCTGAAGCTGACAGTCGGCTATGTCTCCAGGCTTGAGCGCGGCACGGAAAGTCCGAAAGGACCGACGCTCGTCCTGCTCGATGTCATCCCCCGGAAGGGCTTTGAGGCGATTCTCTGATTGCGATAAGAGCCGTGAGTTGCGCGCGCCCCGTGCGGCGCAACCGGGTTAAGAACGATGCTCGCGTCGCCGCGTTTCCGGGGGAAATGAGACGATGTTGTGGGGGAAGCGGAGTTACCCTTGATGGATCTAGCGTTCTACTTCGATCCACTTATTTCGATTCCGTTTTCCAGAACTTACGCGTCCAACGATAGAATTGGTGGATAGCTCAAAGATGGCACCCACGTGATGAACGCGCAGCCCCATCATCGTCTTGACCTGCGAACAAGCAGCTAGATGTCGACCGCTGGGTGAACGAACTGCAGCCTCAATGATACACTTTCCGCCGCCAATGGCATTGGCAACGCGCTCAGAAACGTTGCTCCATACATGAGCTTCCTCGGCGTTTCGCCGCACACCATCCAGAATTTCCGCGAGGGGTCTCAAGCGGGGCTGGCCAGCTTCGTCAATATACTCAACATGGATTGGTAAGCCGGTTAGCTGGCAGTCACGAATATCGTCGGGGTGCGTCTTTCGTTCGCTCCACACGCAGATCTTTGCCTCGCTGGGCGCGCAAAATTTAGATGCGGCCGATCTGACTGCAATTTCTTCTAGAACCCGACATTGCGAGATGCTGCTATTCACTAAGAAGCGTTTCAATGCTCGTTTGCTGGTAATGTCACAACGGCCGAGGCCAATGGGTAAAACCTTCTTTCCTGTAACCTCGCATCGTTCCAGCACGCCTAGTCTAACAGCATACCCGGTTACTTCGCATTTTTCAGATTCATCATGCGTGATTGGCTGTCGGGTCTCGTGGCAAACAACGAACTCGGTGCTGTGCCCACTTCTCCCTGAAACGGCCGATATTTTCTTCTGATCGACACGGTAGTTTTGGCCCGATATCTCGCTCTTTGCGATCTCATCGCGCAACACATTGTCCTTCGTGAAGTTGCATACCTCAAAATGCTCTGGTTCGGCTTTGACCCCGCTGAGCGCGGAAACCTTGAGGAGGTCAGAGCGAACGAACTGTCCGGAGATGGCCGACTTTTCAGCCTCGTCGGCTAAAATGCGTTTATTTGTTACGCCGCATGTCACCATGAATTCTGGAAGCGCCATACGACCGCTGACCTCGGATCGTTCGAGTAGGTGGCTCAAGACCTCAGCACCGGTTACGTCGCATTTCGATATGCAAGAATTCGGAACGGTTTTTCCTGATTTTGAACACAGAGCTAGTTGAGGGGCTCCTGCCACAACCTTGTTGTGTGGGGTGATCGTGATCTCACTCTCGTAATCCGGTCCGGAGTTAAATCTGTAGCTTGTCTTAACCTCAATTTTTCTATGGAGCTTACCCTCTAAGCCAACCAGCATCATTTCTAGTCGCGGGGTAAATTCGTCTTGCAGCTTCTTTCGTTTGCGCTCGTCTTTCGACGATTTTGTTTCTTGCTCGCGGCGCTCTAGGTAAAAGCGACAGAATTCTGAGATGTGCTCGTCGCCGCTAGCAGCGGTTTCTAATTTTTCTATCAATAGCCCGAGTTCATTGGGATTCTCGAAAGATCGGGGCAAGGGCGCCAGCGCAGTGCGGCCCCTCGAAGTATATGCGTCTTCGTGTAAGCAGGCGACGTCGACCAATCGTTCATAACTATCGTGAGCAACAGTCGCTCTAACGCGGATCACTGCGGTTCCATTAAATACGCGCGTGATTTTTCCAATCTCGGTAGAAGTCTTTGTTCCGCCGAATGTTTCAGCCCAAGCGGAGGCGGTGTCGTCGCAAGCTTTAGCCGGGTCTATGTCTAGATCTTCAACGTCATGCACCCCCGACGCTACAAGCCTGCTAACGAGGCGTTGGAACGCTGGCGCTCCTGGGCCATAAAATGTGCTTTTCAGGTTTGCCGTTGTCTGTTCCTGAAAACGTATGTACTCGCGGCCCGCATTCTCCTCAGCGAGAAACAATCCTGCTGGATGGGGTGTAAGTCGAACTCCGACTACATCGAGTGCTTTTAGAGTGAACTCTTCAGCGCCCATTGTGTGGGGAGTTGGAGGCAGGCTGGGAGATCGAGGCCCTACGTACTCGCTACCATCCATGCTGCCGAGCATTTCACTGATCGCGGCCTCCTCGCGTTCTAATTCGGCTTTGGCGTCCTCAATGCTCTTTTCTGCAAGGCGCGTTGCCTTATCGGTGTCTTTTCCTGCTAGCGCGGCGAGGACCAATTTAAGTATTTGCTCCTCAAAGCCTTCTCCATTGTCGTCATCGCCTTCTCCGATATCAGATCCGTGAAGTAGTGCCTCGACGTCGCCAATTGCGTGAGCGGCCATCTGGAGCTTTTCCATGAGGCGTCCAACGATATATTCTTCAAAGGTGCCGCGTAGCGTAACATTATAGATGCTCACATAAGCATGATTGGAAGCTAGGCGCTGAACACGGCCTATTCGTTGCTCCACAATCATTGGATTCCAAGGCAAGTCGTAGTTGACGAGTACATTTGCGACCTGAAGATTCACGCCCTCAGAGCCCGCTTCGGTTGAAACGATGACTCTGCAGCTCGGTGGGTCGGCGCGAAACCGATTGATCGTCTCTTGATTGCGTTCTCCAGAGTCTCCGTTAATTATCCCGACCGTCAGTCCCTTCTGTTCAAGGAAATTCTGAATAGTTGTTTGCGTCTCGCGGCGGATCGTAAAGATCACAAGTCGCCAGTCTGCTGGACTTTCTTTTTTAAGTTTTTCTATGAGGCCACCGAGACCTAGAAGTTTGGCAGTTGGAGGCATTGTTGTGACAATGCTTTTCACTGCGGCGGCCAAATCGGCCGGCACAGTGCCTTTGCGCGCCATATTTAGTAATTGCGCCATCAAGGCTTCGGGGCTGCTTGTAAGCGCCTGTAAAATTGAGATCTGAGTTAGCTTGTTGAGCTTTTGTATTGGTTTGGCGATTGTCTTGATGAGCTCAAGTTCTGCTGACGTCGGATCAACTTTATGCATCAAGACTTTACGGTCCGGGAAATAGAGTTGAGCGTCTCCTCGTCGTACCCGAGACATATAGCCGTAGACGATCGAACGAAATTCCTCACGCGCCTCGTGCTTTAGCTCGCGGGCATCTTCTCTATCATCCGCGATGAAGCGCCGGGCAAACATGCCCGGGCTTCCGAAGGGGTTGTCGTGCCCCCTGGCCACGGTCAGCAAGTCCACTAGTGAGTAAAGATCCCACAGGCGATTTTGAATGGGCGTAGCAGTCAGCATCAGAACAAAGCGAAAGCGCCGAGCGTCTAGGGCCTTCCTGAATTGCTTGGCAACTTCGGGCGGCTTCTTGGTGCCATATAAATTGCGAAGTTTGTGTGCTTCATCGAGGATCAGCATCTGAAAGCGATCCTCGGGAATTCTTTCGAGGTACAATCTCGCAGAGTTGTAGGTAGTAATGATCGCAACAGTCTCTTCGGCAGGCTCTTCTAGAAGCTCTTTCCCAATTGCAATCTGCGCCAAGATATCAAATTTTGCCTCAAGTTCCTCCTTCCATTGCTGTGCCAGTATCTTGGGGCAAACGATCAAGATTCTTGATAGACGAGACCTCGCCTTCAGTTCGCTGACGATCAGTCCGGCGCTAATTGTTTTTCCTAAGCCGACGTCGTCAGCAAGCAGAGTGACCGGCAGACGTCGACAAAAGGTGACGAGGTTGCTGACCTGATGGCGATATGGCGTAAGCCTGTCGCGCCAGCCTTGTGTGGATTTAAAATCTTCGGGGCCGTCTATTACAATTGGATCAGTCAAATCCCATTCGAGACCTGCTCGATAGACGCGGTATTCCTCAGCGCTTCTCTTACGGCTCAGGAGTTTCGTATGAAATTCCGACGCTATGTCCATTCAGTCCGATACTCCAGCTCGGTTCAACCGCAGGATGCTTACTTGCGCATCCACAGGCAAGTGCGAGGTCGGCTCAAGTTGGCGTCGTTTAATCCCAAACGCAAAAACGGCCGGATCTCGCGATCCGGCCGTTCTGTATTCTAAAACCTAAAGTCTGATCGAAGCGATCAGGCCGCGACTGCTGCGGTCTCGGCCTTCTTCTTCTCGATGGCGCGCTTGAGCAGCACGGCCTTCTGCGACAGCTCGCTCTCGCGGGCCTTGATCAGATAGGCATCGAAGCCGCCGCGGTGGTCGACCGACTTCACGGCATTGGCCGACACGCGCAGGCGCACGCCGCGGCCAAGCACGTCGGACAGGAAGGTCACATTGACCAGGTTCGGCAGAAACCGGCGCTTGGTCTTGATGTTCGAGTGGCTCACCTTGTGGCCCACCTGGGGGCCCTTCAGTGTCAGTTCACAGCGCCGAGACATGGCGAAAATCCTCTGTCATCCCCGCAGCTAAAAGGCGAAGAGCCCAAAGCCGGGCAGGGGGTCAAAAATCACGTCCATTTCAGGAGTGGCGGACGTATAGGGGGCTTGGCCGCGATCGTCAAGATATCCGGCCAGCGAAAGTCGCGGCAAAACCGGCAAAAGCCTGCGCTTTCGGGGGCTGTATAGCCCGTCCTAACAGCGGAAACCACATGGAATCTGGCGCGGTTCCCATCATATAAACGACGTATTCGGGCCGGAAACAGGTCGCTCCAGCCGAATTCAGCGATGCGGCCCTGCGCCTTTGGCCGGGGATCGCCGACCAGGTGATATCAGCAAGTGAGCCTTCGCACGCCCCGCTTTGTGACCCGACCGGTGACGACCGCGCGGACCGCCGCGCCCGCAAGAGTACGATTTGCGGGCTTTGGCGCGCGTTTCGCCGTCGCCGCGGGCCTGATGCTGCCGGTTTTGCCGGTGGACGCCTCGGCGCAGGTGCAAGGCCAGATCCAAAGCCAGACGCAAGGCCAGGCCCCGGCCGCCGTGCCGGTTCAGGCCCCCGCGCAAGCGGTGTTGGCCGGCGGCAAGCTCGAGGCCAAATATGAAGCCAGCCTCGCCGGCATTGCGGTGGGCAAGGGCCAGTGGGCCATCGACATCAATGAAGACCAGTATTCCGCGACCGCCAGTGGCGGCACCGCCGGTCTGCTGAAAGCATTTGCCGGCGGCTCGGGCTCCGGCCAGTCCACCGGCCGCGTGGTTGCGGGCGCGCTGGTGCCGTCGAATTATCAGGCCGTCACCACCTCCGCGAAGAAGTCCGAGACGATCAAGATGCTGATCACGCCGGGCTATGTGAAGGAGTTCTCCATCGAGCCGGAGCCGCCGCTCGATCCCGAGAAGATTCCGATCACCGATGCGCATCGCCGTAACGTGATCGATCCGATGACCGGCTCGCTGATGCGCGTCGGCGGCACCGGCGAATTGCTGACGCCGGATTCGTGCCGCACCGCCGCGTCGATCTTCGACGGCCGCATGCGCTACGATCTCAAGCTCGACTACAAGCGCATGGAAAGCGTGAAGGCCGAGAAGGGCTATCGCGGGCCTGCCATCGTCTGCGCCGTCTATTTCACGCCGATCGCCGGCTATGTGCCCGACCGCGCCGCCATCAAATATCTCGCCGCCCAGCGCAATATCGAAGTGACTCTGGTGCCGATCGCCGGAACCCGCGTGCTAGTGCCGTATCGCATGGTGGTGCCGACCCCGCTTGGCGTCGCCATGCTGGAAGCCACCGAATTCGTCACCACCCCCGCGCCGGCCAAGGCCGTGGCCAAGACGAACTGAGAGAACGAGGCAAGTTCTAAAGGAGGCGGCTCCACACACCGGCCTCATCCTGAGGAGCCGCGCCCTTGCGCGGCGTCTCGAAGGATGGTGACGGGTCTTGGCCCCGCCAGCTCATGGTTCGAGACGCGCGAAGCCGCCCTCCTCACCATGAGGGACCGAGACGGGACGCTGCCGCAAGGATGCCGCAAGACAAAGTGCGCCATCGCAGCATCGTCGCAAACGCGCCGCAGGATTTGCGCAGGATCCCGGCTTGACTCAAAGCCGGTTCGGAGTCCGTGCGCTGTTCATAACTTCGGGGATTTGTCGGCCCTTGTTGCGCTGTCACAAACTTGATCTAGTCAGTCTCGGAGAATGTCAGCGCGAGATGTTGGGGTGATGCGGCCAGGGAGGTGCCGAGTCACCGATTCGGGCCGCTTTCGTTCCGGACTCGTTCCAAACCATCAAAAAGCGCGGCTCTGAAGCGTCGTAACCTGTCTCGGTCTTGACAGTCGGCGACGCGGAAATATCTGAAAAACATGGCCTTTTTGTCTTCTCCGCCCACGCTGTCCAACGGCAGGGCCCCCGGCGCCGGCGTCACTGCAGTGCTCGGCCCCACCAATACCGGCAAGACCCATCTCGCCATCGAGCGCATGCTCGCGCATTCGTCGGGCATCATCGGCCTGCCGCTGCGCCTGCTGGCGCGCGAGGTCTATAATAAAATTTTGGACCGCGTCGGCCCCGAAGCCGTGGCGCTGATCACCGGCGAGGAGAAGATCAAGCCCGCCAAGCCGCGCTACTGGGTGTCCACCGTCGAGGCGATGCCGCGGGATCTCGACGTGTCGTTTCTGGCCGTCGACGAAATCCAGATCGCCGCCGATCTGGAGCGCGGCCATGTCTTCACCGATCGCATCCTGCATCGCCGCGGCCGCGACGAGACGCTGCTGCTTGGCGCCGCCACCATGCGCCCGATCATCGAGCGGCTGCTGCCCGGCGCCAGCATCGTCACGCGGCCGCGTCTGTCGCATCTGGAATTCGCCGGCGATCGCAAGATCACGCGGCAGCCGCGCCGGACAGCGATTGTCGCATTTTCCGCCGACGAAGTTTACGCCATCGCCGAACTCATCAAGCGCCAGCACGGCGGCGCTGCGGTGGTGCTGGGCTCGCTGTCGCCGCGCACCCGCAATGCGCAGGTCGCGATGTTCCAGAATGGTGACGTTGACTACCTAGTGGCAACCGACGCGGTCGGAATGGGCCTCAATCTCGACGTCGACCACGTCGCCTTCGCCAGCGATCGCAAATATGACGGCTATCAATTCCGCCGTCTGACGCCATCCGAATTCGCGCAGATCGCCGGCCGCGCCGGCCGCGCCACGCGCAACGGCACTTTCGGCACCACAGGTCGCTGCGAGCCGTTCGAGCCGGAGCTCGTCAATCAGTTGCAGAACCACATCTTCGAGCCGGTGAAGGTGCTGCAGTGGCGCAATTCGAAGCTGGATTTCTCGTCGATCGCGTCGCTGCAGGTGTCGCTGGCGGAGGTGCCGCGCCACGAGGCGCTGACCCGTGCGCCGATCGCCGAGGACCTGCGCGTGCTCGATCATGCCGTCCGTGACGTCGACGTGCGCGAAATGGCGCAGGGCAAGGCCGCCGTCGAGAAACTGTGGGATGCGTGCCAGATTCCAGATTACCGCCGCATCGCGCCCGCTGCACACGCAGAGCTGGTAGTCACTATCTTCAACTTCCTGATGCAGCGTGGGCGCATCCCCGATGCCTGGTTTGGCGCTCAAATCGCGCAAGCGGACCGAACCGATGGCGATATCGACACATTATCGGGCCGAATCGCGCAAATCCGGACCTGGACATTCGTGGCAAATCGTCCCGATTGGCTCTCAGATCCGGATCATTGGCAGGGAATTTCGCGCGAATTGGAAAATAAACTGTCAGATGCCCTTCATGAGAGGCTCACTGAGCGTTTCGTTGATCGTCGTACCAGTGTATTGATGCGCCGCTTGCGGGAAAACACGATGCTGAATACTGAAATTGGTAAGACGGGCGAAGTGATCGTAGAGGGCCATGTAATTGGCCGTCTCGACGGATTTACATTTTTGCCCGATGCGGCCGAGGCTGGCTCGGATGCGAAGGCCTTGCAGGCCACGGCGCTGAAGGCGCTGGCCGGCGAGATCGACGCGCGCGCCGAGAAACTCGGCAACGCGCCGGACGATCAGTTCGTGCTCGCCTCCGACGGCACCATGCGCTGGACCGGCGACGCGGTGGCCCGTCTGGTCGCAGCCGACGATGTCCTGCATCCTCGCCTGCGTATCATCGCCGATGAGCGCCTCTCCGGCGCGCCGCGCGATGCGGTTCAGGCCCGTCTGGATCTCTGGCTGAAGACGCATATCGAGAAGCTGCTCGGGCCGCTGTTCGATCTCACCAAGGCCGAAGACATCACCGGTATCGCACGCGGCATCGCGTTCCAGCTCACTGAAGCGCTGGGCGTGCTGGAGCGGCAGAAGATCGCGACCGAGATGAAGGATCTCGATCAGCCGTCGCGCGCGACCTTGCGCAAATACGGCGTCCGCTTCGGCGCCTATCACATCTATATTCCCGGTCTGCTGAAGCCTGCGGGGCGTTCGCTCGCGGCGCTGCTCTGGGCGTTGAAGCAGGACAATGTCGACATGTCGGCGCTGTCGAGCGCACAGCACCTCGCAGGGTCGGGCCGTACATCCTTCCCGGTCGACAAGCTGCTCGATCGCGATGCCTATCGCGTGCTGGGCTATCGCCAGTGCGGCGAGCGCGCGGTGCGCGTCGACATTCTGGAACGTCTTGCCGATCTGATCCGTCCCGCGCTGGCGTGGCGTGAAGCCTCGCCGGGCGAGAAGCCCGCCGGTGCTTTCGATGGCCGCCACTTTGTGGTGACGCAGGCGATGACCTCGCTCACTGGTTCGGCCGGCGAAGATTTCGCCTCGATCCTGCGTGCCCTGGGCTATCGCATGGAGAAGAAGGCGCCGCTGCCGCCGGCACCGCCGAAGCCGGTTGCTGCGACGACGCCGATTGAGGCCAAGGCAGACGACAACACCGGCGATCAGTCCGACGCCTTGGTGGGACTTGCCGAGTCCGACAAGCCCGGTGAGGACAATGTCATTGCGGTCGAGGCTGCCGCTGAGACGGCTGAGACGGCTGAGATCGCGGCTACGGATGTCGCACCTGCCGAGGTTGCGACCGAAGCGGCCCCGGCCGAGGAAGCTGCAGCCGTGCCGTCTGCATCGCTGTTGCCCGAAGTCGCATTGGTACCGAGCACCGAGCCCGAAGCGGCGCCTGTTGAAGAGACAGCTTCCGTCGAAGCGCAGCCAGAGCCCGCTGCGGCCGTTGCCGAAACCGGGGCTGTTGCCGAGACCGCACCTGCTGCAGTGGCCGATGCTGCTGCGCCTGCCGAGGGCGACGCCGCTGCGGCGCCTGCCGTCGCTGCCGAGCCCGAACTGGTCGAAGTCTGGCGCCCGGGTGGCCGTTCGGAAGAACGCCGTCCGCCGCGCCACGACCGCAACCGCCACCATCGCAATACCAACGCCCTGCAGGGCGCTGCGCAGTCGGCTCCCGCCGAAGGCGCCGCGGCCGATGGTGCGCAGCGCGAGCGGCATGACCGCAACGGTAATGATCGGGGTGGCCAGGGCCGCCGCGATCGCAACAATAACAACGAGTTCCGCCGTCCGCGCAGCGATGCACCGGCCGCCGCGGTCTCCGCCGAAGGTGCGCCGAACCGTGGCAATCGCGGTAACCGCGACAACAACAAGCCGGGCGATGGTGGCCGTCCGCCGCGTGAGCGCGAACGCTTCCAGGGCAAGGGCAAAGGCCCCTTCAAGGGCGGCGACAAGGGCCGTGAGGGCCGTGGCAACGACCGCGGCGGGGCGACCCGTCCATTCGCCACATCGGCCGCACCGCGCGAACGGGACCGTCCGATCGATCCGAACTCCCCCTTCGCGAAACTCGCCGCGCTCAAGGAACAGCTCAGCGGCCGCAAGGATTGATGCAGGTCATGTAAGGCGGCACCGAGCCGCCATTTGGTGGTGTGCTGATTGGAGCGCCAGCGTCTCGATAAATGGCTGTGGCACGCGCGGGTGGTAAAGGCCCGCACCAGTGCCGCTGCGCTGGTGGAAGGCGGCAAGGTTCGCATCAATGGCGAGCGCGAGAAATCGCCGGGCCATGGTGTGAAGATCGGCGACGTGCTCACGGTGGCGCTGGATCGCACCGTGCGGGTGATGAAGGTCGAGGGCTTCTCGGAACGGCGTGGCGATGCCACTGCGGCGCGTGTGCTCTATACCGATTTGCAACACCTTCCGGAGTAACTATCTAGGCTGGATGCCGCGTCCAACGATGGTTTCGTGGCAGGCTTTTTCCTTGGTCGAAATGCCCTGACCTATGCCGGCTGCATCCCTTGCGGCAGCGGGGTTGGTGCGCTACGCAAACATTGAATATCGATCGTTTCCGGAGTTCTGGATGACTTACGTCGTCACCGACAATTGCATCAAATGTAAATACACCGACTGCGTCGAAGTGTGTCCCGTGGACTGCTTCTACGAGGGTGAAAACATGCTGGTCATCCATCCGGACGAATGCATCGATTGCGGTGTCTGCGAGCCCGAATGCCCGGCGGACGCGATCAAGCCCGATACCGAAGGCAATATCGAGAAGTGGCTGCAGATCAATCTGGAACACGCCAAGACGTGGCCGAACATCACCCAGAAAATCGACGAACTGCCCGAAGCCAAGGAATTCGATGGTCAGGAAGGCAAATACGAGAAGTATTTCTCGGCGGCGCCTGGCAAGGGCGACTGAGTTCCCCGGTCACAGTGATCAAGCAATTGATTGGGTGACCCCGATACCCCCAGCCACACGAAATTTACCCTAGCCCCGATTATGCCCCGGAAGCGCCCGCCGAGCGGCCGCGACAGGGCATAAATCATTGATTTTTGCGGGAAATGTGCTATAATAGGCACAATTCAAGAAGCTGGACCATGTGGTGCCGCTCGATTTGGCCCTGCCGGGTTCCCGTTTAAACATCAAACAGGGGCGTGGCGGTTTCCACGCGCAGGCTGTGTCACAGAAAACGCGTAAAAAGAGTGTTTCCAAGGCTGCTGTTTCGAAGAAGGCTACTGCTTCGAAGGTTTTGGATCCGAAGGCTTCCAAGAAAACAACTGCGGCGAGCCGCGTTGTGAAGGGTCCTGCTGCGAAGAATTCTGTCACCAAAGGCCGTGCCCGGGCTCCTGTCAAGGACACCCGGACCGCCGCGAAGGCTGCGGCTGAAAAGTCCTCCAAAAATAAAAGAAGTGCAATGCCCAACAAGACTGCCAAACCTGCCCCGAAGGCTGCTGCTTCGAAGACCACTGCCGCCAAGCCTGCTGCGCCGAAGACGGCTGCGAAGGCTCCTGTGGCCAAGGCTCCGGTTGCTGCGCCCGCTGTGAAGGCTGCTGCGCCGAAGGAAGCTGCCAAGGTTGCTGCAAAGCCCGTGGCCGCCAAGCCGGCGCCCGCTGCGGCTCCGCGCGTCGAAGAGCCGAAGAAGCCACTGACCCAGCGTCAGGGCTTCAAGACCAACGAATTCGTTGTCTATCCGGCGCATGGTGTTGGCCAGATCCTCGCCATCGAAGAGCAGGAAATTGCAGGCGCCAGGCTTGAACTCTTCGTGATCAATTTCATGAAGGACAAGATGACCCTGCGCGTTCCGACCGCGAAGGTCGCGAATGTCGGCATGCGCAAGCTGTCCGAGCCGGCGCTGGTCAAGCGCGCGCTGGAGACACTGAAGGGCCGTGCCCGCATCAAGCGCACCATGTGGTCGCGCCGCGCACAGGAATACGAAGCGAAGATCAACTCGGGCGATATCGTTGCCATCGCCGAAGTGGTCCGCGATCTGTTCCGCTCCGACTCGCAGCCCGAGCAGTCCTACAGCGAACGTCAGCTGTATGAAGCAGCTCTCGATCGTCTGTCGCGCGAAATCGCTGTGGTTCAGCACGTCACCGAGACCGAAGCGGTCAAGGAGATCGAAGGCCAGCTCGCCAAGAGCCCGCGCCGTGGCGCCAAGGCCGAGGCAGGCGCCGAAGCCGGTGCTGACGAGGCCGACAGCGATGGTGACGACGATGTCGCCGCCGCGGACGAGGCTGCATAAGCAGCGTCTCGCAAGTTGAATACGAAAAGCCCGGCCGAGAGGCCGGGCTTTTTTGTTGTCTATGAGAAAGTACTTGGTGGATCTCAATCCACCACGACCTTGACGCGGTCGCGGGCTTTCACGCTGGCATTGTTCTCGAGCCCGTTCAATACGCGGAAGCGCTCCAGTGGACGATCGACGCCGCTCATGCGATGCGACAGTGACTCCACGGTGTCTCCGGGCTGCACGGTGATCACCTTGATGCGCAGCGGACGGGCGGCCTGAATCTCGGCCAGGGTCAGGCGGCGGAACGAGTTGACGGTGTCGCGGGCGTTGCGTTCGCTCTCGGTGCTCTTCTGCTTGGCAGCGAAGATGAAGCGGTAGACATCGCTGCCGAAGCGCAACGCGTAAACGCGGAATTGCCACTGGTCGCCGCGCGCGATGGCGGACGCTGCCGGGAAGCCGTTGATGGTCAGCTCTTCCGTGGTGGCTTTGTCGACATTCTCCATCCATCCGGAATTGAGGTAGTCGCTCAGCGTCTGTTCGGATGGTACGCGGACCACGTCGAAGCGCATGGCCTGATTGCCGCCCTCGCGCACGCCGATCACCGCCTGCGCCGTATTGTCGAGGGTGAAGGCCTCTGGC
This sequence comes from Tardiphaga sp. 285_C5_N1_2, assembly GCF_052076065.1. Lineage (NCBI taxonomy): Bacteria > Pseudomonadati > Pseudomonadota > Alphaproteobacteria > Hyphomicrobiales > Nitrobacteraceae > Tardiphaga > Tardiphaga sp. 285_C5_N1_2. The sequence goes on from NZ_CP197241.1 coordinate 174,953, forward strand.
GCCTGGAAGGTGAAGCCGAGCTTGGGATGCAGGAAGCGGCGGCCGCGCACGAAGCCCTCGCTCGGGTCCTCGCCATAGACGATGCCGTCGATGGCCGTGAGATAGGTCTCGCGATCGCGCTCGCCACCGTCCGGCGAAGAATATTGCCGCGCATTGGCCTGCGCATTCTGCACGCGCTCGGGCGTCGCCGGGTGCGACGAGAGGAAGTCCTGCGCGCGGGGATCGAGCGGCGTGCGGCTGGCCTTCAGTGCCGCGTTACGCTCCATCGCCGCGAGGAAGCGCGACGCGCCATAGGGATCGAACTTTGCGCGGGCCGAGATGCCTACGCCGATGCCGTCGGCTTCGAATTCCTGCGCGCGCGAGAAGCTCGCCATTGTCAGTTTGGATTTGGCGAGCGCGAGCGCAGTGAGATCGGGATCGCTGCCCATATCGGTGACGACGCGCGTGACGATCGATGCCTGCCGTGCCTGCTCCTCGCGGATAGACGCATGTTTGGCCAGCACATGCGCCATCTCGTGCGACAGCACCGATGAAATCTCGGATGTATCGCTGGCCAGCGCGATCAGGCCGCGCGTGACATAGAGTTGTCCGGTCGGCAGGGCGAAGGCGTTGACGGCGCCGGAATTGAGGATCGTGACCTTGTAGGCGAGGTCCGGTCGCTCAGAGGCAGCGACCAGCCGATCGACGGTCTTGGTGATCAGTGATTCCAGCCGCGGGTCGTCATAGGCGCCGCCATAGGATGCGAGGATGCGCTCGTGTTCTTTCTCGGCGGCCGGGGTCTGCACCACGGCAGGCTTCGGCGGCTTGGCCGGCACCGTCGGCTTGACCGACGAGGCGGCCTCGAACCGGCTGGCATCGCCACAGGCCGATAGAGCGAGCGCGGCGCACAGCACAACAGGCGCAGCCCAAAGGCGGCGGCTCAAGCTGGTTTGCCGTCCCACACCCGTCACGTCGTCCACTCTCTGCCCAAACAGCCCATTCGCCCAAATCATCTTCGCTCAAGCGATCTTGCTGCCCAAGTGGCCTACTTGTCCCCGACCACTTCGATCTGCCACACCCCGAGCGCCTCGATCCGCGGCCCGCCGCGCCTCTCGATCCATCCCCGAACGCGAATATGTCGTCTTTCCAGGGACTTAAGCATAATTCCTGCCGTCTCGAAGGCGGCTATCATGCGCCTTGAAACGGTCACCGCAAAGTCCTCAGTCCAGCGACGCCCGAAATTGACGTAGGTCACCGTCCCGGCCTGGCGAACCGACAGAACCCGCCCCTCGACCACCCCGAAACGCCCCACATCGGCCAAGATATCGCCGGGACTTTCCGCGTTTTTTATGACGTTGGTTTGAGCCCAGATTCCGCGCTTCAGCCGGCGGGCCAAGCCTTCTGCAGCGACGAGTTCCGCCGCACAGGCCTTGTCGGAAATCGTGCCGGAGGCGAGGGCGGCGCCCTGTGCCAGAAGCTGCGCCTGGAGCGACGGCGCAGCGGGATCGACGAAGACAAAAGCCGGTTGCCGGCCGTAGCGATCCGGCATGTCGCTTTCGCCGTACAAGGTGACATCACGGCCGGAGGCCAGTGCGAAGAGATCATTCGTCGGCCCTGATGAGTTTGCGATCGGCTCGATCCCCGCCAGACGGATCACGTTGCCGTCGCTCAAACGCAATGTTCTGACATCGATCACGTCGGCGACACGACCTTCGCCCTGCGCGGCGAACATGCAGGCCGCCGACGCAGATTGCGCGGACGTTGAAATGCCGATTGCCAGCCACAGCGCTGCGGCATGCGACAAGTCACACTTTGCAGATGCGGCACGCATCACGCCACCTTGCGAGCTCCGGTCAACCTCTCGTCTATCATAGCCAGCAATCCATTCCGCTTTGCGGAAAACCTTGATGTCTTTGCAGCTATTCTTGGCAGCGCCGCCGCTTGCCGCTGTTGTTCCGTTGCGGCATGATCGCGATAACAACAACACCGCGCACGAACAATAACGGCGCGTCCGAGGGAGGGATTTTTGAAGAAGATCATTTCAGGTCTGCTGGCGTCAGCAATGGCGTTCGCGGCAACAAGTGCCATAGCGCAGACCAAGCCGCTGAAGCTCGGCGCCATTCTCGATATGTCGGGTCTGTATGCCGATATCACCGGCGTCGGCAGCGAGACCGCAGCCAAGATGGCCGCGGAAGATTTCGGCGGTGAAGTGCTGGGCCGCAAGATCGAGATCGTTGCTGCTGACCATCTCAACAAGGCTGATCTGTCCGCCAACATCGCACGCGACATGCTTGATAATCAGGGCGTCGAGGCGATCATCGACGTTGCGGCATCGGCGACCGCGCTGGCTGCGAGTGAAATCGCGCGCGCGCGCAACAAGATCATCATCTTCAACGGTCCAGGCTCAATCCGCCTCAGCAACGAGGCCTGTGGCCCCTATACCGTGCATTATGTGTTCGACACTTACGCGCAGGCAAATGTGACCGGTCTCGCCACCGTGAAAAATGGTCTCGACACCTGGTTCTTCCTGTCCGCGGATTATGCATTCGGTGCGGATCTCGAGAAAGACACCACGGCTGTCGTCACCAAGGCCGGTGGCAAGGTGCTGGGATCGGTCAAGCATCCGCTGAATACGTCGGATTTCTCGTCCTTCCTGCTGCAGGCGCAGAGCTCCAAAGCCAAGGTCGTCGGCCTCGCCAATGCTGGCGGTGATACGATCACCGCGATCAAGCAGGCGGCCGAGTTCGGCCTGACGCGGAGCGGCGGACAGAAACTGTCGCCGCTGCTGGCCTTCATCTCCGACATCGACAGCGTCGGTCTCGATACCGCCCAAGGCCTGATCTTGGCGGAAGCGTTCTATTGGGATCTCAATGACGAGACGCGCGCGTTCACCAAGCGCTTCCAGGAGCGCACCAAGCGCGTGCCGACATCGGCCCAGGCAGGCGTGTATTCATCGGTGCTGCATTATCTCAAGGCCGTGAAGGCCGCCGGCACCACGGACTCGGCTCCGGTCATGAAGCTCATGAAGGAGACGCCGATTAACGACATGTTCGCCAAGAATGGCCGGATTCGCGAGGATGGCCGCATGGTGCATGACATGTACCTGTTCGAGGTGAAGAAGCCGTCGGAATCCAAGGGCCGCTGGGACGACTACAAGCTGCTCGCGACCGTTCCCGCAGAGCAGGCATTTCAGCCGCTGGAAGCCTCGCGCTGTCCGCTGGTGAAAAAGTAATCGTCGGGGCTTGAAGCTTGCCGGACGATCAAGAACAACAACAAGGAGCGCAATCATGAGCGACATCGTCCTGCAGGACCTCGACAACGGTCTTCTGACCATCACCATGAATCGTCCGGATCGGCGCAATGCGCTCAATCCGGAGATGACACAGGGCCTGGTTGCGGCAGCACGCCGCGCGCAGGAAGATCACGACGTCCGCGCCGTGCTCATCAAGGGCGCGGGCGGCACCTTCTGCGTCGGCGGTGACGTCAAATCGATGGCGGCTGGTCGCGCGCCGCTGCCGTTCGAGGCCAAGCGCGCCAACCTGCGCCGCGGCATGGAAGTGTCGCGGATCCTTCACCAGATGGCGAAGCCGGTGGTGGCGCAGCTCGACGGTGCGGCCGCAGGCGCTGGTCTTTCGATCGCGCTGTCCTGCGATCTTCGTGTCGCCAGCAAATCGGTGAAGATCACCACGGCTTTCGCCAAGGTCGGCTTCTCCGGTGATTATGGCGGCACCTATTTCCTGACCAAGATGCTCGGCAGCGCCAAGGCACGCGAGCTCTATCTGATGTCGCCGGTGCTCTCCGCACAGGAAGCGCTGGCGCTCGGTATGGTGACCAAGGTCGTCGATGACGCCGAGGTGGAGACAGCGGCGCGCGACCTGGCGATGTCACTCGCCCAGGGCCCGAGCATCACCTACGGCTATATCAAGACCAACATCAACAATGCCGAGACGATGACGCTCGAAGCCTGTTTCGACGGCGAGGCGATCCATCACACCCGCTGCAGCGATACCGACGATCACAAGGAGGCCGCCAAGGCCTTCGTCGAGAAGCGCAAGCCGGTCTTCAAGGGGCAATGACCATGAGCCGGATGCGGTTGCGGCAAGTTTGTCTGGTCGCTCCGCATCTGGAGCCAGTGGTGAGCGATATCGCGGCCATTCTTGGCCTCAATGTCTGCTACCGCGATCCTCATGTCGGCAAATACGGGCTTGAAAATGCACTGATGCCCGTTGAGGCGACGTTGCTCGAAGTGGTCGCGCCGACGCAGCCGGGCACGGCGGCTGGGCGGTTCATGGAGAAATCCGGCGGGCGCGGCGGCTATATGGTGATCCTGTCCTGCGAGGATCCCGACGAGCGTGGGCGCTTCGCCGCCAACATCGGCGTGCGCACCGCCAATGTGATCGATCATCCGCCCTATCACGGCGTGCAATTGCATCCACGCGATTGCCGGGCCGCCTTCATCGAGTTCAATCACACCAAAGACAGCGACGACGATTTCGGGCCGTATCCGCCGGCCGGTCCGGACTGGCAGGAGGCGATCCGCCACGACATCACGCGCGCGCTCACCGAGGTCGAGCTGCAGAGTCCGGACCATTACGATCTGGCGCAGCACTGGAGCAACATCATCGGCGTGCCGCTGACCTCGGCCCGCAACGACGATCCGCAGATCGCGTTCACGAACGGCTGTTTGCGCTTCGCCAAGGGTAAGAGCGAAGCGATGACCGGGATCACTTTTCGCGTCAACGACGTCGCACAGGTGCTCGGCAGCGCACGGGCACGCGGATGTCCCTGCGCCGGGGATGCATTTCTGCTGGCCGGGGTCACGTTTCGCGTCGTTGCGTGATCGCGGCAATCGCCGCACGGTCCCTTCTTTTCTGACGCGTTTCCTTCATGCGAACCGGTATCCACTTCGCTCGGAAACGCTACGGCAACAACAATAAACCGGAAACGCCATGACAGTGACACGTCCGCATCCGCTGGACTCGTTCTTCAATCCATCCAGCATCGCCATCATTGGCGCCTCTCGCGATGTCACGAAGATCCCGGGCCTGCTTCTTTCCTTTTTGCGCAAGAATCAGTTCTCCGGCGCGATTTATCCGGTCAATCCGAACTATCCGGATATCGATGGGCTGACGTGCCATCCGAGCATCGCAGCCATCGGGCAGCCGATCGATCTCGCCATCGTGATCATTCCTGCGCGTGTCGTGCTCGGCGCGCTTGAGGAGTGCGCGACGCTCGGCGTCAAACACGCCATCATCATCTCCTCCGGCTTTGCCGAGGAAGGCGGCGATTCCATCGCGATGCAGGACGCCATCGCGGCGCTGGCCAAGCGCACGGGAATGCGGATCTCCGGACCGAATGCGGAGGGGTATTACAACCAGATTGCCGGCATTGCCGCGACCTTCAGCCCAACCGTTGATGTAAGGCCGGATCAGCTACCGCTGGCCGCTACCACGAAGCGGATCGGCATCGTCGCACAATCCGGCGGCATCGGCTTTGCGATCTATAACCGCGCCAAGTCGCTCGGCATTGCTCTGAGCACCGTGATCTCGACCGGCAACGAGTCCGATCTCGGCGCCGGCGAATTCTTCGACTACATGGTGCAGGATACGGCAACCGACGTGATCCTGCTGTTCATCGAGGGCATTCGCGACGTCGACAAATTTCTCGCCGCGGCTCGCAAGGCAGCGGAGCTCGGCAAGCCGGTCATCGTCGTAAAGGTCGGCCGCTCCGGTGCTGGCGGGCGCGCAGCAGCCTCGCATACCGCCAGCATGGCGGGCTGGACGGCCGCCTATGATGCGGTGTTCGCGCGTTATGGCTTCATCGTCTCCAACGATCTCGACGAAGCGGTGACCATCGCCGCCGTGCTGACCACGTCGCCGCTGCCGAAGGGCGACCGCGTCGCTGTCGTCACCGTCTCGGGCGGCGCAGGTATCTGGGGCGCTGATGCGGTGTCGGTGCAGGGGCTGCAGGTGCCCGAATTGTCGGACGGCGTTCAGGCGACGATTCGCGGGTTGATCCCGTCCTACGGGTCGCCGTGCAATCCGATCGATATCACGGCCCAGGCAGTGCACAGCGGCGGGCTGCAAAAGACCATTGAATTGCTCGACAGATCTGACGAGGTCGATGCAATCCTGGTGGTCATCTCGCTGTCGAGCGAGACGCGGATGCCGTTCAAGACGCCGGAGCTGAAGCCCGTCATTGCTGCGCAGAACAAACCGATCGTGTTCTGGTCCTATACGCTACCGTCGAACTTCGCGCGCACCGGTCTCGCCGAATCCGGCGTGGTCGTGTTATCCGGGCTGACTCACGTGAGTGTCGCACTGCGGCGGCTGGTCGATCACGCTAGGTTCAGGCTGGCAGATCCGGTCGCAACAGCCATCGTTGCGCCGAACGATTTAGTTGAGCATCTGACCGCGCCGACGCTCTCCGAGTATGACAGCAAGATGCTGCTGCAGATTGCGGGTGTCGCGCTGCCAGGCGAGGTTCTTGTTGCCGACAGATCGGCGCTGGATGCAGCGATTGCCAAGATAGGCTTCCCGCTGGTGATGAAAATCCAGTCGCGCGACATTCCGCACAAGAGCGAGGTTGGCGGCGTCAGGGTCAGTATCACCACGAAGAATGAAGCCGCAGCTGCCTATGATGCTCTGACCGCCAGCGCCCGGCAGCACCGACCGCAGGCCGCATTGCAGGGCGTGCTCGTTTCGCCGATGGCCAGGAAGGGTGTCGAGATCATCGTGGGCACACTACTGGACGAGACCTTTGGGCCGATGGTGATGGTCGGCCTTGGTGGAGTGACGGCGGAATTGTTCAAGGACGTGGTCTATCGCCCGGCGCCCGTGAGTGCCGCTGAGGCTGCTTCCATGCTAGGCGCACTCAAGGCTGCGCCGTTGCTGAACGGCTTTCGCGGCGCGCTGAAGGCCGACGTGTCGGCGGCGGCGGAGCTGATTGCGCAGCTCTCGCAGCTCGCAGCTCAGTTCAAGGGCGAGATTGCCGAGATCGAACTCAATCCGGTACTGGTGCATCCGGCGGGCGAGGGCACCACCATCGTCGATGCGTTGGTGGTGCGGAAAGACTAGAGTGCCCATGACATAAAAATGGCCGGGCGAACCCGGCCATTTCCAAGTGAGGTTTGAAAAACAAACCCGACGGGGACTTAGCGCCCCTTGAAGTTCGGCACCCGGCGTTCGGCAGTCGCCGCAACGCCTTCCTTGAAATCTTCTGTCTTACGCAGGCGCGTCTGTTCGGCGAGTTCGTGCTCCGTCGCCTTGGCGACGCGGTCGGCGAGGCCGTTGCGCATGGTGGCGCGGGTCGAGAGCAGGCCGAGCGGCGAGCATTCGGCGATCTCCTCGGCGAGCTTGATGGCGGCGTTGCGGACCTCGGCCCGCGGCACCAGCACATTGGCGAGGCCCATCTTCAGGGCTTCCTCTCCGCCCACACGGCGGCTGGTGTAGAACATCAACTCCGCATTGTTCTTGCCGACCACTTCGGTGAGCGCGACCGTCAGGCCGAAGCCGGGATGGAAGCCGAGCTTGGTGAAATTGGCAGCGAAGCGCGTTTCCGGGCAGGCGACGCGGAAATCGGCCGACACCGCGAGGCCGAGGCCACCGCCAATGGCCGCGCCCTGTACGGCGGCGACGATCGGCTTCTTGGCGCGGAAGATGCGTACGGCTTCCATATAAAGATGCCCGATGGAGCCGAGATTGTCGGCGGGGTCGCCGCTCTTGGCGGCTGCCTCGGTCTCCTTGCGGTTCGGGTCGCTGAAATCGGCGCCGGCGCAGAATGCCTTGCCTTGCGCGCACAGAACCGTCGCCCGGATTTCGGGATTGGCATCGATCTCGTCCAGCGCGTTGGCGATCTGCTGGATCAGCAGGATGTCGAAGAAGTTCAGAGGCGGCTTGCGAATCTCGATAATCGCAATGTGGCCGCGGGTCTCGACGCCGATGTCTTTGTAGGTGGTCATGATGGCTCTCTGTTGAATGGATGGATCAGCGCAGACCAAGTCCGCGCGCGATGATGCCGCGCAGGACTTCGGTGGTGCCGCCCTGAATGGTGAGTTTCGGTGCCGTCTTGATGGCGAAGCCGAGCATTTCGTCCAGCGTGGCGTGGTTCGAGGCGTTGTCGTCGACGAAGGCTGCGAGTTCGCGCACGCGATGCGGCAGCTGCTGCTCCCAGATCGTACCGATATCCTTGACGATGGACGCTTCCACCACCGGCTCCTTGCCGGCCTGCAGCATGCCAGCCACCGACACCGACATGCGGCGCATCGTGTGCAGCTGTGCGACGAGGCGGCCGATGCCTTCGGCGCTGCGAGTGTCCGGCTTCGGCCCGACGGCGCGAACCAGCTCGGTCAGCACGTAATAGGTTTCAAGGAAACGTTCGGGGCCGGAGCGCTCATAAGCGAGCTCGCTGGTGGCTTGTTTCCAGGCGCTGTCGATCTCGCCGAGCATGTGGTCGTCCGGCACGAAGTGATCGGTGAACACGACTTCGTTGAATTCGTACTGGCCGGTGATCTGCGCGATCGGGTTCACCGTAATGCCCGGTTTCTTCATATTGACCAGAAACTGCGTCAATCCGTGGCGGCGATTTTCCTTGGTCGGGGCCGATGTGCGGAAGATCGCGATCATGTAGTCGGCCATATGCGCCGAGGTCGTCCAGATCTTGCTGCCATTGATGAGCCAGCCGCCGTCGGTCTTGGTGGCCTTGGTCTTGGCAGCGAACAGATCGGAGCCCGAATTCGGCTCGCTCATGCCGATAGAGAAACAGACCTCGCCGCGGCAGATGCGCGGCAGGATGTCCATCTTGATGTGCTCGGGGGCGTATTTCAGCAGCACCGGGCCGCTCTGGCGGTCGGCGACGAAAAAGCGGCGCACCGGCGCGTTGGCCACGCGCATCTCTTCGGTAACAACGTAGCGTTCAAGGAACGAGCGCTCGTGGCCGCCATACTTCTTGGGCCAGGTCATGCCGAGCCAGCCGCGCTCACCTACGCGTTTGCTGAATTCGGGATTGTCCGAGTCCTCGCGCTGGGGCTTGTGCGGATCGAAAGTGCCAGCGGCGATTTCCTCGGCGAGGAACGCGCGGACTTCCTTGCGCAACTGCTCGCATTCGGGCGGCAGGCGGATCGGATCGAAACGAAGGGCTGCAGTCATGTGAAAGGATCTCGTTTCTTGTGTTCGATCAGCGCGACGTAACCAGTGGCCATAGCTCGTCGGCGCCGCGCGCAGCGACCAGTTTGCCGAGCTCGACCGCCCAGTAGCTCTCGCTGCCGAAATCATCGCGCCATGCCAATGCGCGCAGCGTGTAGCGATGCAGGATGTGTTCCTGCGTGAAGCCGATGGCGCCAAGAACCTGATGCGCGATGGCGGCGCCCTTTTCGGCGGCCTCGGAGCAACGGATCTTTGCAGCGGCGGCCTCGAGGAAGAGTGCGTCATCGAGCGGCGCGCCGCTGGAGAAGGCGTCAGCCGCGGAGCTGGCAGCGGCGAGGGCTGCTGAGGTTTCGCCTGCGAGTTTCGCCAGATTGTGCTGCACCGCCTGGAACTTCGAGATCTTCTTTTCGAACGCCACGCGCTCGCCAGAATAGTTCACGCCGATGCTGAGCATGGTTTCCAGTGCACCGGCAATCTGCTGGCTGCGCACGAGTGCGCCCATCAGCAACAGCGCGTTCTGATCGAAGCCCGATGGTGCAGATTGAAGGGTCACCGGCTTCACAGCGTCGAAATGCACTGTGTCGGACGGGTCATCGGCCAGACCGAGCCCAGCCTCAATCCGGCAGGCGCTGGCGTCCACCAGCGCAATAGAGGCGCCGCCGGTGCCGGAGGCGACGACGGCGATGTGTTTCGCATCCGTCGCGAACGGCACGCCGCGCGCGCGGCCGGTAATTGTACCATTGGCGTTGAGCGTGAGGCGATCGCGCGGGCTTGCCGGCGCGACGGTCATCATGCCTTCGGGCGATTTGATCTGGGCCTGCGCGAGCAGCCAGCCCGCCAGCATGGTCTCGGCGAGCGGCACCGCAACGCCGGCGCGGCCGGCGACGCTGAGGACACTGAAACCTTCGGCCATGCTGGTGCCGGAGCCGTCGCACTCTTCAGGCACCCATGAGAGCGGCAGGCCAGCATCTGTCAGTGCCTGCCAGAGCGGCGCTTTCCAGCTGCCGTTCTTGTCGTGATTGATGGTCTGTGCGTCAGCGAGATCGGCGAAAATACGTTCCGCGGTTTCCGCAACGATATTGTCTGCGTCCGTCAAGGCGTTCCCCGTGTGCTAGCGCATCTCATTCGGCAGGGAATGCCGGGCATGGGCGCTGCCACTTTTCTTGCATTCATGATGCGGAAAAGGCGGAAGGAAGACAAGCGGGCTGGCCGCAGAGGGGCCTGCGGTGGCGGCATGATGTGTTGGTGCAGCGCAATTTAATTCCGCAAAGCGAACTTGTGCCGCGTTGTATACCAGCGCGACCGCATTATGGTAGATCGCATCAGCGGCAGAACAAGCAGAGGAAATGCAGATGGCAAGTGACGGTTTGTGCGTCGTGATTACGGGGTCGGCATCGGGGCTTGGTGCGGCGACTGCGGCCATTCTCGCCAAGGACGGCGCCCGTATTGTCATCAACTATTCGTCGAGTCAGAAGGAAGCCGAAGCCACTGCCGAGCTGTGTCGCGATGCGGGTGCAACCGAAGTCATCGTGGTTCAAGGCGACGTATCGAAGGACGATGATTGCAAGAACATCGTCGCGGTCGCCCAGCACTGGGGGCGGATCGATGCGCTGATCAACAATGCCGGCATGACCAAGCATGTGCCGCATCACGATCTCGATGGCCTTTCCGCGGAAGATTTCCAGCGCATCTACGCGGTCAACACGATCGGGCCCTATCAGATGGTGCGTGCGGCGCGCGCCTTGCTCGAAGCCGGCGCCAAGGCGTCGGGTCGCGCCTCGGCCGTCGTCAATGTCTCGTCGATGGCCGGTATCACAGGCGGCGGTTCGTCAGTCGCCTATGCCGCCAGCAAGGGCGCGCTGAATTCGATGACGCTGTCGCTCGGCCGTGCACTGGCTCCGTTGATCCGCGTCAATACGGTCTGCCCTGGCTATATCGATACGCCATGGTTCACCAAGGGACGCGGTGCGGACGGCGCTGCCAAAGTTCGCGATGCCGTGATCGCGCGAGTTCCGCTGAAGGTGGCCTCGACCGCGGAGGACGTCGCCGCCCTGATCTGCTTCCTCGCCACGTCGCCATCGAGCAATATGACGGGCGAGTTGGTGCGGATGGATGCCGGCATGCATCTGCTGGCCTGATCGGAAGCCTGCGTCAAACAGCAAAAAGCCTCGGGTGATGCCCGAGGCTTTTTTCATTCTCGATTGCTCGGAGATCAGCGATTGCCCGGATCCGAAATCATGTTGCGGGCGACCAGCCTGTTCCAGATGAACAGCACCACCAGGGCGCCGATCGTGGCAGTGATGAAGCCGGCACCCTGGTTCGGGCCGTAATGGCCGATCTGCTGGCCGATGAACGTCGCCAGGAATGCGCCGGCAATACCCAGGATAGTGGTCAGAATGAAGCCGCTGGGATTGTTTGGCCCCGGTGACAGAAGGCGGGCGATAATGCCTGCGACAAAGCCCACAACGAGAATCCAGATCATAGCAATATCCCCTCTTCTAAGTGCGCGTTAAACCCAGCTGGACTTAACTTCGTCTTCCGTGGGTAGCCGGCCATGCGGTGTGAACTGATTAACGGCATCGGGCAGTTCGTTGCTCAGCTCCGCGAGAAGCTGCTCGCGGGACATGCCGGTGCGCGACGTCAGTTGCGCGATCTGATCCGCGCCAAGTGCGGCGCCGAGATCATTAGGCGAGATCTGCTTGTTCGGGCCGGAGCTGACCCAGGAATCCGCGGCGTCGCCATGGCCGTTCTGCTGGAACTGCTTAAGCAGGTCGCCGAGGCCACCGCTGAGCACGCTGCCGGCGGCACCGCCCGCCAACAGACCGCCGAGCGGGCCCTTCAGAAGGTCGCCGAGACCGCCACCGCCTGCTGCAGTGCCAGAATTTCCGCCGAGGAGGCCGCCAAGCATACCACCAAGGCCGCTATCTTGCGCGCTGGCCTGCGTCGTATTTGGCGGCGGGATTTCTTGCGAGTGCCCCTGTGCCGCCGGTTGGCTACCAGTGAAGTGCTTGTAGCCTTTGTAGGCGAGCAGCGCGAGGATCGCCATCGTCATCGGCGACATGCCGCCGCTCTTGTCGTCGGGATCGCTGGGGCCACGCGGCCCGTTGGCCATGCCATTCAGAATGTCGAGCAAACCCATGATCATCTCCTGTCCTGCCAGCCCGGCGAAAGCATAGCTGCGCGGTATGACGCCTACAAGGCGCGTCGGTTCCGCCGATAGGCAGCGCTGCGGCATTTTGCTAGTAACGGATGCTGGATGAACGGGAGATGACGTGATCGAAACGCGGCCCATTTGTATCGCCGGTGCCGGCAGTATCGGCTGTTTCGTGGGTGGCATCCTGGCGGCAGTCGGCCGCGACGTCGCCATACTGGCGCGGCGGCGCATCGTGGACCGCATCGAGGGGCACGGTCTGAGGCTGACGAGCTTCGAGGGACTTGATCAACGTCTCGCCCCCAGCCAGCTGCGGCTGTCGGATGACCCCACCATCATGAGCGAGGCGAAGATTATTCTGGTCGCGGTCAAGAGCGGCGATACGGCGGAGATGGCGAGGCTGATCGCAGATTATGCTGCGAAAGACGCGATCGTCGTCAGCCTGCAGAACGGCGTCGGCAATGTTGGGGTCCTCCGCGCAGCTCTGCCCGGGCGCCGTATCCTCGGCGGAATGGTGCCATTTAATGTCATCGCAAAGGACGATGGTCATGTTCACCGCGCAACGTCCGGAAACATCGTCGTCGAACGCGATGGGGCCGATACCGCTTCGGAGCTATCCGTGCCGCATCTTGCCGTCCTTGCGAGCGACGATATCGTCGGTGTCCAGTGGGGTAAGCTGCTGGTCAATTTGAACAACGCGCTCAATGCGCTGTCGGATATACCGCTGCGGTCGCAGCTTGCACAGCGCGCGTGGCGCTCGTTATTCGCCGATCAAATGGCGGAAGGCCTGGCCGTTCTGAAAGTCGCCGGTATCAAGCCCATCTCGGCGACGCCGATCCCTGCGCGACTAACGCCGCATTTGCTGCGGCTACCTGACGGCCTGTTCAATATGCTGCTCGGGCGGACGATGAAGATCGACGCAAATGCGCGCTCGTCCATGTGGGAGGATCTGCAGCGCGATCGACGCACCGAGATTGACTATTTGCAGGGTGTCGTCGTTGAGCTGGCGGCGAAATATCAGATCACGGCTCCGCTATCGCTGCGCGTGATGACACTGATCAAGCACGCAGAGACGTCAGGCAGGGGATCGCCCGCACTCACGCCAGATCAGATTCGCAGTTAGCGTGAAATTGATTGAGCTGAAGGGAGTGTTGGACCGGCTTCGGCGCTATCATTACGAGAATGTTACTAATCATTTCGGCTACTATCGGCGGACTCAACTATCCGAATGCTCCAATTGCGTCTGCCGGTCAATGCGATGGTACCATTATCCGTTGCATTCGCATCAAGCCGATGATTATCCGTTAAATATCAATTGCGGATACGCGTCGGTGAATTCTCAGTAAATGAGATGTAAAGCGTCTTTTAGCCCGTTATTCGCAGACGAGTAGCAGTTCGCGTCGTGAAGAAGGCTCGCAGGAGTACGGCTGGTTCAATACTAGACATCATGATGTGACATCAGGGGCTATGTCATTCGCGACATCTTTAGTATAGAAGGCCGCGTGATTTGACGGTGGTTCGCGCTTCGCGCGCCGGGCTGGGCGTTTGATCCTTTCATATCATCGGCAAAGCGTGTGCCGGTCGAATTATTCAACTAACAATCGGAGCTACAATGGCCAAGAAAGCGAAAAAGAAACTCGTCCGTCGCGAGTACACCAAGGAAGACGTGAAGATCCTGAAGGCGCATTCGAAGGCCCAGACCCCGCTCGAGAAGATTTCCAAGGAGATGAAGCGCACCGGTGGTTCGCTGCGTCAGAAAGCCATCAAGCTTGGCATTCCGCTCGGTCATCGTCGCCGCAAGGCGAAGAAGGTTGCCACGAAGGCTACCAAGGTGACTAAGACTGCAAAGGCCAAGAAGGCCAAGAAGTAAACTTTCGTACTGAACGAAGCCGGCCTGAAGTTCGTTAGCGCTTCAGGCCGTTTTCTTGGGTGGAGCGATCGATGCGAACCCTGTTTTTGAAGGTCTTGAAGCGGAAATCCTGCGCCGCTATCGCTGCGGTTGCGGCGATACTAAGCATTGGTGCCATCGCACCTGCATTTGTGGTTCCTCCGACGGTCACCCCGTCGCCGGGTTATAATGCCCGGCTTGCCGAGCAACGACGCGCGACTGAAGTGCAGGCGCCTGCGCATGCTCGCAAGCCCGCTGCCGCGATCGTCTGCGCAACGTCGTCGGTATAGTCATTGAATCTGATCCGTGAAGCGATTGTCATGACCTACCGCCCCTTGAGGTTGTTTGTGCTCTGTGGTGCGTTGATCGTGGCAACCATTGTCGAAAGCAGAGCGGCGGATTATGCGAGCCAGATCAGTGCCTTTCGTCGAGCGCACAAGCTCTCCTCTGTCACGCTGGACAGTAAATTGAACGCGGTCGCGCTTGCTCAGGCGCAGGCGATGTCATCCAGTGGCAAGGTCAGCCACGAGGTCGGCGGTGTTTTCTCCGCGCGTGTGGGGAAGCTCCGCAAATCCAAAGCAGCAGAGAATATCGCGGCGGGCTTCCTGACATTTCCCGAAACGTTGAGGCAATGGGAAGAGAGCCCACGTCATCGCGAGAACCTGCTCATGTCCGGCGCACGCAAGGTCGGCGTCGCTTACGTCGCCAATCCCAAGTCGCCCTACCGGATGTTCTGGGCGATGGTCATCACGGATTGATACCTGACAGGTTGCTATGGCTCAAGTGCGCTTGGTCTTGGCCGGCGCGGGCGTGCCGAACAGCGCGTCCTTGATGTCTTTCAGCCCCGATGACAATTTGGACCACCCACAGGTAAGCGGCTCGATCGCGCAATCCGGCTCCTTGGCGCGCACTTTGGGCCGAGGCCTAGGTAGCACGACAGGCTTCGCATCGCTTGGGGTTTCCGCGGTCTGCCGAAAGTCCGTTTCGAGCGCAGCCTGGGTTTGCGCTTCGCGCTGCTTTTCAGCGAAGGCCGCGACGATGACGCTGCGACGCTGATTGTCCAGATAGATCTTGTACTGCTCGTCGATCGCCTTCTGTTCAGCCGTGGTTGGGTTCGGGCCAGCGATATCAAAGCTGCGGTTCTGCATGAAGTCGTGATACGTATAGCCGCCACCGCGCTTGCGCCGTCCCGCGAACTTGCTTTCGCAATCCGACAGCGCCGTAGCCTTGGCGTCTTTCGAAGCCGTCGATTTTTCGATGCGCTCGGCGCAATCTTCATAGTCCGCAGGCGCGGCAGTCCACCATTGCGCACGGGCAGGCGAAGACATCAACGCGAGACCGGAGAGTGATGCGGTCGTCAGTAGCGCAAATATGAGTAACTTGTATGCGGACAAATGAGCCACGTGGGTTCCGATGTAGATAACAAACCCAATTCTCGCCATTTGTGGGCCATTTTTCAACCTCGGATGTGTTACTCTCCCCGCTTTTGGAGCAAGTGCAGCATGACTGCATCAGTGCCGTCATGTGGTAGGCAGACCGGCGTTATTTCGCGATACAACGCTGATGTGGAAGTGTTTTCAGGCAGAGATCTGTGGCTGCTCTCATATCACTGAAATTGATGACTTCAGAGTTTTGAGTCATTCTTGACAGTAGTTTTCGGATCGCGCTGCTACTCGACGCGCAATCACCTACACGGGACCACACGTAGTTTGCGAAGCGACGGGCTCACGTCCGATAGAGCGGTGTTGTCGTTTCGTTTCGTGCGCCTGGGACTCTATCCGATAACAGACACGAAAAAGGGCGGTCCTTTGGGCCGCCCTTTTGCTCAGATGTCAGTTGTCTTACTGGCAGATGTGTCGTCGGCCGTCCTCGCCGCGGAACCAAGTTCCCGGCTGACACACGAAGCCCATGCGCTGTGCGTAGGAATCGCGCGGGACGCCATTGTAGCCATCATAGGAACTGTAGCTGTTCCGGAACGGCGCAGTTGCGATGGCCCCGGCGGTGCCCACAGCCGCACCCGCTACACCGACCGCGCCGCCAACCACGCCTGCCGCAACGTCACCCGGCCAGAAGCCCGAATCACGATAGCCGCTATCGACTGTACTGGCGCGATATTCCTGCGTGGCCTGCGCCCGGCGATTCATCGGGTCCTTTGCCATCACTGGCGTAGCGATCAAGCCAGAGACCACGGCAGCAGCAGCAAGAAGTTTCATCTTTGTCATGCGGGATTCTCCATCGTTATTATGACAACCAGCCAACGATGGGCGGTCCGAGACGTTCCGCGATAGATGTCCCGATCTTTTAAGGGCATGTGACGCCGGTTCCGGCCCCGTCCTATTTGAACTGCCAACGGGTAGCGATGATCGAACGGCTCTGGTATGGAACTGTCCATGCCCGGTGTTCCTGACCGGGATCGCGGTCCCGTAGCTCAGCCGGATAGAGCGACGGTTTCCTAAACCGTAGGTCGCATGTTCGAGTCATGCCGGGATCGCCAGCTTTCCTTCTGTTTAATCCAAAACAGGCCATTTTCGCGACGATTTCGGGCCTGCTAATGTCAGGCGACGGCGATCTCGCGCTTCTGGAGCATGGCGCGAATCTCTCGTGACGGCTTGGCGGCACTGAAAAGAAAACCCTGCATCTGGGTACAACCGAGCATACGCAGTGCGTCGAGTTGATCAGCTGTCTCAACGCCTTCCGCCGTGGTGATCATGTTGCGGGCGGCCGCGATGGTTACAACCGCCTGTACGATCGATGACGATCCGCCGGGCGCCACGATGTCCCGGATGAAACTGCGGTCGATCTTGACCTTGTCGAACGGGAATCGCTGCAGATAGCTGAGCGATGAATAGCCGGTCCCGAAATCGTCCAGCGCAATCCCGACACCGATGCCGCGGAGCTGATGGAGGATCGCGAGCGCCATCTCGTCATCGCGGATCAGCACTGTTTCGGTGACCTCAAGTTCGAGCCGGTGAGCCGGCAAGTTTGCTGCCACGAGGGCTCGAGTGACATTCAAGGCCAGGGTCTGCGTCGTGAATTGAATCGGCGATACATTGACAGCGAGCTTGATCGGCGCCGGCCAGGAGGCCGCCTCAGCGCATGCCGTTCGCAATACCCAATTGCCGAGTTCGGTAATCAGGCCGGTTTCTTCGGCGATCGGAATGAACTCTGCCGGTGAAACCATGCCGCGAACCGGATGCCGCCAGCGGAGCAACGCTTCGCAACCAGTAATCTCGTTGCTGGCGATATCGACGACGGGTTGATAGTGAACCTCAAGTCCGTCTTCCGCGAGCGCCTTCCGCAGATCCTGCTCCAGCGCGCGCCGCGCCCTTGCGCCTTCATCCATGGCAGGCTCGAAGAAGCGAAAGGTGCGCCGTCCGGCGGCCTTGGCGCTATACATTGCAAGGTCGGCATGTCTCAGCAATTCGTCGAGATCGGAGCCGTCATCGGGGGCTACAGCGATTCCGATGCTGGCATCGGTCGTGATCTGGTGACCAAGGCATTCATAGGGCTGCCGGATGGCGTCATAGAGCGGCACCACCAGATGGGTGACATCGCTGCGGCGGGCAATTCCCGTATGCACGATGGCGAATTCGTCGCCGCCAAGTCGCGCGACAAAGCCCGCATTACCGACACAGCTGCGCAGCCGCGTGGCCACGATTTTTAGCAGTTCGTCGCCGATCGCATGACCGAGCGTGTCATTGACGCTCTTGAACTCATCGATATCGATATAGAGAATCGCAAATCGCGCGCCGTCATGCAGCGTTGCGATTTCCGCTTCGAGGCGCTCACGGAACATCACCCGATTGGGAAGATCTGTCAGAGCGTCGTAATGCGCAAGATGGGCAATGCGCTCTTCCGAACGTTTGCGATCGGTGATGTCCTCAAGCGTCGAGGCCCAGCCGCCGTCCCCCGATCTCTGAACGAGGATCTGGATCGAACGACCATCCGGCGTGGTCAGTAGCGTATCGTGGACAGGGCCTTCAGCAACGCTTCGCAAGAACGACGTGCAGTATTCGTCGACATCGCCGATGAAGGTTCCGTTGTCCTTGCGATGCTGGATGAGGTCGCGGAAATAGCAGCCTGGCTTCACGATCTTGTCGGATAGTCCGAACATGTCGATGAAGCGCTGATTGCAGACGACCAGCCGGCCATAGGCATCGAACAACAGCAGTCCCTGCGTCATATTGTTGATTGCAGTATCGAGATGTGTCGATTTTTGCGCCAGCATCCGTTCGGCCGAGCGGTGCTGGCGGTTCAGCTGCCGGACGATCAGGAACAGCGTCGCCAGGATCACCAATGCGGCAAGTGTCGCGCCGATGATTTGATATTTGGTCTGCTCGCGCCAGTCATGCAGGGCCGCGGGCATGCTGGTGGTCGCGACGATCATCACGGGAGCCGCCGCGAGGCGCCTTGCGGAGCCCAATTCGTCTTCCCCGTCGATGGGGCTGATATAGTGCCCCGTCGAGGTTCCCCCCGTCGACCAGAGGTCCTTGAAGACTGAGCTGTTGCTGAGGTTCTGGCCGATAACGGTCTCGTTCTGCGGATAGCGAGCAAGCACGGTGCCGTTGCGGTGGATCATCAAGATCTTGGCGTCTTTTTCGAGCGCGAGGGATGCGAAGAAGCTCTCGAAGTGAACCGGCTCGACGCCGCGGCTGATGATGCCCATGAATTCGCCATGGCGTCCGATCAGCTTGCGCGAAAACACGGCGGTCCATGCACCAGTCACCCTGCTGATGACGGGTTCGGCCAATACGACCGCGGGCCCGTTGTCGGCCTGCAGCGTCTGGAAATGCTGACGGTCGGCAATGTCGATGGCAGGCACCGGCCAGGTTTCCGACGAGTTGAGCAGCTTGCCTTCGGAATCGAACAGGTTGATGCCGCCGACATAGGGCAGGCTGCTGAGCTTGGTGCGTAGCATGCGGTGGACGTCGATCCCCGACATCAGATGCTGATAGGCGGCGCTGTTCTGGATGTTGGCCGACTTCATATAGGTGATGACGTCGTTCTGGATGCCCTGCAGGTCTCCGAACTGCTGGTCGAAGTGTCGCGCGACCAGCAGAACCGTGTTCTCCAGTTCGCGCTTCTTGCTCTCGATGGCGCGGTCTCTGAAATGGACGGTGATGTAGGCCGTGCCGATGGCGATGGCGGTAATCAGCAGGCAGCCGCACAGGATGAGGCCTTGGATCGGCCCGCCTTGAAATCGGAAACGGCGCAGCGCGGCGAAGCCAGCAAGGCCGCCAGCGCCATCAGACCGTTCCCCCGACTTTGCGTCGTTTTGCCCCATGCGTAGTTTTGTACCGGGGGGACCGCCAACGCGCCGTTACGAACTTCGGTGAACGATAGGTTAAGACGCTGCGCCATCGCGACGATGTCGATACGCCGCCGATGGCCTATCCCGCCGCCGAACCATTGACGATATCGGCCTGCTCGCCGCGCTCGATCAGCGATTTGACCAGCGAGGATTTCACGCCGGAGACGTGTTCGCGCATCAGTACCTCCGCGCGCCAGGGCTCGCGGGCCATAATGGCGTCGTAGATCCGGTGGTGATCATCATGACGCCGGCGCACGTCGCGATGCTCGAAGGCGACGATGTTGCGGCTCGATGACATCGGCACGTGGTGGCAGATCCGGATCATCTCCGCCAGCATGCGGTTACGGGCGGCGCCCAGCAGGGTGTCGTGGAAGTCGCCATTGATGCCGCGATAGATGGTGAGATCGCCTTCCGCAAACTCACCGCGCGCCAGCAGTTTATCGCCGGCGACAAGGCTTTCCTCGATGATGGCGCGCTCCTCGGCGCTCAGTCCACGTTCGGCGGCGAAGCGTGCGGCCACGCCTTCCAGCGATGCGCGAATTTCATAAGCATCGACGATGGCCGAGAGCGGGAATTCACGGACGGTGAAGCCGCGATTGGGGGCGTAGTCGAGCAGCCCTTCGCCGGCCAGTGCCTGCAAGGCGGCCCGGACGGGGGTCCGCGAGACCTCCAGCGTCTTGCTGAAACGAACTTCGTTGATCCGTTCGCCTGCGCTGACCGTGCCATCCAGAATGGCGTCGCGGATCCGATCCGTCACCGATAGCGACCGGTTAGCGGCGCGGCCGGGGCCGCCAGCTTCAGGCGGCGGCAAGGGGGATGAGTCGGGCATCGGTGGTGCTCCGCAGCAAAGTGAATACAATTCAATCCGAGTGTGATCCGTCTTTGCTACTCAGCATACAGGAAAGCGCAATTTTACTGCATAAATATCGCGCATAAAGGGGAGGCAATTCGCGGAAATGATGAGCATCTGAAAAAGTGTATGTAATTCCGATTGACTCGTGACCCGAACCCGCAATGATGCGGTCACGTTCACAAGAAGCAGGCGGTACGCGTCTCATGGCGGCAGGGAAGTCGATCGGCGAAAACGCCATCGAGGAGATCACGGCGGATCGCACCCCGCACTATGAGCCGTTTGGCTGGCATCACTGGCCGGAGCATCCCTGGCTTGCCTATCAATTCCGCCGCGGTCTCGGTGAGACCCAGGAGGGCGGCGGCAGCGTGTCCGAGGTGATGCTGGCCGGTTCGCGGATGATCCCGGGCGACCTCGAAAGCTGGCATAAGGAGTGGATGGTGATCGCGGATGCCAACTGGCAGCGCGGCCTTTCCGAAGAAAAGCTCGGCCACATCCGCACGGCGATGAACTGTTTCCTGCGGGCTGCCGATTATTACCGCCAAGCCGAATTTCATCTCGAGCCGACCGATCCGCGACGGCTGCCGACCTTCGAGAAGATGGAAGCCTGCTCGCATAAGTTCATTTCCTATCTCAATCCGCCCGGCGAAGTGGTCGAAATCCCTTATGAGCCGGGCAAGCCGATCTGCGGCTACTTCATCCGTGCGCCATTTCCGGGAGACAAGCTGCCGGTGCTGATCTGCATGGGCGGTCTCGACTCCATCAAGGACGAGATGTGGTTCATGCAGGCCCATGGTTGCCTGCAGCGCGGCATCTCGGTGCTGATGGTCGATCTGCCCGGGCAGGGCGGTACCTTGCGCCGCCACGGACTTGCAACCCGCGCCGATACGGAAGTGCCGGTCGGCAAATGTGTCGACTGGCTCGAAAAGCGCGCCGATGTCGATAGCTCGCGCATCGCGGTCTGCGGCTCCAGCATGGGCGGTTACTACGCCGCGCGCGCCGGCTGTTACGAGCATCGCCTCGCGGCGGTGATCTCGCACGGGGCTGTCTGGTCGGTGCATGACATGTGGGGCCAGAAGGGCGACGACTTCGGTCTGGCGATGCATATCCGCTGGGTATTTGGCGCCAAGACCATGAAGGAAGCTCATGATCTGATGAAGCCCTTTACGCTGAAGGGCCATCTCGAACACATGAAGTGTCCGTATCTCGTGCTGCATGGCGGCCACGACGTGCTCACGGTGACCGCGGCGCGCTCGACCTATGACCATGCGATTGCCAATGGTGTTGATGCGACATTGCGCGTGCTTGAGCCGGACGAGACCGGCGCCGAACATTGCCAGCACGACAATCCCACCATTGGACAGGAAGTGTTGGCCGACTGGCTCGCCGACAAATTCAAGATCGATCAGCGCACTCTGCTGAAAACTTCGTTCAACCCGCTGGTGTGATCATGAATTTTGGTGTCGATCAGATCAAGGCTGCCGTTGTCGCGATCGACCTGCATCGCGGTCATCTGGACATGTCGGTGGCGACCATGCCGACCACGCCGGATGTCGCGAAGACGGTGATCGCTGCCAATAAGCGGCTGTTCGACTGGTGCCGTAGTGTCGGCATTCCCGTGATCCACCAGGTCACGTCCTATCGCGACGAGGCCGAGATCCGCGCCAATCCGTTCTGGCGGACCCGCGCCGAGGATCCAAAAGCAACGCGCAAGAATGTGATGCGGCACAATATCATGGGCGGCCCCGGCTGCACCGTGATGCCGGAGCTGCTGAACCCCAGCGACTTCATCGTCAACACCAAGAAGCGCTACGATTGCTTCTTGGGCACCGATCTCGATTTCGTGTTGCGTTCGCACAGCGTCAATACACTGCTCATCACCGGCGTGAACACTAACTCTTGCGTATTGGCGACGACGACGGCTGCCAATGTGCGGGATTATTCGGTGATCGTCGTCGAGGACTGCGTCGACAGCATGGACGGGCCAGAGTTGCATGCCGCCGGCCTCGCCTGCATCCGCACCGCCTTCGGTTTCGTGATGGATACCGATGCCGTGATGCAGCTCGATGGCCTCAAGGGTGCAGGACGCGCCGCATGATCCCATACAATTTCCCACTTTCGAAGGGCATCCAGCCATGACCGGTCCCATGCAGCCGCGCGAGCGTTGCGACTATTCCGCCATCGTCGATCGTCCCAAACTGAAGCTGCCGGGCAATGCCCGCATGATCGTCTGGACCATCGTCAATCTCGAGGTCTGGGATATTGCCAAGCCGATGGCGCGCCAGGTGCTGCCGGCGCCGACCGGCATTCCGCTGCTGCCAGATGTCGCCAATTGGGGCTGGCACGAATACGGCATGCGTGTCGGTGTCTGGCGTTTCTTCGATCTCTACAAGAAGCTCGGTATCAAGCCGACGCTGTCGCTCAATGCGCGTGTCTGCGAGGACTATCCACGCGTCGCCCAGCAGGCGAAGGACGCCGGCTGGGAGTTCATGGGCCATGCCTATGAGCAGGGGCCCATCCACAAGGAGGCCGACCAGAAAGCGATGATCAACCGCTCGATGGATGTGATTGAGAACTTCACCGGCAAGCGCCCGGTGGGCTGGCTCGGGCCGGGTCTTACGCAGACGCTGGAAACCCCCGAATTCCTCGCCGAAGCCGGCGTGAAATATATCGGCGACTGGGTCTATGACGACGAACCGACGGTGATTCGTACCGAGAAGGGGCCGCTTACAACGCTGCCTTACACGGTGGAGATGAACGACATCCCGATGATGATGGTGCAACATCACGAGAGCACGCAGCTCCTGAACCGCGCCAAGGATCAGTTTGATCGCCTCTATGCTGAAAGCGCCGAGCGGCCGAAGATCATGTCGATCGCGATCCACCCGTATATTTCGGGTCAGCCGTTCCGCATCAAGTATCTCGAAGCGATCTATGATTACGTCAACCAGTTCGAAGGCGTGGTGCATTGGAATGGCGCCCAGATCCTCGACTGGTACAATACCCAGGTGACGAAGTGAGCGTGACGTCCCAGCAGATGCTGCCCGCAATTCCCGTCACCGGCGTGCCGGTCGTAGGCGGCGGTTTTTTCCCTGTCCGCCGCGTCTACTGCGTCGGCCGTAACTATCTCGACCACATCCGTGAGATGAAGGAAGCTGACGAGCGCGATCCGCCGTTCTTCTTCCAGAAGCCGCGCGATAGCGTGGTGCCGGACGGCGCGCGCGTGCCTTATCCGGCGTTCACCGAAGACTTCCAGTTCGAGGTTGAGCTGGTGCTGGCGATCGGACGCGGCGGCCGCGATATCGCGGTGGAGGATGCGCTCGATTATATCTGGGGTTATGCCGTCGGCATCGATCTCACCCGTCGCGACCGCCAGCGCGATGCCCGCGATATGCGACTGCCTTGGGAAATGGGCAAAAGCTTCGACGCGTCTGCGCCTTGCGGCGAAATTGCGCCGGCCCGTGATGCCCGGCATTTCAACAATTGCGCGATCACGCTGTCGGTAAACGGCGTCGAGAAGCAGCGCGGCGATATCGGCCAGATGATCTGGAGCGTGCCGGAGATCGTGGCGCAGCTCTCGAAGCAGATGAAGCTCGAACCGGGCGATCTCATCTATACGGGCACGCCTGCCGGCGTGGGTCCCGTCGTTCCGGGCGACGTTATCGACGCGCGGATCGAAGGCCTGCCGTCGCTCGGCATTACCATCGTTGAGCCGGAGGCTTGATCATGTTGCCGACCGAACGCATTTCCTACTCGCCGATTGACGCTCGTCCACCGCTGAAGCTGCCGAATGGCAAGCGAATGGCAGTGTGGATCATCGTCAATGTCGAGGAATGGGACGCCAAGCAGCCGATGCCGCGTACGGTGCTGACACCGCCGGCCGGCGGCTCGCCGTCGCCAGACGTTCCGAACTGGGCCTGGCACGAATACGGCAATCGCGTCGGCTTCTGGCGCATGCTGAAAGTGTTCGACGACTACAAGCTCCCCGCCGCGCTGGCGATCAATGGTTCGGCGATCGCTGCTTACCCGCCCATCGTCGAGGCAGCCAAGGCGCGCAACTGGGAATTCATGGGTCACGGTTTCACCCAGCGCAATATGCAGAAGGTTGAGAACGAACGCGAGGATATCCGCAAGACTGCCGACGTGATCGAGAAGGCCACTGGCAAGCGGCCGCGCGGTTGGCTCGGGCCGGGTCTGACCGAGACCTGGGAAACGCCGGACCTGCTGAAACAGGAAGGCTATGACTACGTCGCCGACTGGGTACTCGACGATCAGCCGGTGTGGCTCAAGACCACGACGACACCGATCGTCAACGTGCCCTATACGCAGGAATGCAATGACGTCGCGATGATGCTGATCCAGCATCACAAGGCGTCGGAATATTACGACCGGGCCATCGACCAGTTCGAGCAGATTTACGAGGATTCCGAGAATTCGGCCCGGGTCATGGCATTGGTTGTGCATCCCTACATCATGGGCGCGCCGCATCGCCTGAAGCACTTCCGCCGGATCTTCGAGACCATCCAGAAGAAATCCGACGTGGCCTTCATGACCGGCGAACAGATTCTCGATTGGTATCTTTCGGTCGGACCGAAAGCGCCAGAAGCATAGATCAGGCAAGCGGCAGGGCATGAGTCTCTTTCAACTCCTCAACGGCCTGACTTTCGCCGCGTTGCTGTTCGTCGTGGCAAGCGGCTTCACGCTGATCTTCGGTCTGCTGCGCATCGTCAATCTCGCGCATGGCGCGCTGTATCTGTTTGGCGGCTATATCGGCTATAGCGTTGCGGTGAAGACCGGCAGCTTTGTGCTCGGCGGTATCGGCGCCATGGCGGCGATCGCGGCCATCGGCTTCGTGCTCGATCAGGGATTGCTGCGCTTCGTACGCGGCAACGAGCTGCGGCAGGTGCTGCTGACGCTTGGCGTTGCCTTTTTCCTCAACGACCTCGCGCTGGTGATCTGGGGCGGCGACAGTTTCACGGTGCCGATTCCGGAGATGCTGCGCGGCGGCACGCGGGTGTTCGGTACATTTTATCCGATCTACCGGTTGTTCGTGCTGGGGATGGGTATCTTCGTTTTCATCGGCCTGTGGGTGCTGCTCAATCATACAAGGCTCGGCGCACTAATCCGTGCCGGCGTGGATGATGCCGAGATGGTCGAAGCGTCCGGCGTCAATATCCGCCGCGTCTTCCTCTTCACCTTCCTGTTCGGCTCGGCACTGGCCGGCCTTGGCGGCCTGATGGGAGGCGCGTTCCTGTCGCTCTATCCGTCGGCGGACGCGGAAATCCTCACCTTCAGTCTCGCCGTCGTCATCATCGGCGGGCGTGGCAGCCTCGTCGGCGTCGGTGTCGGTAGCCTGCTGGTCGGGCTTCTGAATACGCTCGGCCAGGTGATGTTCCCCGAGCTCGCTTATTTCGTGATCTTCGGCCCGATGGCGGTGTTGCTCGCATTCCGCCCGCTCGGCCTGTTCGGACGTGCCACATGACGCAGCCCGTATCCAAAACGTCAGTTCTCGCCGGCATGACCAGCCGTGCGCTCGTCATTACCGGGCTGGTGGTAATCGTCGCGGCCTGCCTGCCGATGGTGCTGTCGAGCTATCAGGTCGGCCTCGCCACCGAAGTGTTGATCTTCGGAGTCCTTGCCATGTCGATCGACATTCTCGCCGGTTTTGCCGGCCGGACTTCCCTCGGGCATGGTGCCATCTTCGGTGTCTCGACCTATGTCGTCGTTTATGCGACCGGCCAGGCCGGTCTGTCGCCCTGGGCGGGCTTCGCGCTCGGTGTGCTGGCGGCGACCGCGGTGGCCTCGATATTTGCGCTGCTCGCCGTGCGCACCTCCGGCGTCTATTTCCTGCTGCTGACGCTTGCGCTCGGCATGATCGTGTGGGGCGTCTGCCTGCGCTGGACGCAGGTCACCGGGGGCGAGAATGGCATGCGCGCCGATGTGCGGCCGGCAGCCCTGATGAGCCACAGCGCGTTCTATTGGGCGGTGCTCGCTGGCGCCGTCATTGTATCTTTTGCCATGTGGCGGTTCGTGCGATCGCCGTTCGGCCTGACGCTGCGCGGTATCCGCGATAGCGAAAGTCGCATGCGCAGCCTCGGTTACAATGTGCCGCTGCATCTGTTCATCGGCTTTACGGTGTCCGGCATCTTCGCCGGTATCGCCGGGGGCCTCTACGCGATGTTCAACAATTTCGTCAGCCCTTCGACCGTCGCGCTCGCGCAATCGGTGGAGGGTGTGTTGATGATGATCGCGGGCGGTGTCGGCACACTGTTCGGCGCCTTTGTCGGCGCAGCTGCGATCATCGTGCTGGAGAACATCGTCAGTTCCTACACCGAACGCTGGCTGATGGTTCTCGGCATCACATTCGTTCTCATCATGATCTTCGCCCCCGAGGGCATCATAGGCAAGCTGCGCGCGATCACCTCGCGCAAGGTGCGATAAGTCGGTTTCACGTTTCAATCGGGTTGCTCACGAAAGGACTTCGAGATGGATCGCAGGCAATTTCTCAAGAACACGACGGCGGCCGTCGCTGCCGCGGGCGTCGGCGTCGCTCCGTGGCGCTCGGCTCAGGCCCAGGCGAGCCCGATCAAGATCGGTCTGCTGGCGCCGCTGACCGGCGTTGTCGCTTCGGGCGGCAAGGAAATGGTCGAGGGCGTGCAGTTCTATCTCGATCAGGTAAAGAACGAGATGGGCGGCCGCAAGGTCGAGCTGGTGATCGAGGACGATGCGTCGAATCCCGACACCGCTTTGCAGAAAGCGCGCCGCCTGGTCGAGCAGGGCAATTGCCACATGTTGATCGGCAATCTGCTCGCCAATACCGGCCTTGCTGTCGCCAACTACGTTAAGGGCACCGGCACGCCCTACTTCATTCCGATTATCGCGGCTGACGATCTCACCCAGCGCGCCCGCATCAAGAACGTAATCCGCGTCGCCGGCTATTCTGCCAGCGCCTTCACCCATCCGTTCGGTGATTGGGCCCTGAAGCAGGGCTACAAGAAGATCGCCACCATCAGCCAGGATTACACCTTCGGCCACGAACAGTGCGGCGGTCTCGCCCAGGTGTTCACCGAAGGGGGCGGGCAGATCGTGCAGCAGTTCTGGCATCCGCTGAACACTGCCGACTTCAGCCCCTATCTCGGCCAGCTTGCCGATCTCAAGGTCGACGCAATCTTCGCGATGGAGACCGGCGCGGACTCGACTCGTCTGATCCAGCAATATGCGTCATTCGGTCTGAAGGAAAAGACGCCACTGTTGATGGCGATGAACGGCACCGACCAGTCGGTGATCCGCACCATGGGCCCCGAATGCGAAGGCATCATCGCAGCCGCGCATTTCGCCGAAGGTTCGGACGTCCCGACCACGGCGAAGTTCGAGAAGGATTATGAGGCGAAGTACGGCAAGATCCCGTCGCTCTACGGTTTCTCGATGTATTCCGGTATGATGTGGATCGATGCCGCGCTGAAGAAGATGGGCGGCAAGGTCGAGGATCGTGAGGCTTTCATTGATACGGTGCTCAAGACCGAGCTCGACAATTCGCCGCTCGGCAAGACCGTGAAGTTCGACGACTACGGCAACCCGATCTACGACGTCTACATTCGCAAGGTCGTCAAGCGCGCCGATGGTAAATACTGGAACGTGCCGATCGAGACCTATCCGAATGTCTCGCAATTCTGGAAGTACGATCCGGCGACCTATCTGAAGCAGCCGCCTTACTCGCGGACCTTTCAGGGCATCAAGAAGACCTGATTCAATGTTGCTGACATCGAGGCGCGGCCGTGTCGCCGCGTCTCGTTCACTGGGAATTATTCGTGTCCGATCCGATCCTGACGCTGACAGATGTGGTAGTGGCCTTCGATGCCTTGCGGGCGGTCGATGGCGTCAGCCTGATTGTGCCGCGGGGCCAGCGCCGCGCCATCATCGGCCCCAATGGCGCCGGCAAGACCACATTGTTCAATGCCATCGCCGGCGCGCATCCGCCGACCTCCGGCAAGATCACATTCAATGGACACGACGTGTCCAGACTGCCGCCACACCGGCGTGCGCAGCTCGGCATCTCGCGTACCTTCCAGATCACCAACCTGTTCCCCACGCTGAGCGTGCAGGACAACATGATGCTGGCGCTGCGTGGATTGAAGCCGAAGAAGTTTTCGCTGTTCGGCTCGCCAGATGCGGACGAGGGTGAGGCTACACGTATCGCGGCCGCGCTGAATGCCGCACGGATCGCCGAACGCGCGGACATCATCGTCAAAGAAATGTCCTATGGCGAGCAGCGTCAGCTCGAAATCGCGATTGCGCTGGTGACGACGCCAACCATGTTGCTACTGGATGAGCCCGCGGCCGGCCTGTCGCCGTCGGAGCGCTCGATGATTGCCGAGGTGATCCGTTCGCTCGATCCGGCGATCACCGTGATCCTGATCGAACACGACATGGATCTGGCACTCGGTCTGGTCGACTACGTCACCTGCATGTTCGAAGGCCGCGTGCTGGTGGAGGAGCCGCCGGAAGGCATCCGCCGCAACAAGCAGGTTCAGGAAGTCTATCTCGGGAAGCCGCGTCATGCTTGAGGTCAAGGATCTGCACAGCGGTTACGGCGACGCGGTCGTGGTGCGCGGTGCGTCGCTTGAGGTGCGCCCTGGCGAGATCGTGGCGCTGCTCGGCCGCAATGGCATGGGCAAGACCACCTTCATTCGCTCGATCATGGGCCTGACGCCGCCGCAGGTACGCTCGGGCACGATTACCTGGCGCAGCGATAGCCTTATTGGTCTGCGTCCCCATGATATCGCCAATCGCAAGATTGCGATCGTGCCGCAGGGGCGGCGGCTGTTTCCGTCGCTGACGGTGACCGAACATCTGACCATGCTGAAGAGCGCGCGCGCCAAGGACGGCTGGACGCTCGATCGCGTATTCGGCATTTTCCCGCGGCTTGCTGAGCGCCGCTATCACCGCGGTGGCCAATTGTCTGGTGGTGAGCGCGGCATGCTGGCTGTGGGCCGTGCGCTGATGATCGACCCCGAACTGATTCTAATGGACGAGCCGTCCGAAGGCCTCGCGCCGGTGATGGTGCAGCACCTCGAAAGCATCATTCTCGATCTTAAAAAGGAAGGGCTGTCGATCCTGCTGGTCGAGCAGAATCTCTATAGCGCGCTGGCCGTCGCCGATCGCGTCTACATTATGGAAACCGGGCAGATCGTGCATCACGGCACGTCGCAGGAAATGAATGAGCAGACTGACGTGCTATTCCAGCGCCTCGGCGTGCATTGAGGTGATCATGAGCGAAGACCTATTGCGTCAAGTCGCCGCCGAATTGAACAAGGCGCCTGGCGCCGCTGAACGCACACCGCGCATGACGGGGCTGGTCGTGGAAAACAACACGCGCGTCGCGACTGCGGCTATTCAAGACATGGCGTTCGATTCGACGCCCTACGCCTATCAGGCGTGGCTCGCTGGCATGGACAAGCGCTGATGCAGAGCGCGATTGCAGCCCTTGATCTCTGCGCCCTCGCGGATGCTGTCGCTAAAGGCGAAGTTACGTCCGTGAAGGCGACAACGGTGGCGCTGGAACGGCTCGATCTGATCGGCCGCAAACTGAATGCCGTGGTGCGGCTTGACGACGAACGGGTGCTGAACGCGGCCGAAGCCGCCGACAAGTTGCGCGCATCGGGAGCGGCATTGCCAGTACTGCATGGCGTGCCCCTTGCACATAAAGACCTCTTCTATCGCGCCGGTGATCTGTCCGGTGGCGGCTCAAAAATCCGGGCGGACTTTCGCGCCGACGTGACAGCCACGGTGATCGCTCGGCTCGACGCCGCCGGCGCGCTCGATCTCGGCCGGCTGCAGCTGGCTGAATTCGCGATGAGTCCGACGGGCTATAACGAATCGCTGGGGCATGCACGCAACCCATGGAATCCTGGGCATGTGCCGGGCGGCTCGTCCTCTGGTTCCGGCGTCGCCATCGCCGCGCGCCTCGTGACCGGCTCGCTCGGGACGGATACCGGCGGTTCACTACGTCATCCCGGCGCGATGTGCGGCCTGATCGGGCTGAAGCCGACCTGGGGACTGGTTCCGACCGATGGTGTGATGCCGCTATCTGCCTCACTGGATTGCACGGGACCTCTGGCTCGTACCGCACGGGATGCCGCGCGACTGCTGTCGGTGATCGCGGATCGCGACTATGAAGCGACGCTCGACAGGGGTGTGACCGGGATGCGCATCGCAATTCCCGGTGGGTACTACCGCGAGCTCCTGCATCCGGATGTGGCGACTGCGCTCGACGAAGCCGTGAAGACGTTGCGGTTGCTCGGCGTCACCGTCGTCGAGACCTCACCGCCGGATATGGCCTTGATCAACGCGCTGATGCAGATCGTCATGAGCGTCGAGGCCGCGACGATCCATCGCCGCTGGCTAATCGACCGCCCGCAGGATTATGCCGATCAGGTGCGCTCGCGCATCGAGCCTGGCCTGCTCTATCCGGCGACCCGTTATGTGGAAGCGCTGTCGCTGCGTACGCAGATCACCCAGCAATGGATCGCGTCCTGCATCGGATCCGCCGATCTCGCGCTTCTGCCGGCGATCTCGATTCCGGTACCGACCATCGCGGCGACCACCGAAGGCAACCCCGCCGACGTCGCTGCTGTGATCGGCCAGCTCACACATTGCACCCGCGGCATCAATTATCTCGGCCTACCCGGAGCGTCAGTGCCGTGCGGCTTCGATGCGGCAGGTCTGCCGATCGCGTTCCAGCTGGTCGGCCGCCCCTATGCCGAGGCCGATATCCTGCGCGCCGCTCACGCCTATCAGGGCGCGACCGACTGGCATCATCGCGTCCCCGACGCTGCCGAACTGAACTAGGAAAAAGAGATTCCGAATGCCCATCATCGATATGCACACCCATGCCCTCAGCAAGCGCGTCGAGCCGCTGGTGGCCGGGCACTACGATCCGATGGACAATCCCTATCGCCGCGACATGTCGCCCGCGAGCCGCGAAACTGATGCAGAGCAGGGCAAGCTGCTGCCGGGCTTGATGCTCGACATCGCCAAGCGCCGCGAGATGATGGCGAAGATGGGCGTCGACTTTCAGGTGATCGCGCCGGCACCGGCGCAACAGAACTACTGGGCCGACGAAGATTTGCAATGTGCGCTGTCGCGCGTGCAGAACGAAGACATTGCCGCGCTTGCGGCGCAGGATCCTGCACATTTCGCCGGGATGGGTACGCTGCCGATGCGGTTTCCCGAGCGTGCGGTGGAGGAGGCGGTTCATGCAGTCGAGCAGCTCGGCCTGCGCGGATTCCAGATCGATACCCGCGTCGAAAACCTCGAACTGTCCCATGCCGCCTTCGATCCACTCTATGCGCGGCTTACCAATCTGCGCGTACCGCTGTTCGTGCATCCCCTGGGCTTCTCCCATGGCCAGCGGCTCGGCGATTTCTTCATGGTCAACAGCGTCGGCCAGCCCATCGAAGAGACGATTGCGATCGCCCACTTCATCATGGGTGGCATTTTAGACCGGCATCCGGATCTCGACGTGGCTATCGCTCATGGCGGTGGTTTCTACCCATTCTACGCAGCCCGACTGGATCACGCCTGGAAGGTGCGTCCGGAAGTACGCCGGCTCACGGCAGATGCGCCGTCGACCTATCTCAAGCGGCTCTGGTTTGACACCTGCGTGTTCTCTGAGGAGCTGATCGACAACCTGGTCAAGACGGTGGGCGTGGATCGCGTCATGATGGGCTCGGACTACCCGTTTGACATGGGGGACCCCGACCCGGTGGGGCTGGTCAACAAGGCCAAGCTATCGGACACTGATCGTCAGAAAGTCCTGTTCGGCAATGCGAGCCGGCTGTTCAAGATCGGATAAGCTCCTGCCTCGTTGCGGCAAGGTGCGGCACAAGAGGCAAAACCTGCGATGACGATCCACTTTGATTTCGCCAAGCTTAGCGCGCCGGAGCGCTACAAGTTGCTTTGTGGTCTCGTTGTCCCGCGACCGATTGCGTTGATCACAACCATTTCCGAGGCTGGCGTGGTCAATGCAGCGCCGTTCTCTTTCTTCAATGTGTTCTCCGAAAAGCCGCCGCTGGTGGTGGTCGGCCTGCAGGCCAGGCCCGACCTGTCGGTCAAGGACACGACCCGCAATGTGCGCGCCAATGGGTTGTTTGTTATCAATATGGTGGATGAGGCCCTCGCCAACGATATGGTCGATTGTTCGATCAGCTTTCCATCTGACATCGGTGAACTGGATGCCCTGCAGCTCCCAATGACGGCTGGCATCAATGTGCCGGTCCCGCATTTGGCGAAGGCGCCTGCGGCACTGGAATGCCGAAAAGTGACAATGATGAACTTTGGCGCAGAACGCGACCTACTGGTCGGAGAGGTCCTGGGCATTCAGGTTCGCGATGGTGTTGTCGACCCCGTCACCTTGCGTACGGACTATGATCACTATCTTCCGGTCGCACGCATCGCGGGAACCATGTATGCACGGATGCAAGATCGGTTCGAGATCAAACCTGACAGTTTAGACACTTGGCAACTCCGCAATCCCCGCTGAGGGAGGTTTTGTCCGCGGAGTGCGTCGGAATGCCGGTGGTAGTTCTCTGCGCGTTCGATTAACCGTCAGAGGTGAGAAATTGCCGCTCCTGCGGTTGCATGGGATATGACTGCTGGATGTATCGGAAAACCGTCATTGTTGTCGCGTGGACTACACTTGCATTGATTGCTTTTGCGACTCTGTCACCGATCGGGCTGCGGCCGCATTTTGGCGGCGTCAGCCTTGAGCGCTTCGGCGCATTCGCACTCGTGGGCCTTTTGTTCGGTCTCGCCTATCCCCGCCATCTCTGGCTTGTTCTGACGCTCGTTGGGGGGGCGGCAGTCGGGCTGGAGGTGCTGCAACATCTGACGCCGGACCGCCACGGCGAGGTGCGGGATGCGCTGGTCAAACTTGCAGGTGGCGTCACCGGCATCGGGATATCGCTCGCGCTCCATCAGACCTTAAAGCGATTTATCACCTTAGGTTGAGAATGAGCTGAACTACCTCACTGAGGTACGTCAGCTTTTTCCGCGAATCGCGGTTGCTGAGTTCCAGCCTGTGAAGCGCTATCCCGATGCTTTACATCTCGCGGCTTTAAAAAAAATACGTGTATCACGGTAGCGCTCTACCCGCGCCCCTCTTTGAGACTGCTAATGGCAGAAATCACACATGTCTCCACATGAAAGTACTTGGCATGTGTAAAAAGACACCGATACAACTTGAAGGAAGGTGTATGCCGTAGCGTCTACAATTTCGACGAGCCTAAGAAACGTTTCGGCCAGATTGATGTAGATGGCCGATGACTTTGGTGTGACGTCTCGAAGCGGACAATTCCGTTGCGTGGAGAAGACGTCGATCTCAAAGGACAACGTATTATGCATCGGCGGTACCAGCATTCGAGCATCCCGACCGAAATCATGCGATCGGTTGTCGGGATCTCCGAAGCCGGCAGCATCACCAAGGCCGCGAAGCTGCTCGGCCTGAGCCAGCCGGCCATCAGCTCGCAGATCAAGCGCATTGAGCACGCGGTCGGCGGCAGTATCTTCCAGAAGTCTGCCAACGGCTCATCGACGACAGAACTCGGAAAGCTCGTTCTGATCCAGGCCAGGAAGATTTTGGAGGCGAACGACCAGTTGCTCTTGCTGCGTGGCGCTTCGCCCGAAGATCAGACCATCCGGCTTGGTCTGACCAATTTCTATTCGCAACGCGCAATGGAAGGGATGAGCAAGGCGGCGATGAGCAATGTCTGCATCTATTCAGATAATTCGGCCGAGATCGCGAAAAGCATGCTCGACGGCTACGTCGATGTCGGCGTGTTCCTCAGTATCTCCGATATGCCCGGGGATGCGGCCATCGATGTCATCGCGCAACGCGACGATGAATTGGCCTGGGTTCGATCCAGGGATTTTACGTTAAGCCCTGGCGCACCCATTCCGTTACTGACCTGGCCGGGGCAGATCGTGCATAACGTCATGATTCAGGCGCTTGAGCGCAAGGGAATGATCTATCGTATCGCATTTTCCAGCCCGGACTATCATGCACGGATCGAGGCTGCGAAGGCGGGCATCGGTTTGACCCTGCTGCCAACGGCACTGATCCCGGCGTCGCTCTTGGCGGCCAATGAGTATTATCTTCCAAAGCTGGCGATACCCAAACTCGTGCTATGCGCGCGCGAGGGTATTCGCAAGAAACACAGCATTCTAATAGAGGAACTACACGTTAAATTCTTCAGTATATAGTTCTCTCATCAGCGCGCGTATCAGAAAACATGATCACCTCATCAAATCCAATGCCATCATCCAACACAATGCAGGCATTGGAGATGATCGATCCCACCAAGTGGTAGCAGAAGTTGTATAGGTAGTTTTCACGCGGTCTTGCGAAGCTCAGCGCATGTTGAGATTCGATGCCAGCATGAAAAAACTCCTATCGTGTCGACGCGGTTCTTCCGCAGTCGAATTCGCGATGCTGCTTCCCGTCTTTCTGTCGATCGTTTTCGGCATCGTCGTCTTCGGGTCATATTTTGCGGTCGTTCACGGTGTTCAGCAGCTTGCTGCCGAGGCAGCACGTTCCTCTGTCGCCGGGCTGACCGAGACCGAACGTGGCTCGATCGCATCGACCTATGTCACGTCGAATGCCGCGACTTATCCGCTGATCAATGCGTCAAAGCTGAGCGTCAATGCGGCGACATCGTCGTCGAACGCAAACGTCTTCGTGGTCACGGTCAACTACGACGCGTCGACCATGTTCATCTATTCACTTCCTTTCGTGCCGATGCCTCCATCGCAAGTCTCGCGATCTGCCGCCATTCCCTACGGAGGGTTTTGAGCGATGGAACCGATGCGCGCACTTCTCAAGAGGTTTCGCACCGACCAGCGCGGAAATATTGCCATCATGTCTGCGGGCGGCATGATCCTGGCCGTTTGTTGTGCTGCACTGGGTGTCGATATTGGGACCATTGCCGCCGATCGTCGCAAGACGCAGGCTGCCACGGATCTCGCCGCGATCGTTGCGGCCAGCAACTTAAGCAATGCGACAAACGCAGCAAAGGCGGCGGTCACCAGCAATAACTATCCAGCCAGCGCTCTGGTCGGTGTAGAACTCGGAACTTACACAGCCAATTCCGCCGTCGCTACGCAAAGCCGCTTTGTCACGCCAGCGACTGGAACAGCCAATGCGGCGCGGGTCAGTCTTCAGACGGCGACGCCCCTCTACTTCAGCCATTTCTTTACCGGCAGCAACAATTTCACCATCAAGACAACGGCGACCGCAACAACGACGGCTATCGCGTCGTTCTCGATCGGTTCGCGATTGGCATCGTTAAATGGCGGCTTGTTGAATAGTGTTCTCGGATCAATGCTGGGCACGACCCTGTCGCTGTCAGTCATGGACTACAATGCGCTTCTTGGCGCGCGCATCGATGCTTTCACCTTCCTCTCGGCGCTGGCGACGCGCGTCGGTCTGACCGGTGTGACTTATGACACGCTGTTGAATTCGAACGTCAAGATCGGCGACGTTCTTGCCGCAGCGCTGAGCGCGCAGCAGGCTACCAATGGCAGCGGCACCGCGACCACCGCACTCTCGACGATATCGCAGGCTTCGGCATCCGTGACGACCAAGATTGCGCCTGGCAAGCTGATCGATGCGGGCCCCTACGCGAACCTGATTGTGGGCGTCAAGCCGAAAAACGGTGTGAGCATCTCGCTTTACGATTTGCTACAGGCAACAGCTGGAATCGCTAACGGCACCAACCAGATCGCCACATCCGTCAATTTAGGTCTGCCTGGCATTGCCAGCGCGTCACTGACGGCGACCATTGGCGCACGGCCACAGGGATCCGGCTGGATTGCCGTGGGCACGCAGGGCGTCAGTGTTCATACAGCTCAGACACGTGTGCTGCTATCCATCCAGTTGATCGGAAGTGGTTCGGCGTCATTGGTCAATCTACCGGTTTATGTAGAGGTCGCGTCGGGCACAGCGACGCTGAACAAGGTCAGTTGCGGCTATCCCAACGTCAATACATCGAGCGTCACGCTTGGCGTTACGCCGGGCATTGTCGATGCATGGATAGGTAACGTCACTGTAGCCGACCTCAACAATGTTGCGACCAAGCCGAATCCAGGGCCGGCACCGCTTGTGAATCTCCTGGGTATTCCAATTGTGACGGCAAAGGCCCATGCGGGCATGGGCAACACCACGCCGGTCAGCGTCAATTTCAGCTATTCGGATATCACGTCGCAGACGAAGAAGACCGTAAACACGACAAACTTCACGTCGTCCCTGACGGGCAGTCTGCTTGGCGACCTCAACATCAGTGTTCTTGGACTGGGTTTGGCGATCCCGGGTCTTGGTGGACTCGTCACCAGCATCATCAGCGGGGCAACCAGTTCAATCGATCAATTGCTGGCGGCAACGTTGGCAAGTCTCGGCGTCGGAATTGGACAGGCCGATGTGTGGGTATCCGGCATTCGCTGTGACGGTGCAGTGTTGGTGAACTGAATCAGTAACGCGTGAACTTCAATGCCAGCTTTAACAGAAGAGGACTGATAAAATGGGATACGAAGCCGCAATGAACCGCCCCAACGTTAACCGCAAGCGCTCGGTTGTCGTCTCGAAAAAACGCACTAGCGTCAGCCTGGAAGACAGCTTCTGGGCCAGCCTGCAAGCGATCGTTCGCATGGAGAATACCACTATCGAGCACTATATCGAGAAGATTGAGCGCAAGCGCGAAACACCAAATCTATCATCCAACCTGCGTATCGCTGTGCTCGAGTATTTTCAGCAGATTGCTGCACGCAGCTTGACAGCCGGTACGGCCGATCAACCGGCGGCGAGCAGCAACGCCAAGCTCCATGACAACCACAACCAGCTGGCTGAAAAGGTAGCGGCCTATTGGGGGCGTGAGGGATCACAGAATCAGCAGCTGGTCGACTAGGTCAGCTGCTCGAACCTTCCAGTTTATTTGATTTGAAGAAACGACGCGCAGTGCCGCGCGACGTCGTTCGTCGACTATTTTACGACAACGGCCGTTTTGGCCACGGAGCGACAGATGTTTAACCGACAGAGCAAGACCGATTTGCAGAATGCGTTGGCGCAAGCGACCGCCATCAGTCGCTCCCAGGCCATCATAGAATTCAATCTCGATGGCACGATCATCAAAGCGAATGAGAATTTTATCAAGGCGCTCGGCTACACGCTCGATGAGATCAAGGGCAAGCACCACAGTATATTTGTGGAGCCTGCCGTACACGAGAGTGTCGCCTATCGGGAGTTCTGGGGTAACCTTAACAGGGGTGAATTTCAGGCAGGGCAGTTCAAGCGGGTCGCCAAAGGCGGCAGGGAGATCTGGATCGAGGCCTCCTATAACCCGATCATGGACAAGAGTGGCAAGCCGTTCAAAGTCATCAAATTCGCTACAGATATCACGGCGCAGAAACTCGAAAGCCTCGAAGCCTCCGGAAAAGTGATCGCGATCAGCCGTGCGCAGGCGGTCATCGAATTCAATCTTGACGGAACTATCATTACCGCAAACGAGAATTTCCTGAACACGCTTGGTTACGCGCTGTCCGAAATACAGGGGCGGCATCACAGCATGTTCGTGGAAGCCGGTGAACGCGATGGCGCAGCCTACCGGGACTTCTGGGCGCGGCTCGGCCGGGGTGAGTATCAGGCGGCCGAATACAAGCGCGTCGGCAAGGGTGGCAAGGAAATCTGGATTCTCGCGACCTATAATCCGATTCTCAATGATGCCGGCAAGCCGTTCAAGGTTGTGAAATTCGCGACCGACGTGACCCAACAAAAGTTGCTTGCCGCTGATAGCAACGGCCAGATGGCGGCTATTCGCAAGTCGCAGGCGGTCATCGAGTTTCGCATGGATGGCACCATCCTGACGGCAAACCAGAATTTCCTTGATACGGTCGGTTACACGATCGACGAAATCCGGGACCGGCATCACAGCATGTTTGTCGATCCGATAGAGCGATCTGGCGCGGCCTATGTGGAATTCTGGGCGAGCCTTAATCGCGGGACCTATCAGGCCGCGGAATACAGACGCATCGGAAAGGGGGGGCGGGAGATTTGGATCCAGGCTTCCTACAATCCGATTTTCGATCTCAACGGCAGGCCGTTCAAAGTGGTCAAATACGCTGCCGATATTACGGCGCAGGCTATGGCCCGCCTGAAAGCGGAGCGCGCTCGTTCCTTGATCGAGTCGGTCGCTGCCGGCAGCGAAGAGATGAATGCATCGATCCGCGAAATCTCCGAGACGATGGTGAAGTCTCGGCAGACGGCAGAGTCCGCGGTGCAACAGGTGGAGACGGCGGACATCCAGGCGCAGCGGCTCACCTCGGCTGCACATGCCATGGGAGGCATCGTTGGGCTCATCGGCGACATCACCGGCCAGATCAACCTGCTCGCCCTCAATGCGACCATCGAATCGGCTCGCGCCGGTGAGGCGGGGCGGGGCTTTGCGGTGGTGGCCGCGGAGGTCAAGAATTTGGCCAACCAGGCCAAGCAGGCGACCGACAAGATAAGCAGCGAAATCGAGGCCCTGAACGGTATCTCCGGTGACGTGGTTGGCGCGCTGGTCTCGATCAAACAGGCGATCGAGCATGTTAACGAGTTCGTGACCTCGACGGCAGCAGCCGTCGAGGAGCAGAGCACTGTGACCAGTGATATGTCGGACAACATGCAGCGCGCGGCATCTGAACTGGCCTGATGCGCTGAATTTATCGACTTTGTTGGATCATCCGTGACTGTGCTATCAATCGCGGATGATCCTGCCGTTCAATGCCGCCACCCGAACAATGATCGAGAATCGCCTGGCCGCATTCACGCGGATCGACGAGGGCCAGTACGCTTCGGGGCTGAAGCGTGCGGCGGTGGCCCTGGTGATGGTTGAAGCGGCGCCCGAATTGGAGACCTCGCTGTTGCTGACGTTACGCGCGTCCGGTCTGCGCGCTCACAGTAATCAATGGGCACCTCCTGGCGGTCGCTGCGATCCCGGCGAGACGCCCGTGCAGGCGGCAATCCGCGAGTTGCATGAGGAGCTCGGTCTGCAGCTTACGCGGGACGATGTCGTCGGTGTCCTCGACGATTACCCGACCCGCTCCGGCTATCTGATCACGCCTGTCGTCATGTGGGCGCACGACAGCGTTCAATTGATGCCGAACCCCGATGAGGTCGCCTCGGTTCATCGCATTGCGCTGTCGCAGATCGCGCGGCCGCAGGCGTTCGATTTCGTTGCCATTCCCGAGAGCGACCGGCGTCTGATCCGCTACAGCCATTTCGGCCACTTTATTCACGCGCCGACCGCCGCGTTGATCTATCAGTTCAGCGAAGTTCTTGCGGGGCGCACCACCCGTGTGGCCGAGCTGGAGCAGCCGGTCTTCGCCTGGAAGTGATTCTGCTCCCCGGCGCGACGTGTCAGCGCAGGCAGCGTCCGGCCTTGGAAAGACATTGTTCACCAAACTCATCCAACGTCATTTTAAGCGGGGTATGTTTGACCCGCCTGGGACGGGCGCGGGGCGGCGTCCCGCCTCATTCCTCTGCATTGCCGGCTATGCCGGCGGCCATCTCGACAGGTCCCATGTCTCATTTGATTCGCACCTTTACTGCCACTGTCCCGCTCGCGGTATTTTTGTTCATGCCGGTCGCTTATGCGCTGGATTCCGCCCAATTACCGGCAGGCGTTGCCAATGCGATGGCGCAGGGCGCCTCGCCGCAGGCCGTCGCAGAATACCGACGCAAGCTTGCGGAATATCAGGAAGCGCGCGCGGCCTTCGATCAGGAGGCCAGTGCCTATTGGGATGCAATCTCTGAGAAGCGAAAAATCCGCAATGCCAAGCGCCGCGACCGCCAGCAGATCACGCTTAATGACTACGTGCTGGAACAGGCGCCGCTTTATGAAGGACCAAAACGTCCGGTGAATCCGGAGCCCGAGGATAGCGATCCGCGCGTCCGCAAGGATCTTCCGGTGGTGGCGGATTTCCTCGCGGCGGCGAGGGAGCAATTTCAGTTCGTGCCGCAGCGGCCTGCCAATGAGATGGAGTTCAAGCGCGCTTATGCTCGTGCCGCCCTGCAGGCCGGGCTGACACGCGACATTGCGGTACGCGTCTATTCCTTCGAGACCGGTGGCAATGGCGGCCATGACATGCAGTCGGGCCTGAACCCGTCACGTCCGGGGTCTCGCGCGATCTCCACCGCTATCGGCTACAATCAGCTGCTCACAGCCAATACGACGACGCTCGTTGCCGAACAGGGGCCTCAGATTTTGAAAGTTCTGACCGAGAAGGCATCGACGCTCTCGGGCCCGCAGCGTAAGGCGATGGATCACAAGATTGCGGTCTTCAAGCGCATGCAGGCGACTGTGCGCACTGTTCCACAAAACTGGAGCGCTCTTGAGAAGCTTGGCACGACCCCGCAGGGCTGGGCCATGCATGCGCTGGTGCTGGACATGGATATCGGCCCGCAATTGCAGGTCCACAAACTACTGACGTCAGTGAATTTTGCCCGCGCCCGTGGGTTTGATCGCCCGCTCAGCGCAGCCGAGCTTGAGATGATGAATCTCACTGGCGATGGCAACGGCTTCGATATGGTGACCATGCCGCTAGCGATGCGCGAACAGGTGCCGACGGCGAACTTCTTCCAGCGTGGCGGGTATGAGCGCAATCCGGTGGCGATCCGCCACAATACCGTGGCCAAGCTACTTGCAGTCACCAACGCGCGGATGGACAGCAACAGCAATTTACCAGGCGCAAAAGAATTGGCCGCGGCTTTTTGAGCCACGGCCAATCTAAGCCTCGTGATGTGCGCTCTCTCGCCGGAGAGCGGCTGGGCTTATGAGTTGCCCGGATTGAAATCGTCGCTTGGTGCTTCTGCCGGCGCGCCAGCTGCAGCAACGTCGGGGCGAGGACCGTGCGGACGGCGGCGACGACGCGGCGGGAAGCGCTCTCCACCAGCATTCTGTTCGAAGCCGCCTGGAGCAGCACCCGGCTGAGGCTGCGCACCACCCGTGATGAAAGAAGGCAGACGATCGACACCATCGCCGACCGGCATCATCGGCTGCGGTTGCGGCTGATATTGCGGCTGGCCCTGCGGCTGATTCTGCTGACGGTGTTCGCGATTATTGTTCTCGCGGGGCTGATAGGGCTGTTCGCCGCGCTGCTGATAGGGCTGACCACCCTCACGCTGCGGAGGCTGCTCGCGCTGCGCAAAGGGCTGCTGTTGTACCGGCACGAAACCGGGCTCGGCACCGAAGTTCGAGTAGCTCTCGCTCTCGTCATCGTTGTCCTCAGGCGGCATCTCGTTTTCGGTGCGCGGTTGCGGCTGATTCTGCCGGAACTGCTCCTGCGCGGCGGCGATCAGGCGGAAATAGTGCTCGGCGTGCTGATAGTAGTTCTCGGCAGCAACGGGATCGCCGGAGCTGCGTGCATCGCGGGCGAGCTGGACGTACTTCTCTGCGACGTGGGAGGCGGTACCGCGGATCTTGATGTCGGGGCCATTCGATTCGAAGACCCGGGTCATCGGGTTCTGGCCGCGCCGATTGTTATTGTTGCTATTATTATTGTTGTTGCGGTTGTTGTTGTTCCGCATCCGCTTGTTGTTGTTGTTCTGACCGTTTCGCATGTGTCGCCTTCAGTTATCGATCCAGAGTGTCACAGAGCTATGTTTCAAAGAGATGATTGCCGCAGCACATTGCGGGATGCGGACGCGTGAAGCGCCCGAATCGTCGTGCAGACCTTTGCTGCATCGATCTTGCCGTCATTCGCGTTCAACAAAGACGCGTTCCCCAACCGCCCGCTGACCATGCCAGCCGGACCAAATCACCCACCTGCCGAAACAAGGTCAGGCTTCTGTGCGTGAAGTTTAAAGCGCAATATCAGGCTTTCGTTCGCTTTGCGGTCGCGAGCAGCGCAGCTCTCTCAGCCATCGCGCTCAACCAAACCTGCCTGTTGGAACCTTTCACCCGGACGGGCTCTCTAGCGAGAATTCTGGCTTCCTGCCGTAAATCTACGGGGCGAGCCAACCCTGAACCGATGTTGTGACAGGAAGGTAGTCGCTCCCCGGGGATATTCCAAGTGGTTTTTTCTGTCGCAAGAAGGCTTTATCGGGGCTTTTTTTGTCCCGATACCGCCCTGCGAATGCCGCCCAGATCGGCTTTGGCCGGCCCCGGCAGGGTCAACCCGGACACCGTCATCAGACCGGCGACATCGTCGCTTTGGTCGTGGCCCACCTCGACCACCAGGAGGCCGCCGGGCACCAGCAACCGGGCGGCTTCGGGGGCGATGGTTCGATAGGCATTTAGTCCGTCTTTTCCACCATCCAAGGCGCGGAGCGGGTCGTGGTCGCGCACCTCGATGTCGAGGTCGGCAATGTCGGCCGAGGGAATATAGGGCGGATTGGAGACGATCAGGTCGAAGCCGCCGGCCAGGGCTGAGGCATAGTCGCAGACAGCGAAATGGGCGCGCTCGATCAAGCCGAGTTGCGCAGCGTTGGAGCGAGCCGTTCGCAGGGCGTCGAGATTGATGTCGGTCGCAATGCCTGTGGCGTTGGTTAACTCCGAAAGCAGCGCCAGCAGGATTGCGCCGGAGCCTGTGCCGAGATCGGCGATCACAAGCGGACGGTCGCGCGGACCAGCCGCATCGAGAAGTTCGAGCGCCGCCTCGACGAGGGTTTCCGTATCGGGACGGGGCACCAGCGTGTCGGGCGATAGCTGCAGCGGCAGGCCCCAGAATTCTTTCGTGCCTAGGACACGGGCCACGGGTTCGCCATCGATGCGGCGCTGTGCGAAGCGGGCAAGTTGGGCCGCTTCATTGGACGTCAAGATGCGATTCGCAGCCGAGATCAACCCGGTCAGATCGAGTCCGAGCGCGTCGCCTGTCAGCAAGCGCGCGTCGAGTTCAGCGGAATTGATGCTGTGGGTGCGGAGCAGATTGGTCAATGAGCGTCGTGCGTTCTCGACGCTCTGTCCGGCGAACATGTCGCCGGCGCTCACGCCGCGTCGCCCTGGGCAGCGAGTTGTGCAGCCTGATGCTCTGTCGTCAGCGCATCGACCAGTTCGCCCAGTGCTTCGCCGGCAATCACCTGCGGCAGCTTGTAGAGCGTGAGATTGATGCGGTGGTCGGTGACGCGGCCCTGCGGGAAGTTATAGGTGCGGATGCGCTCCGAGCGGTCGCCGGAGCCGACCTTCTCCTTGCGCTCAGCCGAGCGGGCGGAATCGATACGCTGCTGCTCGGCGTC
The DNA here is from genome assembly GCF_052076065.1 of Tardiphaga sp. 285_C5_N1_2. Classification (NCBI taxonomy): domain Bacteria; kingdom Pseudomonadati; phylum Pseudomonadota; class Alphaproteobacteria; order Hyphomicrobiales; family Nitrobacteraceae; genus Tardiphaga; species Tardiphaga sp. 285_C5_N1_2. Next base: position 218,535 of record NZ_CP197241.1, read on the forward strand.
ATAGATGCGCGAGCGCAGGATGTTCATCGCCGAAGCGCGGTTCTTATGTTGCGAGCGGCTGTCCTGCATCATCACCACGATGCCGGTCGGGATATGCGTGATGCGGATCGCTGATTCGGTCTTGTTGACGTGCTGGCCGCCGGCGCCCTGGGCGCGCATCGTGTCGATGCGCAGGTCGTCCTGCTTGATGTCGATATCCACTTCTTCGACTTCGGGCATGACAGCGACCGTTGCCGCCGACGTGTGAATGCGCCCCTGAGTCTCCGTATCGGGCACGCGCTGCACGCGGTGTACACCGGATTCGAATTTCAACTTGGCGAAAGCACCGCGGCCCTTCACCTCGGCGATGATTTCCTTATAGCCGCCCATGGTGCCTTCGGACGCCGAAATCACCTCGACCTTCCAGCCGGCCAGTGCCGCGAAGCGCTCATACATCCGGTACAGGTCGCCGGCGAAGAGTGAAGCCTCGTCGCCGCCGGTGCCAGCACGGATTTCCAGCACCACGTTGCGCTCGTCCATCGCATCCTTCGGCAGCAGCGCCACGCGGATTTCCTGCGCCAGCGCCTCGATGCGTTCTTCCAGCGCCGGGCGCTCGGCCTGCGCCATCTCGCGCATCTCCGCATCGGTCGAAGTATCGGCGATCATCGCATCGATATCTTTGAGCTCTGCAAGCGCGCCGCGATAGGTCTTCACCGCGTCGATCAGCGGATTGAGCTCGGACAGCTCGCGCGTCATCTTCACATAATTCTCGGCGCTAACCTGACCCATCAGTTGTGCCTCGAGCGAGGCGTGATGTGCGAGGAGTACGTCGAGTTTGGTTTCGGGCAGCAGGGACATCGTGGAATCTCGGAGATCGCGGAAAGGGGAAGCGCGTCGTACGGGCAGAGCCTCGCTACAACGACAGTCCCTCGGCCTCAGCGAATTCGGTGAGCTTCTGCCGAATCGAGACGCTGCCCGAGGGGGCGTCGAGCAGTTGTGTCATCAGCGCCTCGGCCTTTTTGGCATCGAGGTCGAGAATCATTGCCTTCACGGGGCCGTGTGCGGTGGCCGACAGCGACAGCGAGCGATAGCCCATGCCAATCAGCGCCAGCGCGCCGATCGGCTGCGAGGCCATCTCGCCGCACAGCGAGACGTGACGTTTGGCGGCGTCGCCCTTTTGCACGATCTCACGCAGTACGCGCAGGATCGGCGCCGACAGCGTATCGAAGCGTTCCGACACCTTGGCATTGCCGCGGTCGACAGCGAACAGGAACTGGAACAGGTCGTTGGAGCCGACCGAGACGAAGTCGACCTTCTTCAGGAGTTCGTCCAGCTGATAGACCAGCGCAGGCACCTCGATCATGGTGCCGACATCGATTCGCTCGGGTAGGGCATGACCGTGCTGGCGCAAATAAGTCAGCTCGCGTTCGATGATCGCCTTGGCCTGATCGAATTCGGCCACTTCCGAAATCATCGGGAACATGATGCGCAGCGCGCGGCCGCCGCCGGCGCGCAGCAATGCGCGGATCTGGCCGCGCAGCAAGCCGGGTCGATCGAGGCCAAGACGGATCGCGCGCCAGCCTAGCGCCGGGTTCTCCTCGACGATGGTCTCCATGTAAGGGAGCGCCTTGTCGCCACCGATGTCGAGGGTGCGGAACGTCACCGGCTTGGAGCCGGCAGCATCGAGCACCGCACGATACAGCGCCAGCTGATCGCTGGAGCGGGGCAGGCTTTCGCCGACCATGAATTGCAGTTCGGTACGGAACAGGCCGATGCCCGCCGAGCCGGTATCGTCGATATGCGGCAGGTCGATGATCAGGCCGGCATTGATCAGCAGGTCGACCTTCTGGCCGTCCTTGGTGACGCAGGGAAGGTCGCGCAACGCTGAATACTGCGCCTGTCGCCGTGCGCGGAACCGCACGCGTTCGGCATAAGCGGATTCGATCTCGGCGGAGGGCCGAATATAGATCGAGCCCGAGGTGCCATCGACGATGACGGCGTCGCCTGGATCAGCAATGCCCGGCGCATTTGCGACTTCGCCGATCGCGGGAATGCCGAGCGCGCGCGCCACGATCGAGACATGCGAATTAGCCGTACCTTCCTCCAGCACCAGGCCACGCAGCTTCTTGCGATCGTAGTCGAGGAGGGCGGCTGGGCCCATCGCGCGTGCGATCAGGATCGCATTGTCCGGCATCTGTTCGCGCGACGGCGCGTGATCCTGGCCGACCAGCTGCCGCATCAGGCGATGGCCGAGATCTTCAAGATCGTGCAACCGGTCGCGCAGATAGGGATCGGTGGAACGCAGCATGCGCGCACGGGTATCGGACTGCACGCGTTCGACGGCGGCTTCCGCAGTGAGGCCGGTGGCGACCGCTTCGTGCAGCTTGTGCGACCAGCCGTGGTCATTGGCGAACATGCGATAGGCTTCAAGCACATCGCGGTGCTCGCCGCCGTCGGCGACGTCGCCGCGTTCCAGCATGCGGTCGAGGTCCGAGCGCAGCTTGGTCAGCGCGGTGTCCAGCCGTTTGATTTCCTTCGGCAGGTCTTCGGCGATGTAATTGGTGATGACGACGCGCGGCTCGTGCAGCACTACATGTCCGAGCGCGATGCCATCGGAAAGGATAGCGCCGGTCTTGTGCAGGGAATGCCGCGCAGCGGGCTCGGCGCCCGGCTGCGCCAGCGCCGATAGCTCGCCGGAGGCGATCATCTCGGCCAGCACCATGGCGGTGGTTTGCAGTGCCTCGACTTCTTCCTCGACATAAGTGCGCTTGGCGCGGTTCTGCACTACCAGCACGCCGAGCGTATTGCCGGCGCGCAGGATCGGCACGCCTAGGAACGAGTGATAGATCTCTTCGCCGGTCTCCGGGCGGAACGAGAACGCCGGATGGCTCTGCGCGTCGTTGAGATTGAGCGGCGTGGCTTCGGAGGCGACCAGGCCGACCAGGCCTTCATGGGAGCTCAGCACGGTCTGGTGGACGGCGTCGCGGTTGAGGCCTTCGGTGGCGTAGAGCTCGAGTGTATTGTCGACGCGCAGCACGTATGTCGAGCAGACTTCCGCCACCATATTGGCGGCGATCAGCACCACGATCTTGTCGAGGCGTTCCTGAGCGCTGACCTGCTCCGCCATCACTTCGCGGAGCCGTCTCAGCAAGACTCGGGGGCCACCCGACGCGCTCCGCATGTGCCGACACCCTCCCCACGAGGCCGACACCTGACAAAAGCCGTGCGCCGACGCTAAGCCTCAGAAAACAATAGAATTTGCACCGCCGCGCAACAAGAGGCGCAGCGACAGAACCGTATCAGATTGTCCGAAACGGCGCCCTCAGCCGCAACGGCTGCCCATGCAGGCCGTATAGCGAATTGAGGCTTGTTTTGCCAAGCAAAACACCTGCCAGACAAGAAACACACCGTTCACATCAAAATAACGGATGTTTCAGGAAAAATTTTCTACGCTTTGTCGAGACCATACAGCGTGTGCAGGGTGCGAACCGCCAGTTCCGTATAGGCTGTATCGATCAGGACCGAGAACTTGATCTCGGACGTGGTGATTGCCCGAATATTGATCTGGCGCTCGGAAAGGGCGGCAAAGGCTTGCGCGGCGACGCCGGCATGGCTGCGCATGCCCGATCCAATAACCGAGACCTTGGCGACATCGGTCGCGCTGTCGATGCGGGCATAGCCGATTTTGGCCTTGGCCGCCGTGATGGTCTCTTTGGCACGGGCATAGTCGGTGGCCGGGACGGTGAAGGTCAGGTCCGTGGTCTTGCCGTCTTCGGAGACGTTCTGGACGATCATGTCCACATTGATGTTGGCTTCGGCCAATGGCACGAAGATCGAGGCAGCGACGCCCGGCTTGTCCTCGATCTGGCGGACGGAAATCTGGGCCTCGTCCTTGGAAAAGGCGATTCCGGTAACGACGTGGCTTTCCATGATTTCCTCCTCGCTGCAGATCAGCGTGCCCGGCGGGGTGCCGTGCGGGTCGATGTCTTCGGGTCTGTCGAAACTTGAGCGCACGAAAATCGGCATATTGTGGGTCATGCCGAGTTCCACGGAGCGGACCTGCAGGACCTTGGCGCCCTGCGACGCCAGTTCCAGCATTTCCTCAAACGCCACCTTGTTCATGCGTTGTGCCTTCGGCACGACGCGCGGATCGGTGGTGTAGACGCCGTCCACGTCGGTATAGATGTCGCAGCGGTCGGCTTTGACGGCGGCGGCAATTGCCACTGCCGAGGTATCGGACCCGCCGCGGCCGAGTGTGGTGACGCGGCCGGTTTCGGCATGGATGCCCTGGAATCCGGCGATGACGGCCACTTCCTTGCGCTCCTTGAAGCGCTTGATGAGCTTATCGCCGTCGATCTCGTCGATTCGGGCCGAGGCATGGGCGTCCGACGTCTTGATCGGGATTTGCCAGCCCTGCCAGGAGCGCGCCTGGATGCCGATGGTTTGCAGCGCGATCGCCAGCAGGCCGGCGGTCACGAGCTCACCGGACGCGACGATGGCGTCGTATTCCCGGGCGTCATGCATCGGCGACACTTCGGTGCACCAGGCCACCAGTTCGTTGGTTTTGCCCGACATCGCCGACACCACGACCGCGACCTCATGACCGGCATCGACCTCGCGTTTGACGTGCTGCGCGACGTTGCGGATGCGGTCGATGTTGGCGACGGACGTACCGCCGAATTTCATTACGAGCCGGCCCATGACGAGTGGTGCATTCCCTGACGACAGTGGGTAAAGATACCGCGCACTACGCACGCGGGCGAAAACGCGCGTATACATAGCGGCCAGGGTGGGGGCAAGCAACCCGGGCTCCTGGTCCCTTAGAACGCACCGAGACAGGGCATTTTGGACGGTTTATGGGGCGCTATATCGACGATATCCTGCAGCCGGGCGAGAAGGTGCTGTATTCCAGCAACTTGCACTGGGTGGTCTATGTCCCGGCCATCGCGGCCTGGATTGTCTCCGCGGCTTTGCTGGTCCTGACGCGTTACGCGATCAACGAAACCCTTGTTCTGCTCTGCCTGGCATCTTCGGCCGTAGTGGCCTTCGCGGCGCTGTACTGGTCGATGAAGGGCTGGTTCCAGCGCTGGACGACCGAGACGGATGTCACCACGCTGCGGGTCGTGCACAAGGAAGGCTTCATCACGCGCAAGACTTTCGAGATCAGTATCGACAAGGTCGCGAGCGTCAGCGTCAATCAGAGCATTCTGGGACGCATCTTGAATTATGGTGACATCGCCATCGAGAACATGGGTGATGATGAAGAAGTCATCAAGATGATCGCGTCGCCACTCGCATTTCGCAGCCACATCACAGCGCGATAGGACAACGGCTTCACAATGGCCATGCAAGCAAACTACTCGGACGCTTCCGCATCCTCTGTCGATGCCAGCGAAGTCGCGAAATTCTCGAAGCTGTCGGAGGAGTGGTGGGACCCGCGCGGCAAGATGGCGCCGCTGCACAAGATCAACCCGCTGCGCCTGACCTATATTCGCGACGCCGCCTGCCGCAAGTTCGATCGCAATGTTCGCAGCCTGAATTGCCTGAGTGGCTTGCGCATGCTCGATATCGGTTGCGGGGCTGGTCTGCTGTGTGAGCCGTTCACGCGACTCGGCGCACAGGTGATCGGCATCGATCCCTCCGCCACCAATATTGCCGCGGCCAAGTTGCACGCCGACAAAGGGCATTTGTCGATCGATTATCGTTGCACCACCGTCGAGGAGATGGACGTGCGTGAGCGCTTCGACATCGTGCTGGCGATGGAAGTGATCGAGCATGTGGTCGATGTTGGTGCTTTCCTCGATCGCTGCGCGTCGATGCTGAAGCCCGGTGGCCTGATGGTGGTCTCAACGCTGAACCGAAATTGGAAGAGCTTTGCGCTCGGCATCGTCGCCGCCGAATATGTGCTGCGCTGGCTGCCGCGAGGCACCCATCAGTGGGACAAGTTCGTCACCCCGGACGAACTCGCGCATCATCTGTCGCGCAACAAGCTGGAAATCACCGAACAATCAGGCGTGGTCTACAATCCGCTCGGCGATCGCTGGACGCTGTCGTCCGATATGGACGTGAACTATATGGTGGTCGCGGAAGAGGTCTAGCGTTTCTGTTCCGCCTGTCCCCGTCTCGACAGGTCGTCAAACCCCGTTGAGAATAATCACCGTGGGTGCCTTGGGCAGCGCATTGAGTGATATCGTCAGCGTTTGGGCGCTGCGCTGGTCGATTTCGAAATCTTTTCCGATCTTCGTCATGAAGTCGCTGAGCGGTGTCATGAAGCGATGCATGGGCAGCACCACCGAAGCGCGCAGCCGCTTGGTGATCTCGGATACGCCGTCGAGGGACATTGTGTAGCTGCCATCGATCGGCACCATCACGATGTCGAGGCGACCGATCGCGGCGAAGTGACTCTCGTCGAGCTTGTGATGCAGATGGCCGAGATGGCCGATGCACAGGCCGGCAACCTCGAAGATGAAGATCGAATTGCCGTCCTTCACCATCTCGCCGCCCGCGTCATCGCCATAGTAACGGCGGATGTCCGTCGTGACGTTGCGGATCAGCACGTCGCCGATGCGCTCATGGATCTGCGCCGGCTGCCCACTCTCGCCCCACCCATGCAATACCGTCTTGATGCGCGGGTCGGGATACAGCGTGTAATGGGTGCTGTGGGCCCGGTTCATCGTCACCACGTCCGGGATGCGATCGAGCTTATAGATGCCGTTATAGTCGGTGGCGATAGTCACGCCGCCGGGTGTGTCGATGTAATAGGTGGAGTGCCCGGCATAGGTGATGGAGACTTGATCGGCCTTCGCCGCAGTCCGGCGCAAACTAACCGGAACCGCGAGTGGTGGCCGTGTGGCCATTGCCAGACACTCACTGCCGCGCGGGGCATTTTGCGCGAGTGCCGGTGTAACGACCCAACTCATTATCCAACAAGTCAGGGTGCCGAGGACGACAGGCAGAAATCGCAGCATGAGCCGGCAGTCTCCGAATGCGCTTTGCCTCAATGTATCGCCAAAAGCGGACGCTGCAATGCCGGTTGTGGCGCCGGACACTGCCCAAGATCGCGGCGCATCGCATGATGTGGATGCTCGGATGCCGCGATGGAATAGTCGTCATGCTGCAGGGATTGACACGTTGCCGAAGGTAAGATGGTTGGGTAGGTCTTGAGATCACTACCGCGAGCATTGCAGTTGTCATCCGATTCAGCCCCGCCCTGGGAATTCGTCAGCCGCGATGATCGTGTTGCGGCATCGCGATCGGGCTGGGTGTTCGACACGGCGATGCTGCTGCTGACGCGGCCGCTTGATGCGGCGATTGCCGAGTTACTCCAAGTCATAGGCGCGGACGCCGAAGCAGATCGCGCATGGATGTTCGAATACGACGCCGACCATCTGCGCTTTCGCAACACCCATGAGTGGAGTCGCGGTGGGGTCGGATCCTTTGTGCAGGATCTGCAGCATGTGCCGGTCACCATGATCGGCTGGCTGCATCAACGGCTGGTCTTGGGGCAGGCTGTGATGGTCAATGACATCGAGGCACTGCCACGCAGCGCCGGTGCGTTGCGCGCTGAGTTTATCCGGCAGAACAACAAAAGCGTACTCAGCGTGCCGGTATTTCATGACGGTAGGCTCGTCGCCTGCATCGGTTTCGATGCGGTCGCAGCGCCGCGCCGGTGGTCAGATGAAATTGCTGATCTGTTTCGTTGTGCCGACCTCATCGCGGCGGCGCGCTATGGCCGGTCGCCGATCACCTCTGGTGGGGAAGATTCTCAGGCTGCGTATCGCGCGCTGATCTACCTACGCCGCGCGCATGGCATTCTCGGCACGCCATTGACCGAAATCGTCGGCCTGCGCTCGTCGAAAGACTATACCGAGGTGTGGCTGGTAGATGGCGCGATGGTGCTCGATCCAAGGCCGCTGACACAGTGGCTGGGCCTGATCCCGCCGGGCTGGTTCGTTCGTATTCATCGCACGGCCGTCGTCAATCATCAGTTCGTGCGCGAGGTCGTGCGCCGGTCGAGCGGGGCATGGCAATTGCGCTTGCATGATTATGAAGACCATTGGCCGGTGTCGCGCGCCGGCCGAGCTGAGCTACGTGCGCACCTTGGCGTTTGAACGACACCAAGCGAGATGAATGCGAGCACGTTAGCGACTCACATTCCACGTGCCGATTGCTATCAATCGCGTGCTGATCACGACTTAACAAATCGTTAGCGACGTCATTGTGTTGAGTATTTTCCGCGTTGTGTGTTGCTGCATTTCAACACGCGAAAAAGCTGCAGGGCGTTCGTCGAACCTATAGGTCGATTCGTCGATCTTTGATTGCGACTCGTCATGCGATCGCGTGTCTCATGGAACTTCGCTCGCGTGGATCTGCGAGCTGGAGTTGGATCGTGAAGCTCCCGGTATTTTCAGTCGTCAGCGCAGCGTGCCGCAGCGGCTCGAGTACGAGCAGTGGCACCGGCGCGCGCCATGCTAACACATTGATGTCGTCGACAGCCATGATGCTGTCGCTGTTGTCGCTTGCGGGTCCGGTGCTGATGGTCGCGGCGATTGCCTCGTCGCAAGCGGTTCATGCGCAGGCTTCGGGCGTCGGCGGAAATGGCGGAGCGCATGCATCCAGCAATCCGAAAGCGGGCGGAATAGGCGGTGTGATCGACCCCGCCAATGGAGGCGGCGGCGGCGGCGGTGGCGGCAGGAATGCCAAGAACGAGTCGCTGAAGAACGCTTATATCGGCAATGGCGGCAAGGGTGGCAGTGGTGCACATGCCAGTGGAGGGGGAGACGGCGGCCAGGGTGGAAATCTGGGCTTCAACGGCTCGCAACTCCCAGGCGGTCAAATCCAGGGAGGCGCGGGATCGCCCGGGAAGCGTCCCCAGCGGCTCAAGGGTGGAGATGGCAGCAACTGGTTTCACGGAATGGGCCATGACGGCGGCAGTGGCGGCGGTGGCGGCGGTGGCGGCACCGGCGCGATATTCAGCGGGTCGTTCGTTCCGGGCAACCAGTTCATTGCGGGCGGCGCAGGTGGCAGTGGCGGAGCCGCCGCCGATGGTGGCGATGGTGTTGTGGCCTATTACGGAACCTTCATGGCCCCCGGCTACGGCGGCGGCGGTGGAGGTGGGGGTGGGGGCGGCGGCGGCGGAATAGGCCTCTACGCATCCGGACAAACCCTGGAAACGCTCGCTCCCGCTATCAAAGGTGGTTCGGGCGGTTGGGGTGGCGCCGGCGGCAATGGAGGCACGGGCGCGCCGGATAGTATCGGTAACTATTGCCCGGGCGGACAGCCGCCCTGCATCACCACCGCGACCGACGGCGGCGTCGGCGGCGATGGCGGCAGTGGAGGCAATGGTGGCAATGGCGGCGCCGGCATCGTCGTCGAAAGCGCTCGTATGACCGTCATTAGAAGCGGCGCCTCGGTGTTCGGCGGGACCGGCGGGACCGGCGGGGCGGGTGGATCGGGTGGCCAAGGCGTTTCCGGCGGCAATGGAGGCAATGGCGGCAACGGCGGTGCCGGCGGCACCGGCGTCGTGTTGGCGAGCCCGGGCACTGTGCGCGTCGACAATGGTGGACTGGTGCAGGGCGGCGATGCCGGAGCGGGCGGGACAGCCGGCCCGGGCGGCGGCGGCTGGGAGCTCGGCAATGGAAGCAACGGTCACGCCGGTGCGAATGGAGCGGCGGGAGTCGCCATCCTTGGGCAAAGCGCCGGCATAACGGTCGTTGCGGCCGGGACGATCGAGGGTGGGCGAAACGTCGACGGATCGCGCGCTGCGGCGATTCTGTTCTCCGGCGGCGGCAACAGGCTGGAGTTATGGTCCGGCGCGAACATTACAGGCGATGTCGTCGCCGGCTCGGATGCGAGCAATCCCAATGTCTTTGCGTTGGGTGGCAATCAGGACGCGACTTTCGATCTCTCCGGATTGGGCACGAAGTATCGGGGTTTCTCGGTGCTGGAAAAAAATGGCGACGCCGTCTGGACGCTTTCGGGGATATCGGCATCCTTCGCCGGCGATTTGCACGCCAATGCCGGCAGCCTGGCCTTTGCTGGCGGCGCCAGACTGACGACGGCCAATGGCTATGTCGGCTATGACAGCAGCACCGATGCCAATGTCACCGTCTCTGGCCCAGGCGCATCGTGGCTCAATACCAATCTGTTCGTCGGCTATCGCGGCAACGGCTCGCTCCTGATTGCCGACGGCATGCATGTGACTGCAGCTACCGCTTCAATTGGCAACGATGCGTCTTATGTCGCGCATGGCACGGTGAAGGTCGATGGCATCCGGTCGACGCTCGATGCCCAGACCCTGAAGATCGGCGCAGCGTCCGTCGGCGCGCTGACGGTGAGTAATGGGGGCGTTGCGAAAGCGCGTACGATTCAAGTAGGTGCCTCCGGTGTCAGCGGTGCGTTGAATATCGGATCCGAGCCGGGGGCAGCGGCTCTGGCGCCTGGTGTTGTGACAGGCCCGGTTGAACTTGCACAAAGCGGCACGCTCAATTTCAACCATACGAGCGGCGACTATTTCTTCAACAGTCTGATCACCGGCAATGGCGCGATCAATGTGCTGTCAGGCACCACGATCCTATCCGGTCGCAGTGCTGCTTTTACGGGCACCACGGAAATCCTGAGCGCAACACTTGGCGTGACCGGACAACTCGGTGGCACGGTCAATATCGATGCGGGTGGACGCCTCACCGGCAATGGCTCCGTCGGAGCCGCCACGGTGCTCAATGGTGGCACCCTCGCGCCTGATGGCACGGGTCGTCTGACGGTGAACGGCAACCTGTCAATGCTTGCCGGCAGCGCCTTTGATTTCAATCTGGGTCATTTCTCGAACGGAGCAGCCTCGACAACATCAGCGAGTGTCTTCGTCAATGGCGATGTTTCGCTCCACGATGTAACCTTTAATATCAGTGGTACGGGCGAACCTGCGGTCGGTTACTATCGTATGATCAACTACACCGGCGGTTCGTCAATCTCCGGATTGACCATCGGCACGACGCCCCCGATCTCGGGGCTGTTCCCCGTCACCTATTCGATCGACAGCTCGCGGCTCCATGTGGTCGATCTCATTGCTTCGCCCAACGGCACCGACATCCTTCAACGTTGGGATGATGCGTCGAGCGGCACCGCGGGTGGCAGCGGAACCTGGAATGCGCTCAACAACAATTGGTTTGATTTGGCCGGCGTTGCCAATACCCAGTGGGGATCCATTTATGGCGTCTTCAACGGCCCGGGCGGCACGGTCACGATAGATGGATCGCAGAAATTCTATGGGCTGCAATTCGTCGGCGGTCTCTACAACCTTGTTCAAGGCACTGGCGAACTGCGGCCAACCGCGCTGGGCGGTTCGGACGGTATTGGTGAGCTGCGTGTTCTGTCCGGCGAGACGGCGACGATTTCGGCTCCGATTGTAGGCGCCGGTGGTGTGAACAAGACGGGTGGCGGCACGCTCGTACTCGCTGGCGCCAGCACCTATGCTGGCGGCACGACCATCAGCGGCGGCACGCTGCAGATTTCGTCGAATGCAAATCTCGGCGCTGCAACCGGCGGTCTCACCTTCGACAACGGCATCTTGCATACGACTGCAAACATCGCCTCGGCGCGGAACGTATCGTTACTCGGCATAGGCGAGATTGATACCGACGCCGCAACGGCGCTGGTGCTCACCGGTACGGTGTCCGGCACCGGCAGCTTGATCAAGGCCGGCGACGGCACTCTGATGTTGGCCAATACCAACAGCTGGACTGGCGGCATGCTACTCGAAGCTGGCACGCTGCAGCTTGGCGCTTCCGGTGCGCTGCCCAACGGCAGTGACGTGATCGTCTATGGCGGCAAGCTCGATCTCAACAGCTACAACACTTCGACGCATTCGCTGATCGGCTTCGGTGGCGAGATTGCGCTTGCAAGCGCACAACTGACGCTCAATCAGGCAAGCGATACGGTCATCGCAAGCACCGTCACCGGTGTCGGCGGCAGTCTCGTGAAGACCGGCAGCGGCACGCTGCTGTTGTCTGGAGCGAATACTTACACGGGTGGCACGACAGTTTCCGGCGGCGCTGTTGCAGTTATCGCGGACGCTAATCTCGGCACGGGCACGCTGACGCTCTCGGGTGGTACGCTGCTGACGTTGGCCGATATCGCGTCCGCGCGAAGTATCGTGCTTTTCGGCAATGGCACAATCGAGACGCTGTTCGGAACGACATTCACGACCACAGGAAGTGTCTCGGGCGCCGGCGCATTGACCAAGGATGGCTGGGGCACGTTGGTCCTGGCAGGCGCCAACTCTTTTAGCGGCGGCACGACGATCAATGCCGGTACGCTGCAGATCGGCAATGGCGGCACCACCGGCACACTAGCCGGTAACGTCACGAATAATGGTATTCTGGCATTCAACCGATCCGATAATTTCTCCTATAACGACGTCATCTCCGGTCCCGGCGCTTTCATCCAAGTCGGCGCAGGCCTTACGGCGTTTGGCAATGACAACACCTACAGCGGCGGCACGTTGATCTCTGCCGGTACGCTGCAGCTCGGCACTGGCAGCACGGCGGGCTCTATCATTGGCGATGTCATCAACAACGGCACGTTCCAGATTTTCCGCTCCGACGTCTATACGTTCGGCGGCACGATCTCCGGCAGTGGCATGTTCCGGCATGCCGGCACCGGCACGACGGTCCTGACGGCAGACAATACTTACAGCGGTGGCACGGAGATCACGCAGGGCATTTTGCAGATCGGTGATGGTGGTTTCACAGGATCGATCATCGGCAATGTCATCAACAATGGAGAACTTGTCGCGAAGCGCGATGGGCTGCTGATATTGGCGGGCGCGATCTCGGGCAGCGGTTCATTCACGCAGAGCGGCTTGGGCATTACGCGCCTCGACGGACTCAATAGCTATACGGGCGCCACCGCCGTCAAGGCCGGAACGCTCAGCGTCAACGGCTCGATTGCCGCGTCGTCGCTGGTGAGCGTCGAACGCGGCGCGACGCTCGGCGGCAACGGCATCGTCAGCACCACACAGATCCAAGATGGCGGCATGCTGTCGCCCGGAAATTCGGTCGGGCTGCTGTCCGTACAAGGCAATCTGACGTTTGCCGCTGCTTCGAGCTACATGGTCGAGGTATCTGGCTCGGCGGCGGATCGGACCAATGTCACAGGCACCGCGTCGCTCAACAATGCAGGCGTTCGCGTCAGCTTCGATCCCGCGGCCTATGTGCGTGAACGCTATACCATTTTGAACGCCGCAGGCGGCATGATGGGCACGTTCAGCCCGAATATCGTCAGCGATGAACCACCTTCGTTCATCACGACGCTGAGCTACGATGCTCAAAACGTCTATCTCAATGTCGATCTGAAGCTGACTGGTCTCAACATCAATCAGAACAACATCGCCTCGTCGCTGAATGCCTATTTTGGCAGCCATGGCGGCATCCCCTATGCGCTCGGCGCGATGGCGCCGGAAGATCTGACGCAATCGTCGGGCGAACTCTCGACCGGCGTGCAACAGAACACCGTGCAGGCCATGACGCAGTTCATGGGCGTGCTGACCGATCCCTTCGCTGCCAATCGCGGCCTCGCAACCGTGAACACAGCTTCGAATGCCTTCGCGGCGGCCGATCGTTCACCGACGTCCTGGCGCGACGCCTACGGTGCGATCACCAAAGCGCCACCTGTGGCGGTGAGCTTCGAAGCGCGCTGGAACGTCTGGGCTGCGGGCTTCGGTGGTGGTCAGGCGACCGACGGCAATACGGTCGTTGGTTCGCACAATAGCAGTAGCCGGATCGGCGGCATTGCCGTCGGTGCCGATACCTGGCTGTCGCCGCAGACGCTTGCCGGCTTCGCCGCGGCTGGCGGCGGCACCAGCTTCGGCTTGTCGGATAATCTCGGTTCAGGTCATTCGGACCTGTTCCAGATCGGTGGCTTCATCCGCCATCACCAAGGCTCCGCTTATATCACAACTGCGCTCGCCTACGGATGGCAGAACATCACTACGGAACGGCTGGTGACCATCGTCGATGCCGACCGGCTGCGCGCGAACTTCACCGCGCACGCTTTCTCGGCGCGCGCCGAAGCTGGCCGTCGGAGCGTGCTGCCGTGGCTTGGCGGCGTGGGTTTGACGCCTTATGCCGCGGGCCAGGTTACGAATATCGACCTGCCAGCCTATGCAGAGACGCTTGTCTCCGGCGGCGATGATTTCGCGCTTAGTTACACCGGACGCAACGTCACTGCCACGCGTAGCGAACTTGGCCTCCGCACCGACAAATCCTTCGCTTTAGATCAGGCGTTGCTCACGCTGCGTGGGCGCGCCGCATGGGCGCATGACTTCAATCGCGATCGCGTCGCGCAGGCCTCGTTCCAGTCGCTGCCTGGCGCGAGCTTCATCGTGAACGGCGCGGCGATGGCACCCGATGCTGCGCTGACCAGCGCGAGTGCGGAGGTCATGCTCGGAAGCGGGCTGTCGGTCGCGGCGACCTATGAGGGCGAGTTCTCCAACCTCACCCGCAGCCATGCCGGCAAGGGCGTCGTGCGCTTGGTCTGGTAAGCCACGTCCGAGGCGGTCGCGATCGCATCGCAGGCATGGGCGCAGGCCGCTTGACCCTGCGGCGTGACGCAGTCAGGTTCCGCGCCATCGCTCGCGGACCATCTTGCCTCATGTTCACCATCGCCTCGCTCTGGATCCCCTTCACTATCATCGCCTCGCTGGGGCAGGTGGCGCGCAATGCCATGCAGCGCTCGCTCACCGGACCGCTCGGGACCTGGGGCGCCACCAACATCCGTTTTCTGTTCGGCTTCCCGTTTTCGATCGTCTTTTTCGTGGTGATCATCGTGGCGACGGGCGACAAGGTGCCATGGCCATCAGCCGAATTCTGGCCGTGGCTGCTACTCGGCGCGTTGAGCCAGATCTTTGCCACAGGGCTCATGCTGGCAGCGATGAATGATCGCTCCTTTGTGGTGACTACGGCCTATCTCAAGACCGAGGCGATCCAGACCGCGATTTTCGGTTTCGTCTTTCTCGGCGATCATCTGACGGTGCTGAAGGTCGCGGCGATCCTGATTGCGACCATCGGAGTCGTCGTCACGGCGCTGCGGCCCGGTGCTACGCGCAACATCGCCAGCATCCGGCCGACCGTCCTCGGGCTGGTCGCGGCGGCGGCTTTTGCGCTGTCGGCCGTCGGCTTTCGCGGCGCCATCATCACGGTGCCCGGTGTCAGTTTCGTCACGGCGGCGTCCTATGCGCTGGTCTGGGCACTATTCGTGCAGACCTTGATCCTGACCATCTATCTGCTGGCCCGTGCCCCCAAGGTGTTGAGCGACATCCTCGGCCTATGGAAGCCATCGATGCTGGCCGGCTTCATGGGCGCAGCCGCCTCGCAATTCTGGTTCCTGGCCTTTGCACTTACGGCCGCCGCCAATGTGCGGACACTGGCGCTGGTCGAGGTGTTGTTCGCGCAGGCCGTCGCCTATTATTCGTTCAAACAGCCGTTGTCCGCTCGCGAATTGTCGGGGATCGCGCTGATTGTCGTCGGCGTGGCGATGCTGGTTGCGGTGTGACGGCGCAGTGCGTGTGATGTCTCTTTCGTGGGCGCGCATGCTGCGATAGGACTGATCGAAGCCCTCCCGTGCCGATCCCGAGACCAGATTGATGCGCATCCTGTCCCTGCTCTTCCTGCTGCTTGTCGCCAACCCGGCCTCGGCGGTCGAAGCCATCGTCAAGGACGGCGATACGATCCAGATCGGCAATGTCGCCTACAAGCTTGCCGGCCTGGACGCGCCGGAGGTCGATCAGCCCTGTGTCGATGAACATGCCGACAACTGGGCCTGCGGCATCGAGGCAAGGGACCAGCTGGTGAAACTGATCGGCAAGCGCGAGGTTCGCTGCGAGGACCTTGGCGAGGACAAGATCTACAAGAACCGTCGCGCTGGTCTCTGCAGTGTCGTTGGCGAGACGAGTAGTCTCAATCAGGCGGTGATCCAATCGGGCTATGCGGTGAGCATCGAACCGTCGGACAACGCAAGCGCCAAGACCAGCTTCAAGTCCGATGAGACGGCTGCCAAGGACAAGCGCCAAGGGCTGTGGCGCGGGTGCTTCGTGACGCCCGCGGAGTTCCGCGGCAAGGCGAGCGACAGCCCATTGCTCGGCTCGGCCTGCCGGAGCGACAAGGACAAAGAGTTGCGCGCGGCGCTATTCCCCACCGATCTCACGATGCCGTCGGGCTGCAATATCCGGGCGAAACAGGTTCGCCGCGCCAAGTTTACCGGACATGTCGGTGTCTATCTCATCCCCCAGTGCCAGAATTATGCGACCCAGCCGAAGCCGGATCGCTGGTTCTGCAGCGAGGACGATGCCCGCGCCGCGGGGTACCGCAAGGCGCTCAACTGTCAGGCCCCCAGTCGCCGCAACTGAGCGATGAGCCGGTGGCGCTGGACGCCGCGGGCTGAACCACGTAGCAAATCAAGACGCCGAAATGAGCCGGGCGCGTGCGCCCAAAACCTGTTTAAGGGGCTTATTCCGGTATGCGAAATCCGGAGTGAAGCGCGTGGCCGAGAATACCAGTTCAGCATCGATCGAAGCCGTTGAGCGCAGCCTGGCCTCTGCCGGCTATATTGCCAGCCGGCAGATCGCCACCGCTGTCTATCTCGCCGAGAAGATCGAGAAACCGATCCTGGTCGAAGGCCCGGCCGGCGTCGGCAAGACCGAACTCGCGAAAGCGATCGCCGCCTCGCGCGGCCTCGAGATGATCCGCATGCAGTGCTATGAGGGCCTCGATGAGGCCAAGGCACTGTATGAGTGGAAATACGCCAAGCAGCTGCTCTACACCCAGATCCTGAAAGACAAGCTCGGCGAAGTGCTGGGCGGTGCCGATACGCTCGACAAGGCGCTGGAGCAGCTGCATGATTTCGGCGACGTGTTCTTCTCCAAGGAGTTCGTCGAGCCGCGTCCGTTGCTGCGCGCTCTGGAACAGCCGATGGGCTGCGTGCTTCTGATCGACGAGATCGACAAGTCCGACGCCGAATTCGAATCACTGCTGCTCGAAATCCTGTCCGACTTCCAGGTTACGATCCCCGAGCTCGGCACCGTCGTAGCCATCGTACCGCCGACCGTGATCCTGACCTCGAACGGCGAACGTGATCTTGGCGATGCGTTGAAGCGCCGCTGTCTGCATCTGCATATCGGCTTTCCCGAGCCCAAGCTCGAAGAGCGCATCGTCGAGACTCGCGTACCCGGCGTGTCCACCACCTTGCGCAAGCAGCTTGTCGGCTTCGTCAATCAGGTCCGCACGCTGGACCTGAAGAAGCTCCCGTCGGTCAGTGAGACCATCGACTGGGCCAAGGTGCTGGTGCTGCTCGGTGCGTCCGAACTCGGCCACGAGATGGTCAAGGATACGCTCAACGTGCTGCTGAAATACGAAGGCGATATCGAAGCGACACTGCCGCAGGTCTCGGGCTTCGTTGCCAAGGCCGACCGGCAGGGCGTGTTCGGTTAGCCATGCGCGACACGCTGCATCGCTTCTTTCGGGCGGCGCGGGGCGCCGGTGTCAGGATTTCGCCTGCCGAAAGTATCGATGCGATGCGTGCCGCCGCTGAAGTGGGCCCCGCCGATCGCGCCATCCTGCGCGATGCGCTGCTGCTGACCATGGCGAAGTCCGGCGAAGAGAAAGCGGCGCTTGCTGCCTGTTTCGATACGTTCTTCACCCATCCTGAGTTCGACGCGCCGTCCGCGGCAAATGACGACGAGATTGGCGAGGGGGCAAGCGAGAGCGGAACCGACGCCGTGGCAGGCACCGCGTCGGCACAGGCTTCGACCGAACTCGGTTCGCTCGCGCAAATGCTGTTGGCGCAGGACCGCGCCGCTATTGCCGCGGCGCTTTCAAACGCATCGAATGCCGCCGGCCTGACCGACATCCGTGTCTTCACCCAGCGGGGGCTGTTTGCCAGCCGGGTGCTCGAGCAGCTCGGGATCGCGCAACTGCGCGACGACATCGATGCGCTCACGACCCGCAATCCAGCAGATGCAGAACGGCTTGCAACGGCGCTCGGCAGCCTGCGCGAGACCGTCAGCGAAATGGTCGCGCAGGCGCTGCTGCTCTATGGCCGCGAGGAGAAAGAGGCGTTGCGCAATGAGATCCTGCGCAATGCGCCGATGGCGCGGCTGGAACAGCGGCAGATCGCGCAGATGCGCGTTCTGATCCGGCAGATCGCGCGGCGGCTGCGCGAGCGCTTCAGCAAGCCGCGCAAACGGCAGCGCCGTGGCCATCTCGATGTCCGCCGCACCATTCGTCGCAATGCTGCATGGGGCGGCGTGCCGTTCATGACGGCATGGAAGCGCCGTCATCGTGACAAACCGAAGATCGTCGCTATTTGCGATGTCTCGGGCTCGGTTGCGCAGGTCTCCGACTTCTTCCTGCTGCTGATCCACAGCCTGCATGAAGTGGTGTCCGATGTGCGCTCCTTCGCTTTTTCCGGCAACCTGATCGAAGTCAGTGAAGTCCTGGAGAAAAACAAACCTGAAGAGGCGATGAAGCAGATCATGTCGTCGGTTGGCTACGGCTCGTCCGACTATGGTCGCTCCTTCGTCGATTTCGAGAAGGGTTTCATGAGCGCGATCACGGCGCAGACCACGGTCATTGTGCTCGGCGATGCCCGCAGCAACAATCTCGATCCGCGCGCCGACATCTTGCGCCGCATCGGCGAGCGTTCGAAGCGGCTGGTCTGGCTCAATCCGGAAGGACGGATGGGCTGGGGCTTCGGCGATTCCGAAATGCCGCGCTACGCGACCTTCTGTAATGTCGTGCGCCAATGCGCGACGGCGCAGCAACTCGAGCGCGCCGTCGCCGATATCGTGGCGACCTATCAATAGTCGTCGCCATCAACCGAAGGTGAAGGCATAGGCCCGTACGCCGGGATCGAGGAATTCGATTCCGAATGTGCGGTCGGTGATGCCGCCAACTTGCCGCACCAATTGATACAGCTTCGCATCCGTCACGGTTCCATACCCCTCCGCATTGGTATCGGTGCCGTGGCTGGCGCCGGGCGCCGCACCATCGATGGTCACGCGGAAACGCACCGGCTTGCCGTCCCGTGTTGGGCCGAGAACCAGATGCAGGTCGCGGGCGTGGAAACGATAGGCGATGCGACCTGACGTATCGTCGAGCTGTGCATATTCGCGGCCGATGGTCCATGTGCCGCCTAGCGTCCAGCGGTTCAGAGGTAGCATGTCGATGCCGCGATAGAGACTCGGCACGTCTTCGCGTGCGCCGCCGGGCGAGGTGAAGCCGGTGGCCTGCGTATAGCCGAGATAGGTCTCCGAAGAACGAAGTTGCTCCTCATCCGCGGCGACTTGCGTGCCTTCCGCACGGACCTTCGTAACCTCAACAGTTGGCTTGTGGCCGGCTTCCGCTAGCAGCTGCTGGATCACCTGTTCGGACCTCGCGTAGTTGCCTTCGCCGATCGCTGGATGACGGATGCGACCATCGGCACCGACGAAGTAGAGGGCAGGCCAAGCATTGTTGCTGAAGGCGCGCCAGATCCGGAAGTCGTTGTCGATCGCGACGGGATAGCTGACGCCGAGCTTCGTCGTTGCGGTGCTGACATTGCCGACGTTCTTCTCGAAGGCGAATTCCGGCGTGTGCACGCCGATCACGACGAGGCCCTGATCGCGATACTTCTCGGCCCAGGCACGCACATGCGGCAGCACGCGCAGGCAGTTGATGCAGGAATAGGTCCAGAAATTCACTAGCACGACCTTGCCCTGCAGGTCTTCGGCCTTCAGCGGCGACGTGTTGAGCCATTGCCTACTGCCCACGATCGATGCGAGCGGACCAGACAGTGACGCATGGGGTGTGGCATTGCCGATGGACGTTCCGGCCTGCGTGGATGGTGCGGGCTGCAGCGTGTCGATCAAATTGCTTTCAAAGGCCGTCGTTGACGGCAGTGAGAGTTGCGTCAGCAGGCGCGTATCCAGCCCGGCCCAGATCGCGATGGCGCCGACCACCACTGCGCCACCCAGCGCGCGACGCACGCCGTCGCTCCATGGCATCAGCTCGCGGGCCTTGGCGAGCAAACGTCCGCCCAGCAGTATGCCGACGGCGAGTGACGTTGCCGCACCAAGGCCATAAGCGAGCAACAGCAACACGGTGTCGATTCCCGGCCCATGCAGTGCCGCGCCGGTAAGGATCAGGCCCAGCACCGGTCCGGCACAGGGGGCCCAGAGGAGGCCCGTCGCGATGCCGAGCAGCAGCGAAGCGACCGGCGTGCGGTTGGCCTTTGCATCATTCTGGCCGGCCCAGCCGGACAGCTTCACGCCGAGTAGTACCAGCGGCGCCATCAGGCGCGTGGCGAGAGTCGGCAACAGCAATGCCAGGCCGAACAGCATCATTGCGATGAGGGCGATGGTTCTGCCATAGCGATTGGCCTCGATCGCCCAGTTGCCGGCGACAGAGGCGAGACTGGCGGCCACCGCGAAAGTCAGTGTGAGGCCGATCAGCAAGGGCAATCCGCTGCGGCGAAACGGCTGGTCCGCGCGGGCGAGAATGATCTGCAGGATCGGGAAGATGCAGGGCGATGCGATGGTGAGCAGGCCGGCCGCATAAGCGAGGATGAAGAGCGTCACGGTGATCTCCAGAAATACACGAGTGAAGCCGGCGACCGTTCGGGGGAGCGCCGCGATCCGCGGACCGGTTGACGGTCCGCGAAAGAAGGTGAGGGTCAGATCAGGTTGATCGCGACATTGATGTTGCCGCGCGTTGCCTTCGAGTAAGGGCAGATCTGATGCGCGGCATCGACCACCTGGCGCGCGACGTCCGGCGCGAGGCCGGGCAGGCTGACATTGAGGCGAGCCTGCAGGAAGAAGTCGCCACCGGTGGTGCCAAGGTCGACTTCGGTGTCGACGGCAACGTCGGCCGGCAGCTTGACCTTCAGATTGCCGGCGGCGCGCCCCATGGCGCCGATGAAGCAGGCTGACCAGCCGGCCGCGAACATTTGCTCGGGATTGGTGCCGGCGCCGGCCGAGCCGGGAGGCGACAGCTTGACCTCGAGCCGGCCGTCAGAGCTGCGCGAGGCGCCATCGCGGCCACCGGTGGTGTGGGTCTGGGCGGTGTAGAGAACCTTTTCGATGGTCGTCGACGTCATGATCATCCTTCTTTTTGTATCGTGTACGATGTAATCGAGTGCGATATAAATAGCGGCGTGGGTGCTCTTGTCAACTCTTCCGATTTAATCGCATCCGATATATATGGGTCCGAAGGTCACGTTCTCGTGTCTCTGACGGAGCGCAAACATGCCATCCACCAAGCCCAAATCGATTGAACAAGCCTCCGCCGATTCCGCGCAGGCCGGCCCGAAACTGTCTGATTTCCTCTGTTTTTCGATCTACTCGGCCAATCTGGCTTATGGCCGGGCCTACAAGCCGATCCTCGAAAAGCTCGGTCTGACCTATACCCAGTACATCGCCATCGTGGCGCTGTGGGAGGAGGACGGGCAGACCGTGGGCAGCCTCGGCGAAAAGCTGTTTCTGGAGTCCAACACGCTGACGCCGATCCTGAAGAAGCTGGAGGTCATGGGCTATCTGCGCCGGCAGCGCGATCCCGGGGATGAACGGCAGGTGGTGATCAGCCTGACCGACGAAGGCCGGCGGTTGCGCGAGAAGGGCCTGACCATGAATCTCGTCAAAGCGTCGGGGCTCAAGCCGGACGAGTTCAAGAAAATGCAGCAGGGCGTCGCCACGCTGCGCGATAACCTGATCAAGGCTGCGCGCGAAAGCTGATCCGCACATCGGCCATGCAGTGGCCGGCATGCGGATGCATGCTGCGCCGTCCTCCTGTAACCTCGCGGCAGAAGATCAGTCCGAGAGGTTGGCGTGAGCGACATCGACAAAATTTTTACGCGGGCGAAATTCGCCGACGGCAGCCTCAACACGATTGCCGTCAGTGGCGGTCTGATCACCGGGATCATGTCCGGCAGCGATCCAGCACCGACAACCGCAGAGACCGTCGATCTCGGCGGCACGCTTGTGATCCCGTCCTTCGTCGAAGGTCACATCCATCTCGACACCAGTTTCCACGGCGACGTCTGGCGGCCGCATGTGCCCTATTCGAACGGCTTCAACGTGCAG
Source organism: Tardiphaga sp. 285_C5_N1_2 (assembly GCF_052076065.1). Classification (NCBI taxonomy): domain Bacteria; kingdom Pseudomonadati; phylum Pseudomonadota; class Alphaproteobacteria; order Hyphomicrobiales; family Nitrobacteraceae; genus Tardiphaga; species Tardiphaga sp. 285_C5_N1_2. Next base: position 240,622 of record NZ_CP197241.1, read on the forward strand.
GAGCGCGTCGCCATCCAGGCCGACAACATGGCGAAGGCCGCGCCGATGGCCGAGCGCGCGCAGAGCCAGCTTGAGCTTTGCCTCGGTCACGGCAGCTCGCGCATGCGCAGCCATGTGATGGTCGATGGCTCGGTCGGCCTGACATCGCTGGAGACCATCCTCGCCGTGCGCGAGGCGCATCGCGACCTCATTGATATCCAGCTTGTCGCCTTCCCGCAAAGCGGCATCCTGCGCAGTCCGGGCACGCCGGATCTGCTCGATGCTGCTTTCGATCTCGGCGCGAACGTGATCGGCGGTCTCGATCCCGGTGGCTTCGACCGCGATGTCGAGAAACATCTCGATGTGGTGTTCGGCATCGCCGAGCGCCGCGGCGTTGATGTCGATATCCATCTGCACGATCCTTCGATGCTCGGCATTTTCGAGATAGAACAGATTTGCGCGCGCACGCAGGCGCTGGGCATGCAGGGCCACGTCGCCGTCAGCCATGCTTATTCGCTCGGCGATGTCGCTCCTGATGTCGTGCAGCGAACAGCCGAGTTGCTGGCAGTGAGCGGCGTCGCCATCATGACCAATGCGCCGGGTGCGCGGCCGTTTCCACCGGTGAAGCTGCTGCGCGCGGCCGGCGTCACCGTGTTCGGTGGCTGCGATAACATCCGGGACTCCTGGTGGCCCTATGGCGACGGCGACATGCTCGGCCGCGCCATGATGATCGGCTATCGCTCCGGCTTCAACACCGACGAAGATCTGATGCTGGCCTTCGACATCGTCACGGCCGGTGGTGCGAAAGCGCTGCGGCTGGAAGATCACGGCCTCCGCGTCGGCGCCAAGGCCGACTTCGTCGCCATCGATGCACCGCACGTGCCGCAGGCCGTGGTCGATCTGCCAAGGCGCCGCGCGGTCTACAAGAACGGCCGGCTGGTTGCGCGGGACGGCGAGATTGTCGCCCGAAAAGCTTGAATCATCGGCTGGACGCGTTACGACTGCGCCAAACAAAGCTGGCATGCCACGAGTTCTGGAGACGACGAATGCTTGAAACACCGCGCGCGCGACGGGGCATGGTGACCTCGCCGCATCATTTGGCGTCGCAGGCCGGTCTCGATGTGCTCAAGGACGGCGGGACCGCTGTGGAAGCGGCGATCGCCGTAGCGGCGGCGCTCGCAGTGGTCTATCCGCACATGACCGGTATCGGCGGCGACGGCTTCTGGCTGATCGCCGAGCCCGGTAAGGCGCCGATCACGGTGGATGCCTGCGGTCGCGCCGGCGCAGCGGTGGACCTTGCTTACTATGCGTCGAAGGGCGCTTCGGCGATTCCGTTCCGCGGACCGCTCGCTGCCAACACCGTCGCCGGGACCGTGTCCGGCTGGCAGAAGGCGCTGGATGTTTCGAAGCATTGGCAGAAGCCGATGGCGCGCGAGCGGCTGCTGGAAAGTGCGATCTATTATGCCGAAAATGGCATCGTCGTTACGCGCAGCCAATCCGAACTGACGTCTGAGAAATTCGCGGAGCTGAAGGACCAGCCGAATTTCGCCGGGACTTTCATGCCGAACGGGCAGGCGCCGGCCGAAGGCGATATCATGAAGCTGCCGGCGCTCGGCGCGACGCTGAAGCGTCTGGCCGCCGAGGGCTTCGAGAGTTTCTACAACGGCAAGCTGGCCGACACGATCGCCGCTGACCTCGCCAAAGTCGCATCACCTGTCACCGCGGCCGATCTGCAGAACCATCAAGCCACCGAGCGCCCGCCGCTATCGACCACCGTGCGCGGCGCGCAGCTGTTCAACATGGCGCCGCCGACGCAGGGTCTGTCGTCGCTGATGATCCTCGCGATGTTCGATCGGCTCGGCGTCACCCAGGCCGAAGGTTTCGATCACATTCACGGTCTGATCGAGGCCACCAAGCAGGCGTTCATCGTGCGCGACGAGCATGTCGGTGATCCCGATCACATGACAGTGAATCCGGCGTCATTCCTCGACGATGCCAAACTCGATGAACTGGCGCGCCATATCGATCGCAAGATTGCGTTGCCATGGCCGCATGTGCGCAAGCCCGGCGATACCATCTGGCTCGGCGTTATCGACGGACATGGCCGTTCGGCGTCGTTCATCCAATCGGTCTATTTCGAATTTGGCTCCGGCGTCGTGCTGCCGGAAACCGGGATCTGCTGGCAGAATCGCGGCGCCTCGTTCCGGCTTGCCGAGAGTGGCTGGAATGCGCTGAAGCCGGGCCGCAAGCCGTTCCACACGCTCAATCCCGCGATGGCGATCTTCGATGACGGCCGTCGTATGGTCTATGGCAATATGGGCGGTGAGGGGCAGCCGCAGACGCAGTCGGCGGTGTTCTCGCGCTACGGTATGTTCGGCATGCCGCTGCAGCAGGCGGTGACCGCGCCGCGCTGGCTGCTCGGCAAGACCTGGGGCGACGAGAGCGTCACGCTGAAGGTCGAGGATCGCTTCGATCCCGCATTGATCCAGCAGCTTCGGGATGCCGGTCACGTGGTCGAGGTGCTCGGCAGCTATACCGGCACCATGGGCCATGCCGGCGCCATCGTGCTGCACGCCAACGGCGTGCTCGAAGGCGCGACGGACCCGCGCTCGGATGGCGCTGTCGCCGCTTGGTGATCAGCTCGTCATCATCTTGCGTAGCTCGGTCTTGAGGATCTTGCCGTTAGCGTTGCGCGGCAGCGGCTCCTTCAGGAAGGTGATGGTGTCCGGCACCTTGTAATCGGACAGCCGCTCCGCACAGTATTTGCGGATGTCGGCCTCGTTGCCGCCATCGGGGCTATAGACGAAGGCGTGTACGCGTTCGCCCAGCACTGGATCCGGCTTGCCCACCACTGCGCTTTCGACGATGGCGGGATGATGTGACATCACGTTTTCGACCTCGGTGCAGTAGATCTTGAAGCCGGCGCGATTGATCATGTCCTTCTTGCGGTCGACCACATAGACATAGCCGCCCGCATCCATGCGGCCGATATCGCCGGAGCGCCAATAGCCGCCGACGAAGCCGGTGCGCGTCGCATCCGGGTTGTTCCAATAGCCCGGCACGACCATAGCGCCGGCAATCAGCAATTCGCCGTCCTGACCGACCGGCACCTCGCGGCCGTCGTCATCGGCGACCACGATATGTGCGCCGGTTACGGGGCGCCCGACCGAATTGATTTTGCTGACGGGCGAGCCGGGCGGAAACATCGTCGCGGGTGATGAAGTCTCAGTCGAACCATAGGCATTACAGAGATTAAGCTTCGGCAGCACCTCGGCGAGGCGCGTGATGGTCGCTTCGGGCATCGGCGCGCCGCCGAAGCCGGCGATGCGCCATGAAGACAGATCGTGACGGTCGAAATCCGGCTGCAGCAGGCAGAGATTATACATCGCGGGCACCATTAGTGTGTAGGTCATGCGCTCGCGTGCCGCGACAGCGAGAAACTCCGGTGCCTTGAAGGTCGGCAGGATGACCGTCGTTCCGGCGACATTGATGGTCGCAAGGATCAATGCCACAAGCCCGGTGACATGCGATGCTGGCACCGCCAGCATGGTGACGTCACCGTCGTGCAGGCCATAGCCGTGCTGGAAGTTGAGCAGCGAATGGATGATGCTCGCATGGGTGAGCATCGCGCCTTTCGGGTTGCCAGTGGTGCCTGACGTATAGAGCAGAAAAGCGGTGTCTTCCTGATGGAGTTCGGGAAGCGCAGCGGCAGGCGCATCTTTCGTCAGCTCCGCAAAGGATGGCGCACGGCCGCTGCCGACCACCCACTGATTGCGCAAGTCCGCACGCGGTGCGGGCAGGTTGGCCTCGCAGTCGCTGTCATAGACCAGCGCCGAGGCCCGGCACTGCTGCAGCACATAGTCGATCTCCGGCATGCGTTGCCGGGTGTTGAGCGGCACGACGATCATCCCCGCGCGGACGGCACCGAGCGCGCAGAAGATGAACTCCAGGCAGTTGCCGAGCAGCACCGCGATGCGCTCGCCCCTCTTGAAGCCGCAGGCGATCAGATTGCGGGCGACATTCTCCGCGACGCGGTCGAGCTCCGCATAGGCGACTCGTTCCTCGCCGAGCACCAGCGCGACGCCCTCCGGCTTCCGCGCGACAGCAGCGCGCAGCATGGCGTCGAGGGTCGGCGGACGATCGGAGAAACAGGTGACGACGCGGTCGCTGTAGAGAACTTCATGGCGGGTGGCCGGCGTTGAGGTTCCCGGCGGGATCTGTCCTTGCATGTCCGTCCCAGACGTTTTTTTTGCGCGCCGCAATCGGCACGTCCCGCCATTTGGCTGGCGATGATGACGTCAGGTTAATCAGCCATGCGGAGAATGCCAACCCGCTTCGCCGCATGGCTCGTAACGTGGGAGATGCGCGTCCGGGGCTAGCGCGCTTCCACAGTCACGTGCTGCAATTCATGTACGGCTGTGAGGCGCTGCCGCACCGTCTCTGTGCTCGCTCCGCCGGCAAAGCCGACGATCGCAGCATGCGCACCAGGGCCGACGCGCCAGACGTGGAGGTCGAAGATGCGGGCATCGCCGGGGCGCTCGACCTCATCGCGGATTTCCTGTTCCAGATGTGGATCTGACGTATCCAGCAACACGGCCGCCGTGTCGCGCAACAGATTCCACGCCCAGGCGGCAATGAGAATGCCGCCGACGATGCCCATCACAGGATCGAGCCAGACCCAGCCAAGATAGCGGCCGGCTATCAGCGCGACGATGGCGAGCACCGACGTCAGAGCATCGGCCAGCACATGCATGAAGGCGGAGCGCATGTTGTTGTCGCGGTGATGTGCGTCGTGGTGATGGTCGTGGTCGTGACCGTCGCGATGATGCCCGCCGCTCAGCAGAAACACACTGGCGATATTCACGATCAAGCCGATGACGGCGATCACCGTGGCTTCGCCGAAGGCGACTGTGGACGGATTGAATAGCCGCTGCACGGATTCGACGGCGATGCCGATGGCGATGATCGCCAGCACCAATGCGGAGGCAAAGCCGGCGAGATCGCCGACCTTGCCTGTGCCGAAAGTAAAGCGGCGGTTATGCGCGTTGCGGCGCGCATAGGCATAAGCGCCCGCAGCAATGGCGAGCGCCACGGCATGTGTCGCCATGTGGAAGCCGTCAGCCAGCAGCGCCATCGAGTTGAAGACAGTGCCGGCAACGATCTCGCCGACCATCATCAGCGCCGTAAGGACGACCACCCACAGCGTGCGGCGGGTGTTCTCGTCGTGATTGTCGCCCAGAAACATGTGCTCGTGGGACAGGTGGTCGATGTCGTGGGTGCGCATACTGCCGGTCCTTATTTCGCGTAACGCCGGATAGCGGCGACGAGTTCTTCGGCGCCGGCCGCCCGGTCGTCGGCGCTGAGACCGGGATGGGCGACATGCTCGCGGACGTGGTCCTCGATCAGTTCATCCATCAGCCCGCTCACGGAGCCGCGCACGCCTGCGACCTGATGCAGAATCGTGGCGCAGCCGGCGTCTTCGGTGATGGCCTTCTCGATGGCGGCCATTTGGCCGGCGAGCCGACGGACCCGGGCGAGCAGCTTGGTCTTGTTAGCGGCGAGATGCGACATAGGATAGTCCCCTACCCTATATTTCGTCCGAGCGAAAGTCCCCGCCCGGCGACAAGCCGGGCAGGGGAGTTTGCGGAGGAAACGGAGAGGGATCGATCAGGCGGCCGCAGCCATCACGCGAGGATGGGCGACATGTTCCTTGAGCACCAGGCCGGAGGCATCAACCTCGGCAAGCGAGACGTCGTAGCTCCAGAGATCGGCGAGATGCTGCAGCACCCGCTTGGCGTCGGGCTCATTCAGCAGGGCGCCATTGAGCACCGAATGCTTCAGCATCAACCGGCGATCGCCAGCGAGGTCGACGTCCACCACTTCGATATTCGCATCGATCAGGCCGACGTCGTACTGACGCGCCAGCACACGTCGGACGCGGCGATAGCCACGCTCGTCATGGATGGCGTCGACGCGGATGCCTTCCGACACGGCCGGGTCGTCATGCAGGTGGAACATCCGCATGTGGCGCATCAGTCGTGGGCTCAGGAACTGGCTGACGAAGCTCTCGTCGCGGTAGTTGGCCCAGATATCGCGCAGCACCGCCATTGCATCGCCTTTGCCGGCGATATCGGGAAACCAAGCGCGGTCTTCGTCGGTCGGATCGGTGACGATTTTTTCGATGTCCTGCATCATTGCGAAGCCGAGCGCATAGGGGTTGAAGCCCGAGAAGCGCCGGTCATCGTAATTCGGCTGGAACACGACATTGGTGTGCGACTGCAGGAATTCCAGGAAGTTGCCGTCCGAGATCTGTCCGGTCTGATGCAGCCGGCTCATGATGCGATAGTGCACGTAAGTGGCCGTGCCTTCGTTCATCACCTTGGTCTGACCTTGCGGGTAGAAATATTGCGAGATGTGCCGGACGATGCGGATGAGTTCGCGCTGCCAGGTCTTCAGGCGCGGTGCGGATTTCTCCAGAAAATACAGCAGGTTTTCCTGCGGCAGGCCGAGCAGAGCGCGTCGTCGCTCCGCGCTGAGCAGTGAGGCACTCTTCGCCCGCCCCGTCGGCACCGTGCGCCACAGATCGTTGAACGAGGTTTCTTCGTGATTGCGGCGCTCTTTGGCGCGTTTTTCCTCGGCCCGCAAATCCAGCGATTTTTTGCCGGGATAGCGATCGACACCGTGCGACATCAACGCGTGCGCGGCGTCGAGCGTCTGCTCCACCGCTGCGCGGCCATGCTTTTCCTCGCACTGCGCCACATAGCCCTTGGCAAAATCGAGATAGTCGAGAATGCCGTCGGCATCGGTCCACTGCTTGAACAAATAATTGTTCTTGAAGAAGTGATTATGGCCGAAAGCGGCGTGAGCAATTACCAGCGTCTGCATCGTCGCCGTGTTTTCCTCCATCAGGTAGGAAATGCATGGCGACGAGTTAATGACGATCTCATAGGCCAGGCCCATCAGGCCCTTGCGATAGGACGCTTCCTGATGGGCGAATTGTTTGCCGAACGACCAGTGCTTGTAATACAGCGGCATGCCTACGGACGAGTAGGCGTCCAGCATCTGTTCGGCAGTGATGACCTCGATCTGGTTCGGGTAGACGTTGAGGCCGAGCTCCTTTTCGGCAATCTCCTCGCAGGCATCGTGGATGCGCTGCAATGTGGTGAAGTCCCAGTCCGCGCCTTCGTAGAGACGGTCTGTCATGGAGCCACCCTCTCCTTGGCCTGGCGACGTTGAAACAGGTCGTGGAACACCGGAAAAATCTCGCTGCGGTCGTTGACCTTGCGCATCGACAGCGGTGCACCTTCCGCGCGCAGCCGCTGATACAGCGTCCACAGCGAGGATTCCGACATTTCGAACGGGTGGCTGCCGCTCTCGCCCACTTCCAGATAGGCGAAGAACTGCGTCACCGGCAGGATCATGTCCTTGAGCAGGCGACCGGAGAGATCGCCATCGGCATAGGAGTTGTCGCCGTCCGAGGCCTGTGCGGCATAGATATTCCAGTCGGCGGGGCGATAGCGTGACTGCACGATCTCATGCATGGCCTGCAGTGCGCTGGAAACCAGCGTGCCGCCTGACGCGGGGCCGTGGAAGAAGGTTTGCTCGTCGACTTCCTCGGCACGGTCGGTGTGACGGATGAAGACGATCTCGACCTTGCGATAGCGACGCGTCAGGAAGACGTAGAGCAGCATGTAGAACCGCTTGGCGAGATCCTTCATGTGCTCGGACATCGAGCCGGAGACGTCCATCAGGCAGAACATCACCGCCTGCGCCACCGGCTTCGGCACGTTCTCGAAGCGGCGATAGCGGATGTCGATGGGATCGATGAACGGAATCCGCCGCATCTTGGATTTCAGCCGCGTGATCTCTGCCAGCAATTCGGGGCGGCGCTCGTCACTGCAATGCTCCAGTTCAGCTTCCAACTGTGCAATGGCCTCGGGTCGCGGTCGCTGCAGTGCAACCCGTCGTGCCATGGCCAAGCGTACGGTGCGGCTGACCGAGATATTGGCAGGCGAACCGGACGTCGTATATCCGGCGCGGCGCAGGCCTTCGTTTTCGACTTCGGCCAGCTTGCGCTTGGAAAGATCCGGCAGTTCCAGGTCGTCGAGGAAAATGTCGACGAACTCCTCCCGGCTGAGCACAAACCGGAATGCATCCTCGCCGTCGCCTTCACCGGCATCGTTCGATCTGCCGCTCTTCGATTGCGGCCGTTGAAGGTAATCACCTTCCACAAATTTTACGTTGCCGGGCAACACCCGGTCGCGAATGCCGCCTTCGCGATAGAAGCGGGGCTCGTTCATCCCGTCGAGCGGGATGGACACTTCGCCGCCTTCCAGGACGTCTTTGATGTCGCGGTCCTGGGAGGCTTTCTTGACGGCTCCCTGAACCAGAGCTTTCGCGCGTCGCAAGAACCGCTGGCGGTTCTCAAGACTCTTGCTGCTCGGGTTCAGGCGTCTATCGACGATATGCATGGCCACGTTATGTTGGCTCCTTGCGTCAGCCGGCCTGTTTCACGCGCATATACCATTCGACGAGACGACGAACCTGGCGCTCGGTGTAGCCGCGAACGATCATCCGCGCGACGAAGTCGTCATGCTTTTTCTCGGTCTCGCCGTCCTTCTTCGATCCGAAGGAGATCACCGGAAGCAGATCTTCAACTTGAGAGAAGATGCGCTTTTCGATGACTTCCCTGATCTTCTCATAACTCGTCCAGGTCGGATTCTTTCCACCGTTCTGTGCTCGCGAGCGAAGCGAGAACTTCACGACTTCGTTGCGGAAGTCCTTGGGGTTGGCGATTCCGGCCGGCTTTTCGATCTTGCTCAGCTCCTGATTGAGCAATTCGCGATCGAGCAATTGTCCGGTGTCAGGATCCTTGAAGTCCTGATCCTCGATCCAGGCATCGGCATAGTCGACGTAACGATCAAACAGGTTCTGGCCGTAGTCCGAATAGGATTCCAGATAGGCTTTCTGGATTTCGTGACCGATGAACTCCGCATAACGCGGCACCAGCTCGGCCTTGATGAATTCGAGATAGCGTTTTTCAACTTCATCAGGCATCTGCTCCCTGCGGATCGCCTGCTCCAGCGTATACATCAGGTGCACGGGATCCGCCCCAATCTCCGACGTGTCGTGATTGTAGGTCGCGGCCAGAACTTTGAACGCGAAGCGCGTCGAGGCACCGTCCATGCCTTCATCAACACCGGCGGCGTCCTTGTATTCCTGAACGCTGCGGGCCTTTGGATCCGACTCTTTCAGGCTTTCGCCGTCATAGACCCGCATCTTGGCGAAGGTGGTCGAGTTTTCGTGCTTGCGCAGCCGCGACATCACGGAGAAGCGTGCCAGGGTTTCCAAAGTCGCCGGTGCGCAAGGTGCGGTGGCGAGTTCGGAGCCCTGAATGAGCTTCTCATAGATCTTCTGTTCTTCGGTGACGCGCAGGCAGTACGGCACCTTGATGACGCAGATACGATCGATGAAGGCTTCGTTGTTCTTGTTGGCCTTGAAACTCTGCCACTCGGACTCGTTGGAGTGAGCGAGAATCACGCCGGTGAACGGGATGGCGCCGATGTTTTCGGTGCCGATATAGTTGCCTTCCTGCGTCGCCGTCAGCAGCGGATGCAGCATCTTGATTGGCGCCTTGAACATTTCGACGAATTCAAGCACGCCCTGATTGGCGCGGTTGAGGCCACCGGAATAGCTGTAGGCGTCGGGATCGTTCTGGGCGAAGATTTCGAGCTTGCGGATATCCACCTTGCCGACCAGCGAGGAGATGTCCTGGTTGTTCTCGTCACCGGGTTCGGTCTTGGCGATGGCGATCTGGCGCAATCGCGACGGCTGAATGCGGGCGACGCGGAATTGCGAGATGTCGCCGCCGAAAGCTTCGAGCCGCTTGTAGCACCACGGACTCATGAGGCCCGTAAGCCGCCGGCGCGGAATGCCGTATTTCTCTTCAATCATCGGGCCGAGCGTGTCGGGATCGAACAGGCTGAGCGGGCTTTCATAAACCGGAGAGAGTTCGTCGCCGGCTTTCAGCACATAGATGGGATGGACTTCCATCAAGGCCTTGAGGCGCTCGGCAAGCGATGATTTGCCGCCGCCGACCGGGCCGAGCAGATAGAGAATCTGCTTGCGCTCTTCGAGACCCTGCGCCGCATGGCGGAAGAAGGCGACGATGCGTTCGATCGTATCTTCCATGCCGTGAAAGCCGGCAAAGGCTGGATAGCTACGGATGGTACGATTCAAAAAAATACGGCCAAGGCGTGGATCCTTGGCCGTGTCTATCATTTGAGGCTCGCCGATCGCCGCCAGTAGGCGTTCCGCCGCGTTCGCATATCGCATCGGGTCCCCTCTGCAGGATTCCAGATACTCGGACATCGACATGTCCGTCTCACTTCGGGCTTCGTAACTTCTAGCGAACGCATTGAACAGAGAATCGTTGTACATGATCCCTCTCTCCTTGCTGGTCGGCCGTCCTGTTGGTCGCGATGCTCCTAAGGTGGTAACGGAACGCGTCTTTCCGATCGCGACTCAACATCAGCACTATAGCCTTCAGGACACATCCAGGTCCGAAATCGCGCAATGCGATCTGAGTGCAGCGCGCGACTCATATTCAGGCACTTGCTTATAAGTTAGGCGAGTTTTGCCATGTCTCAAGGGCTAACAAAGCGATTGTGCACGCCTGTGACTCGAACGCCACAAAGTTGCCGTATGTGGGAAGCTTTCGGAATCATGTACCGACGGCGCAGTTTGGATGAGTCGAAACGCGCACAAGAATGCTGGTGAGCGGAGGTTACGCTCAGTTCCGATCGCCGGGAAGGACAGGCAGCGGAGTCACCTCGATACCTTCATCGATCAGCGACCGTGCTTCATCCGGCGTCGCTTCGCCGTAGATCGGACGATGTTCGATGTCGCCATAATGCATCTTGCGAGCTTCGGTCGGGAAGCTTTCACCGACATTGTCCGCGTTTTTGGTAACGTGATCGCGCAGTTCTTTCAGCTTGGCGCGCAGTTCGGCTTCCTGCGGCGCCATCATCAGCGGGGCTGTGGTCTCGGAACCGGCGTCAGGGGCGGGTGCCGGGCGATTCTTGCTCTTGCCCACGATACGCGGGGCCATAATGGCCTTTTCGACCTTCACCGATCCGCAATTCGGGCAATTCACCAGCTTGCGCTTCACCTGGGAGTCATAGGCGCCGGAACTCTGGAACCAGCTTTCGAAAGCATGGCCCTTCTCGCAGCGTAGGTCGTAACGGATCATGTCGCTTGCCGGACAAGGTGCAGATAGTCTGGGCCCGATTTGGGATCGCTGACGCTGAAACGGCGGCCGTGCTGCAGGGACGGCACGGTCTTGCGCGCTTCCGTCACCTTCGCAGGATCGATCTTGGCCAGAATGAAGCCCGGCTCGACGCCGGTCGCTTCGGCCAGAACCACGCCCCACGGGTCAATGATCAGCGAGTGACCATAGGTCGCACGCTTGTTCTCATGTACGCCGCCCTGCGCGGCCGCAAAGACGAAGCAGCCGGTCTCGATGGCGCGAGCGCGCAGCAGCGTGTGCCAATGGGCCTCGCCGGTCTTCTGGGTGAACGCCGAGGGCACGGTGAGGAAAGACGCGCCGCTTTCGGCCAATGCGCGGTACAGCGCCGGGAAGCGGACGTCGTAGCAGATGGTCAGACCGATGCGGCCCCAGGGGAGATCCGAGATGACGGCGGTCTCGCCCGGCTGATAATTCGCGGATTCGCGATAGCTCTCGCCGTTCGGCAGGTCGATGTCGAACATGTGGATCTTGTCGTAGCTCGCCAGGACATTGCCGTCCGGTCCGATCAGGAACGAGCGATTGGCGGCGCGTTCGGGGTTGGCCAGCACGGCCAGCGATCCGATATGCACGTAGATCTTCAGCTCCGCGGCGAGCGCGCGATAGGCCTTCAGCGAGAGGTCGTCTTCCTCCGGGCGCAGATGTTCGAACAGCGCCGTGCGATTGAGCTGCATCATGTTGCTCACTTCCGGCGTGAGCACATAGTCGGCGCCGGCGAGCGCGGCTTCGCGGATCAGATGCCGGCCCTGTTCGAGGCTCGGCTCCGGCAGCAGGCCGGTGCGCATCTGCACCATGGCGGCGGTGAAGGTCTGGGGCTCGGACGTCGGAGATGTCTGGCTCATGAGGTGGCCTTCTCGCCTGCGATCATGGCGTCAAATTTGCCTTCGCGGTCCAATGCATAGAGATCGTCACAGCCGCCGATCAGGGTGCCATCGATGAAGATCTGCGGGAAGGTGGCGCCGGGATAGGTACGGTCGAACATTTCCTGGCGCAGCTTCGGATCGATCGCGGTGTCGAAATGGGTGAATGCAGTTTTCTTGCGCTGGAGCAGCGAGATCGCGGCGCTGCAATAGCCGCAGCCGGGGCGGGTGTAGATTTCAATAGCGGCGGCCATCGGATGCTCCAGTTGCAGGGAAGTGCCTGATTATATGGGGACCTTGTGGGCCTCCACAACCCGCGCAAAGACCAGCACATCGACCTGGGCCGCCTTGGCGTGCAGCAGCGCCCGTGCGCAGGCGTCCGTCGTGGCACCCGAGGTCAGCACGTCGTCGACCAAAATGACGCGGCGGCCCTGGATTTCAGCCCGGCGTTCAGGTGGGACCTTGAAGGCGCCCTGCACATTGCTGGCGCGCTCGCTGCGCGACAGGCCGATCTGGTGTTCGGTCGGGCGTATGCGCCGCAAGGCGTCGCGGGATATCGCAACGCCGCTCTGCCCGCCGATTTCCCGCGCCAGCGCGCCGGACTGGTTGAAGCGCCGGCTGAAGCCGCGGCGCCAATGCAGCGGCACTGGCACCAGAATATCGGCATCCGCGAGCAATTCCTTCCCCGCACGCGCCATCCAGCGGCCCATAGTCGGCGCCAGATCGATCCGGTCATGATATTTCAACTGATGCACCAGCGTGCGGGCGACATCGTCATAGCGCACGGCTGCGCGGGCGCGCTGATAGGCCGGCGGATCGGCAATCGCCTGCATCGACAGGATGCCCGGGCCGGGATCGTAGACGAAGGGGATGCCGAGCCGGCTGCAGAACGGCGGCGCGATGAAGGAGAGCTGGCCCCAGCAGGCCGCGCAGACGCCTTCTCCGGCGACGGGTTCCCGGCAGGCGACGCAGAGCGTCGGCAGTGCGACGTCGAGCGCCACACGGGCGGTTTGCGTCAATGCAGACCGGCAAAGCTTCAGCGCGCCGCGCAATTGCGCGGGAAGGGACCATGACACTGTCGCCTCTGCGTCCATAGGTTGAAGGCTAGAGCCCTCCTGCGCCGATCTCAAGCGCGATTGCCAGATCCCTGGTCTTCGGCGTACCAAGCCGCATGGCTCAGACCTCCAATACTGCACCGATCCTGTTCGACCGCGCTCTGTTGCGGGCGCGGCAGGCGCGTGCGTCGCGGCTGGGCGCCGAGAATTTCCTGCTGGATCGTGTCATCGCCGACATGGATGAGCGATTGCAGGCGGTGCTGCGCCAGTTCGACAATGCCGCTGACGTCGCGACGCCGGGCAACCGTCTGCGCGATGGTGTGGCCGGGCGTGTCGGCCATCTCACACATGCCGACGTGCCCGATGTCGAAAGCGATGGTCTCAATCTCGCGCCAGCGTCGCTCGATCTCGTCATCTCCGCGCTCGGGCTGCACTTCGTTAACGATCTGCCCGGCGTGATGGCGCAGATCCGCCGCGCGCTGAAGCCTGACGGTCTGCTGCTGGCCGCAATGCTCGGCGGCGACACGCTGACCGAGCTGCGGCAGTCCTTCGCCGCGGCGGAAGCCGAACGCGAAGGCGGCATCTCGCCGCGCGTCGCACCAATGGCCGATCTGCGCGATGTCGGCGCCTTGCTGCAGCGCGCGGGATTTGCGCTGCCGGTGACCGATGTGGATCGCGTCGTGGTGCGCTACGACAGTGCCTTCGGTCTGATGCAGGATCTGCGCAGGATGGGCGCGACCAATGTGCTGGTCGAGCGCCGTCGCGCACCGCTGCGCCGCGCGACGCTGCTGCGCATGGCGCAGATCTACAGCGAGCGTTTCGCCGACCCCGACGGCCGCATCCGCGCGACCTTCGACGTCATCTGGTTGTCCGGCTGGGCGCCGCATGAGAGCCAGCAGAAGCCGCTGAAGCCGGGCTCGGCAAAAGCGAGCCTCGCGGATGCTGTGAGGGGGCTGAAGCGCTAAAGCAGATCGATCAGATGCGGGATCAGCGGGATATCCGCAGCCGGCATCGGATAGTCGCGCAGCTTGTTCGGCCGCACCCAGGCAAGATTCTGGCCTTCCCTGGAGATAGCGAGGCCTTCCCAGCGCCGGCAGATATAGAGCGGCATCAACAGGTGGAAGTCCTCATAGGCGTGGCTGGCGAAGGTCAGTGGCGCGAGGCAGGCTTCCTTCACCGTGATCCCGAGCTCCTCGTCGAGCTCGCGGATCAGCGCCGCTTCCGGCCGTTCGCCGGGCTCCAGCTTGCCGCCGGGAAATTCCCACAGGCCGGCCAGCGCCTTGCCTTCCGGCCGCTGTGCGATCAGCACGCGGCCGTCGGGATCAATCAATGCGCAGGCGACGACGAGGACGAGTTTCATAGGGTTATTACGCGGTTGTTGGTTGTCTGGGACATGTGTGGGGCACAGGGAACGATCGCATCGCCAGCTTTTCCGGGCGCGCTCTCATTGTTCGGTATGAGAGTTTTGGTTGCAGCATCGTTCGGGATTACCTGAATGTCGACATGGGTCGTGAGCTGCACGCGCGGCAGTTCGATGATGTAGTCGACCGTGTCCGCTCCCGAATAGTCGCTGCTGGGCATGTAAACCAGTTGCAGTGCGCGCATGCGTTTCCCGACACAGGTCTGGTCGTCCCCGGTCACATTCTTTTGTGGGGTGACCGTGATCGCCCGTCCGCACAGACTGCCATGCGACGGAGGTTTGGCGATAGTGAGCTTGGGCAGCACCGGCTCACATTTCGCGTTCCATCGCACCGCGAAGCCAAGGCCGACCTCCTGACCGGCCTTGACGCTGCGGGTGAGCGTGCGTGTCCTGCTCGATGACTGATCCTGCGCTTCGGCGGTGCCGATTGGCATTGCGACGGCACAGGCAAGGATCAGACCCCCTGTCGTGCCGGCCATCGCACATATCTTCATCGACATCGTCCGCAGGCGCAGTAGCAAGCTAAGACCGATAGTCGCCGTTGATGGCGACATATTCCTTGGTGAGGTCGCAGGTCAGCACGCGGTCGCGGCCCTTGCCGAGGCCGAGGGTGACCTTGATCTGCACTTTGGGGTTCTTCATCGCGTTGGACACTTCGGTCTCGTCATAGGACGGGTCGCGTGCGCCCAGTTTGGCGACACGGATGCCATTGAACGCGATCGAGAGCTTGTCGCGGTTGGCGGGCTCGCCGGCCTTGCCGACAGCCATCACCACGCGGCCCCAATTGGCGTCTTCGCCGGCAATCGCCGTTTTCACCAGCGGCGAATTGGCGATCGACATGGCGATCTTGCGCGCCGAGGCCTTGGTCGTCGCGCCTTCGACGACGACTTCCACCAGCTTGCGCGCGCCTTCGCCATCGCGTGCGACCTGTTCGGCGAGGTCATTGAGAATGACGTTCAGGGCCTTCACGAAAGGCTTCAGCCTGATGTCGCTGGCCTTGGTGATCTTCGGCGCGCCCTGTGCGGCTGCTGCGCCGGTGGCGAACATCAGCAGCGTGTCCGAGGTCGAGGTGTCGCCGTCGATGGTCACGGCATTGAACGAATCTTCCACGCCGGCCTTCAGGAGTGCCTGCAATGCGGGCGCGCTGATCGGTGCATCCGTGAAGATGAAGGACAGCATCGTCGCCATGTCCGGCGCGATCATGCCCGCGCCCTTGGCCATGCCGTTGATGGTGACCTTGGCCTTGCCGAGTTTCACGGTGGCCGTCGCGACCTTCGGGAAGGTGTCGGTGGTCATGATCGCCTTGGCGGCATCCATCCAGCCGTCCGGTCCGGCGCTTTCAGCGAGTGTGGCGAGCACACCGTTGAACTTTGTGGCGTCGAGCGGCTCGCCGATCACGCCGGTCGAGGCCAGGAAGATCTCGTTCGGCTTGCAGCCGACGGCCTTGGATGCGATGTCGCCGGTGAGTTTGGTCGAGGCCTTGCCGGTCTTGCCGGTGAAGGCATTGGCATTGCCGGAATTGACCACCAGCGCCTGCGCTTTGCCGTTTTTCAGCACCGCGCGGCACCACTCCACGGGAGCCGACGGGCACTTCGACGTGGTGAACACGCCGGCTGCCGTCGTGCCCTTGTCCATCACCGCGAGCAGCACGTCGGTGCGGCCCTTGTAGCGGATGCCGGCGGCGGCGGTGGCGAGGCGCACGCCTGCAATGGCGGGCATCTCGGGAACGTCGGTCGGGGCGAGGGGGGAGACGGGGGACGGCTTGGCCATGAGTGCTTTCAGCTTTCGTAAAAAGATGAAGCGCTCTGTATCACCTCTGCCACCGTGGTGGGAGAGGGCTTCATGGAGAAGGGAGCAATGTCATGGCTCCGTCATGCGCACCCGTCCGGTCGCGCATGATCCTGTCCGAAAACCAGGACTAGCCGGGGCCGAATTTGAACTTGCCGTCGTCTTCGAGGAACGGGCCGCTGCGCATATAGAGCTGGCCGTTCTCGCCGATAAAGAAGAGCGTGTTCTTCGGCACTTTCTTGGCGCCCTTCAGCAGGAATTTGGCATTGTTGGTGCCCATCTTGTACGCGAAGGTCTTGCCTGACGCGTCGTAGCCATAGCCCATGTCGGGCGAGAGCACCCAGGGCGTCGGCGCCTGAGCCAGAGCAGGGCCGGCAAGGGCCGATGTCATCAGTGCGGCGGCGCACAGCATCGTAAAGGCTCGAGCGGTCATCCCAAATTCTCCGAAACGTGTTTTTGAAAGTACATCGCGGCTGCGCGGTTGTCTTGAACAAATCACGAACGGTGACAGGCCGTCAATACGACATGCGGTCGCGACAGAGTTTGTTATTTCGCAAGCGCGGTCTGGCGACTATCTTTCGCTTTCGGGCTAAGCCGGTCCACGATGAATGCGGCGATGGGGATGATTCGACAATGCGAGCGATCGTGAAAAGTCTTTTGGTTGTTGGCGCGGTGGTATTGGCGCCCGGTCTTGCTGCGGCAGATGATTTCAAGCTCAGCAACAACCAGCGTATCTCCTGCGGGCGTGGGCTTGCCGCAGGCAAGCTGAGTACGGCGACCTGCCGCTCTTATGCCTATCTGTTCAATGCGAAGACCTCGGAATATTTCCGTTGCTCGGTGTCGCTATCGATGACGCGTGATGCCAAGGAAGTCATCAACGTCCAGAGCGACGGCGCCTGCGTGAAGAAGCCGCGCGTGTTCGACACCGACTCCAGCTATTCCTTCGATGCCACGGAGACCGAGCCGCCGAACACCAATTCGTTCTTCGGCAATGGTGGTTTTGCCATGTGGGTCAGCGACAACACCCAGCAGAAAATTCGTGGCTGTGTCACGATTCCATCGGGCCTCGGCTCGGACGTGTCGCGCTGCATCGATATGAAGTTCGAGTAGGCGGCTTTCTTATCCTTCCCCCTTGCGGGGAGGGTGGCCGGCCGAAGGCCGGTCGGGTGGGGGTGCCACAAACGCCATCGCCTGTGGCACCCCCACCCCGGCCTATCGGCCGACCCTCCCCACTGCGCATTGCTACGCAATGCTTGAGGGAGGGATGCCTCTAACGCCTGCGCGTCGTTGCTGATGTGAATGTCAAACAGCTTCAGACATGCGTCATCGCCCCCATTGTTAGCGGCGCGGGGGCGCCGTCGTTGCTTGCATTCCCGCCCTCTTGTGAGAGGGCGTGCGGAACGCCGGGTGCCCGTTGCACCCTTGGGCCTGATGCGATGCGGTCTTCCGCAATTGAGAGTGCATCAGGACTTTCGGAGGCGCCGAGCAAGTGCCCGACGTTCCGCCTGCGGTGTTTTTTCGGTTGCTTGCACTTTGCCTCGACGAACGCTCCGATCGCGAATTAAAGTCCCAAGGCGATGGGAAGGGAGCCTCAAGCGACTGGGCCGAACGCGTTTTGACTTGGTCGTCCGTCACACTGTCCAGGGCTCTTTCCATCTCAAGGTCGGCCGTCTCCTTGCCAGTGGCAGTGCTGGCGCAGATTCGTCCTGCCCGAAGACAGACGTTCCCCCGTGAACCGCGTGACGCCGCATCTCCGGCGTCCACCGCACCCTGCCCCGCGAACGTGACGATCGCGATCGCCCCTCTCGGTGGGGCAGGACGAGGGGGAATATAGTCCATAAAGGGATATTGTCAACGATGGATAGGAAAAAATGTTTGGGTGCGTTCCCTCCACTGTCATTCCGGGGCGCACCCTTGCGCGAGCCCGGAATCCATAACCACGATCGAGCTTATGGATTCCGGGCCTGCGCCCCAGCCGGCTGCGCCGGCCGGGCGCATCCCGGAATGACAATTGAGGACTCGGCGCGTCCGGGCTTACGCACGCCCTCAGGCAAACCAATTGGTTTGCCGGGGAATGACGAGTGTGGAATCGGCGCCAACCGCACTCCCAAAACAAAAGGGCACGCGCTTCAGCGCGTGCCCTTCGATCTATTCACGCTTAACGCAGCAAGACAGGCAGGCGCGTCTAACGCCCTGCCAACCCCGCGCTGCCTTACTCCGGCTTGATGCCGGCGAACTGGGCGACCTTGCCCCACTTCTCGATTTCGGACTGCACATAGGCATCCATATCGGCCGGCGAACCGCCGGTCGGATCGGCGCCCAGCTTGATCAGGCGGGCAGTGCCGTCGGCCGACTTGATGAACTTGTCGGTCGAGGCATTGAGCTTGGCGATGATCTCCTTCGGCGTCTTCGCCGGGGCTGCGATGGTGAACCAGGAGGCGGCGTCGTAGCCGGGAACGCCGGCTTCGGCGATGGTCGGAATGTCCTTCATCGGCTCCCAGCGCTTGCTGGTGGAGACGGCGAGTGCACGGATCTGGTTGCTCTCCGCGAAAGGCTGCGCCGCCGGCAGGTTGTCGATCATCACATGGACGCGGCCGCCGATCAGGTCGGTGAGTGCCGGGGCACTGCCCTTGTAGGGCACATGGGTCAGCTTCACGCCGGTCATCGACTTGAACAGTTCGGTCGACAGATGTGCGGTCGAGCCGAGGCCCGGCGTGCCGTAGAAATATTCGTCCGGCTTGGCCTTGGCGAGTTCGATGAACTCCTTGACGCTCTTGGCCGGCAGCGCATTGGTCACCGAGAACAGGTTCGGCACCTTGGCGATCACGATGACCGATGCCAGATCCTTGACCGGATCATAGGTCATGTTCTTGAACACGAACTTGTTGATGGCGTGGGTGCCGGGCGTGCCGACCAGAAAGGTGTAGCCGTCGCCTTCGGCCTTGGCGACAAAGTCAGCGGCGATGTTGCCGCCGGCGCCGGCCTTGTTCTCGACGATGAACTGCTGGCCCATCTCTTCGGACATCTTCTGCGCGACGACGCGCGCCAGAATGTCTGTGGTGCCGCCGGCCGCGAACGGAACGATGAACTTCACCGGCTTGGTGGGCCACTCTGCGGCGCTGGCGCGGCGCGACAGGATCGGCAGGGTGCCGAGGGCAGCCGCGCCGCCGAGGATCACGGAGCGGCGGGACGGGAAGCGGATCGATGATGACATCTCGAAGAGTCCTTTTGCATGTCGGGCAGGCCGCGCGGCTGCGACGCGCGATCTGATTGAGGGTGTTTAAGACATTGACGGGAGGCCGGGATCAAGTGGGAACCGGCACGGCTGGGGCAACGAACCCGACGGTCCGCTCCTGCGGCTCATCTGCGCAACCGGCAGGTCTTCTCAGCTTCTCCCGATCAGGCGTTTCCATGGACAACATGCATGGGAACGTACTGGGTGGATGGTACTATGTTGCACTGCGAGTTGCTACCGCAATGCAATACCATCCTTAAGCATTTGGTACTAACGGCTGATGACGTGCGTCGGAAGGTCGCGTCTCCGGCATGGCGACGATGAACAGGATGAGGCCGATCCCCGCCAAGGCGGCAAGCGCGAGGAATGCCGCGCTGTAACCGGCATTCACGACGATCACGCCGGCAATGGCCGTGCTGAGAGCGCCGCCTAATCCCGCGGCGGTGGCGATCGCGCCCTGGCTGATATTGAAGTGGCCGGTGCCGTAAGTGAGGTCTGCGACCACCAGCGGGAAGATCGCGCCGAAGATTCCGGCGCCGATGCCGTCGAGGGTCTGCACGCCGACCAGCCAATAGGGATTATCGGAGAGCGGATACAGCGCGCCGCGCAGCGCCAGCACGGCGAGCGCGCAGGCGAAAATCGGTTTGCGGCCCCAGACATCGGCCTTGCGGCCGACCAGCATCGCGACCGGCACCATCACCAATTGCGCCGCGACGATGCAGACCGACATCAACGTGGTGCCGAGCTCGCTGTTCACCAGTGCGAGTTTCTGGCCGACCAGCGGCAGCATCGCCGCATTGGAGAAGTGAAACAGCACGGTGGCGGCGGCAAATATCAGGAGCGGCTTGCAGGTCAGCAGCACCTGAAAGCCGGAAGGCCGGTCGGTGGCATCGTGATCGTGCGTTTCGTTGAGATCGCCAAGACCGCGGGCCATCTGATGATCGATGGCATCGGCGGGGATCGCCAGCGTCGCGAGGATGCTCGCCGCAGCCATCGCGGCCATCAGCCAGAACACGACGATCGGCCCGAAGGCATAGGCGAAGATGCCGGCCAGCGTCGCTGCCGTCGCGTTGCCGGCATGGTTGAACGCCTCGTTGCGGCCGATCCGGCGCGCAAAGGCTTTGGGGCCGACAATGCCGAGTGTGATCGCCGCCAGTGCCGGTGCGAAGACGGCCGCGGCGACACCGGTCAGTGCCTGTGTCGTCGCGACAAACAGGAAACCGGGATAGAGCGGCAGCACGATCGAGCCGAGTGTGACGATGACGGCGGCAAGAATGACGATGGCGCGCTTGGCGGCGGTCTTGTCGATAAGGGCGCCGGCAGGGGTCTGCGCGACGATACCAGCGAGGGCGGCGACCGACATCACGATGCCGATGGAGGCTTCATCCCATTTCTGGACCGTGAGGAGATAGATCGCGAGATAGGGCCCGAGCCCGTCGCGGACATCGGCAAGAAAGAAGTTCAGCGCGTCGAGCGGATGCTTGATCCTGTTGGCGTCGTCGTGCACGCGTGGTCCTCACGGCACGGCAGTGCCCGGCATGCAACGGCGGTTGAGTGATCCGGTTCCGCGGTATTCGTTGCCCACGGGGCGGGATTTATACACACCGGGAGCATAGTCGAAGTGCAGTCGTCGTGGCTCTGCCGTTCCAATTTCATCGACGGAGGTTATGGGTCCCCGCCTACGCGGGGACGACAAGGGAGAGGTCCGCGATCAACCACTTAAAAACAAAGGCCGCGAGGCTTTCGCATCGCGGCCTTAAGTCTGGTCTTGTGGCGGGCTGGTCTTACTTGCCGATGCCCTTTTCCTTGAAGTATTTCAGCGCGCCCGGATGGAACGGCACCGGGGAACGCTCCTGCACCTGGTTGTCGAGCGAGAAGCTCTCGGCCTCCTTGTGCACGGCGACGATGTCGGCCTTCTTCTCCACCAGCGTCTTGACGATGTTGTAGGCGTCGTCATCGCTCATCTTGTTGCCGGTGACGATGATGTTCCAGACTTCTGTATTGGCGTTGTCCTTGTCCATGCCGGGATAGATGCTCTTGCTGATGGTCGAGGGCGAATACAGCTTGCCGTATTTCTCGTTCATCTTGGCGGCGAGGTCGGCGTGGTCGACGAACTTGATTTTCATGCCGGGTGTGGCAGCGAGATCGGTGACGGCGGCAGTGGGGACGCCGCCGACCCAGAAGAAGGCGTCGATCTTGCGGTCCTTGATGGCGTTGACGGACTCAGCCACGCCGAGACGCTCGCGCTTCATGTCCTTGTCCTTGTCGAGACCGGCGGCCTCGATGACGCGGAACGCCATCACTTCGGTGGCACCGCCGGGCGAGCCCGTGGAGACGCGCTTGCCCTTGAGATCCGACATCTTCTCGATGCCGGCGCCCTCGATGGTCACGATATGCATGCGGTTCGGATAGACCACGAGCAGGGTCTGCAGCGGGACTTTGCCGCTCTTGAACTTGTCCTGGCCGTTCAGTGCGTCCAGCGCGGCGTCGGCCATGCTGAAGCCGAGTTCGCTCTGGCCCGAGGCGATCAGCTTGAGGTTATCGACCGACCCGCCGGTAACTTCCGCCGTGGCTTGGGTGTTCGGCAGCGCCTTCGACAGCACATTGGCGATAGCGCCGCCGAGCGGATAATACACGCCACCGGTGCCGCCAGTGCCGATCGCCATGGTCTTCTGCTGCGCGATGGCCGCGCCTGCAAGGCCGGCCGTGGCGACCAGCGCCACGGCAATCGATGTCTTTCTGAAACGCTTGAACATGGTTGTCCTCTCCTCCAGTTTTCCTGTGATGTCGCGGTGACTATTTCACCGCGCCGACTTCCTTGAGATATTTCAGCGTGCCGGGGTGATAGGGCGCCGGCGATTGCGCTGGTGTCTGCGTGGCGAGATTGATGTTCTCCGCCTCTTTATGGACGGCGACGAGATCGGCCTTGTTCTCGAAGATCGTCTTCGTGATCGCATAGGCGGTCTCGTCCGACATCTTGTCGGTGGCCATGATCTGGTTCCAGGCGGCGAAGCCACGGCTGTCGGTGGTCTGGCCCGGATAGCTGCCGGCCTTGATCACGCTGGGCGCGAAGATCTGGCCGTATTTTTTCACGATCGGCTCGAGCAGGTAGTCGATGTCGATCAGCTTGATGGTGACGCCGGGCGTCGCCGCTAGATCGACCACCGCGGCAGTCGGCACACCGCCGCCCCAGAAGAAGGCATCAATCTTGCGATCCTTGAGCGCGGACGCGGATTCCGCCACCGACAGACGTTCGCGCTTGACGTCCTTGTCCTTGTCGAGGCCCGCGGCTTCCAGCAGGCGGAAGGTCTGTGCCTCGGTGGCGCTGCCCGGCGCGCCGCTCGAGATGCGCTTGCCTTTCAGATCGGCGAATTTCTCGATACCGGTGCCGGCGATGGTCACCACATGCACCGGGCTGGAATAGACGGCGACGATGGTGCGCAGCGGAACGGGCTTCTTGAACTTGTTCTCGCCCTTCACGGCATCGGACGCGACGTCGCCGGTCATGAAACCGAGATCGGCCTGGCCGGTTTCCAGCAGCTTGATGTTGTCGACGCTGCCGCCGGTGACTTCGCCGGTGGCCTGGGTATGCGGCAGTTTCTTCGACAACAGGTTCGCGAGCCCGCCTCCGAGCGGGTAGAAGATGCCGCCGGTCCCGCCGGTCGCAATGGCGATGGTCTTGTCTTCCGCAGAAGCACCGGTCGCCGCGCAGGCGATGCCGAGCAGTGCAAGGCTGAACGCCCTGTGTCTGAAAGCTGTCCATCTCATCGCGTCACTCCCTGAAGTCGGCGGCGCCGCTTATCTGCGGCGTCCGCTGTCATGCGATAACTTGACGTTATTCGTTTCTGTCGTTGGTCATGCCGGTGCCGGTTGCGTCCTCGTCCTTGCCTGCCAGAGCAGCACGCCGAGGCCGATGATGAGGCCAGGCACGAATGTGTAGCTGATGTCGCGACCGATGATCGATTCGATGATCGCCTCGATCAAGCTCGGGAATACCAGCAGTAATCCCGATAGCAGAAGCAAGCCGCGCTCAATCGGTGTATTTTGTCGCAGTGCCCAGTTCTGCGCGACGGCGGCCAGTGCCAGCAGTCCCAGCGTGGTCTTGAAGGTGATCTCGACGATGTCGACCCACGAGCCGCCCTTCGGAATGTTCAGCAGCAGGCCGACGCCTTGCGGATCGCAGACGAAGACGAATGGCACCAGGAACGCCGGCAGTGTGTATTTCCACGATTGCAGCGTGGTCTTGTAGGGATCGCCGCCGGTAATCGCCGCCGCCGCGAAGGGCGATAGCGCGGTGGGCGGCGAGACTTCCGAGAGCACGGCGTAATAGAAGATGAACATGTGTGCGGCGTAGTCAGGCACGCCGAGCTTGATCAGTGCGGGCGCGGCGATCACCGCGCAGATGATGTAGGACGCGGTGACCGGCACTGCGAGGCCGATGATCCAGACGATCAGCGCCGTATAGATCGCCGTCAGCAACAGGCTGCCGCCCGCATAGGAAATCACGATCGACGAGAATTTCAGGCCGAGGCCGGTGAGCGTGACGACGCCGACCACGATGCCGGCGCAGGCGCAGGTGGTGGCGGCATTGAGCGCGCCGATCGAGCCATCGGCCAGCGCCTTCACCAGCTTCTTCGGCACCAGCGCAGTGTCCTTGCGGAGGAAACTGAGCACGAAGGTGACGAGGGTGGCGTAGAACACCGACAGTGACGGCGAGTAGCCGATGATCATGAAGACGACGACGGCGAGCAGAGAAATGAAGTGGAACCCGTAACGCTTCATCATCACGCCGAGGCTGAGTTCAGGCCTGACATTGACATTGTGGGCGCCGAACCGCTTGGCGTCGATCTCCACCATGATCAGCAGCGACAGGTAGTAGAGACAGGTCGGGATGGTCGCCATCCAGATCACGTCGAGATAGCTGATCTTGAGGAATTCAGCGATCAGGAACGCGGCGGCGCCGAGCACCGGCGGTGACAGGATCGCGCCGAGACCGCCCGCGGCGAGCAGGCCGCCGGCAGCGTTCTTCTCGAAACCGGCCTTGGCCAGCATGGGGGCGGCGACGGTGCCGATCATCACGGTGGTGGCGACGCCGGAGCCGGAAGGCCCGCCGAGCAGGAACGACGACAGCACCACGGTGCGGCCGGCGGCGTTCGACTTGTTCCCCATCAACGATAGCGAGAAATCGATGAAGAACTTTCCGGCGCCGGACATCGACAGGAACGCGCCATAGATCGTGAACAGGATGATCAGCGTGGCCGACACGTCGACCGCGACGCCGAAGATGCCCTCCAGCGTGATGAAGAGATGGCCAACGAGGCGCGGCAGGTCATAGCCGCGATGAGTCCATGGCGCCGGCAGATGCGGGCCGAGCATCGCATAGGCAATGAAGAAAACGGACACGACCGGCATGATCAGGCCGGTGGTGCGGCGGGTCGCTTCCAGCAGCAGCACGATGAAGACGATGCCGACGATGACATCCATATGATCCGGCAGCGTAGCGCGGTCGGTGAAATCGTCGCCGCCCCACAGCGCATAGGCAATGGTGCCGATGGCGACGATGCCCGGCACGATGTCCCACCAGCGCACGCGGTTGCGGAAGCGCGCAGCGACGGGGAACAGCAGGAAGCTCAGGATCAGCGTGAAGGCGACGTGGACATAGCGCAGCTCCTGCGTCGGCACGATGGCGTAGGCGGCATAGAGATGAAACAGGCTCATGACGACGGCGATGCCGGTGGAGATCGTTCCGGCCCAGCCGAGCAGGCGATTTGTTGCGCCTTCATCGGCTTCGATGAAGGCTTCAGCCTTCGCCAATGCCTCGTCGGAGACGGCAACGGTGTCATCGCTCGCGTTTGATTTCTGGTCAGCCATGTTTCATCCCCCGGGATATTTCCCGCAGCCGGCTTTGCCGGCCTTATTATTCTGAGTGCGGCGCATTCATGCCGTTTTACCCGGCTGGCGCAAGGGCTTACCGGTGAAACTTTCGTCGCGGCAACGGCGTTCGCTATTGCGACGCCGTTGACCGCATGAGGGCTGCGGTTCACGTTCGCGGCCTGAATGACAGGAATAAAATGAGTATGAGGAAGCGTCTGATAGCCGCCATGACGGGTGTGGTCGTCATGTGCAGCGCAGCGGCACGCGCCGAGCCGTCGATCACGCTGCTGACCGGCAATACATCCGGGATCTATTTTCCGCTCGGCGTCTCGATTGCGATGATCTATGCGGATATTCCCGGCGCGAAAGTTCAGGTGCAGACAACCGACGGTTCGGTCGAGAACCTCTCGCGCTTGCAGCAAGGCACCGGGCAGGTGGCTTTTGCGCTCGGTGACGCGCTGAAGGACGCCTGGGCCGGCAATGCCACGGCGGGCTTTGACGGCAAGCAGGACCGATTGCGGGTGATCGGCGCGCTCTATCCGAATTACATCCAGATCGTTGCCACCAAAGAGAGCGGCATCAGGACGCTGAGCGATCTCAAGGGCCGGAGCCTCTCGGTTGGCGAGCGGAGATCGGGCACCGAGTTGAACGCCCGCGCCATTCTGGGCGCTGCGGGGCTGCGCTATGAGAATCTCGGCGAGATCAGGTATTTCTCCTTTGCCGAATCCACCACGATGATGATCGAGAAGAAGCTCGATGCCACGCTGCAGTCTGCGGGTCTCGGCGTGACATCGATCAGGGAACTCAGCGAGGCCACGGATATCGTCATCGTGCCAGTGCCGCCCGCGCTGGTCAGAAAGATCGGCGTGCCGTTCAAGCCGGACCGGATTCCAGCCCGGACCTATGTCAGTCAGGACAAATCCGTGCCGACGGCATCGGTGATGAACTATCTGGTGACGAGTAATGCCGTGCCGGATGAACTCGTCTATCAGATGACGAAGCGCTTGTTCGGCGGCCTCGACGAACTCGCCATCGCGCACCGCGCTGGCCACGAGATCCGGCTGGCGAGCGCCGTGAGCAAAAACCCGGTGCCGCTGCATCCCGGCGCGTTGCGCTACTATCGGGAGCGGGGCCTGATCAGGTAGAGTGGTCCGGCTGGCTTGCTGGGGCTTTCATGGGTCATTCGTTTCGGACGTTGGTTCTGTGTGCCGCTCTTGCGGCGCCATCGCTGCCCCATGCGGCCGTCCGAGCGCAGGGTACGGTCGAGGCCGCTGCCACCTGCGCGAATGACGACACCTTGCCGCCCGAGCAGATGCTCGGCATCTGCGCCCTGGTGATCGGCTCGACGGCGGCACCGCCGGACCGCGTTCATGCCCTGATCGTGCGCGCCGGGCTGCAACTCAGGCTGGAACAGGTCGACCTAGCCATTGCGGATGGTGATCTGGCAGTTCAGCTCGATCCCCTCTCGGCCGCAGCGCTCGAAGCCCGCGGCAAGGCGCTTGCGGCCGGCAAGAAGTTCGACCGTGCGCTTGATGACTTCGACCGCGCGATCAAGCTGCGGCCGAACGAGGCCCAATTATTTGCGAGCCGCGCCGCGACCTTCGCATCGATGCACGAAAATCGATTGGCCGTTCGCGATTACAATGAAGCGGTCCGGCTCGATCCGACGCGGGTGCAGGGTCTCATCGATCGCGCGGCCGCCTATGCCAAGGTCAAGCGCTTCGATCTGGTGATCGACGACCAGAGCGACATCATTCGCCTGGAGCCGACCGCGGAACATTACGATGCGCGCGGTCAGTCCTATGCGCGCAACAATGCCTATGGCCGCGCGATTGCGGATTTCGACGCGGCGATCCGGCTGGAGCCGAAGGCTAGCTACTTCGTGAATCGCGGAAACTCCTTCAGTCTCAGCGGCGCATATGATCGCGCCATCACCGACTACACGACGGCGCTGCAGCTTCAGCCGGAGCTGGCGATGGCCTATAACAATCGCGGCGTCGCCTGGCGCGACAAGGGCGACCCTGCGCGCGCTCTGGCCGATTTCGACGCAGCCGTTCAGATCGATTCAACGCTGGATATAGCTTTGCGACATCGCAAGCAGCTTGAGAAATATCGGGTGGCGGCGCGCAAGCCGGCAATTGGATTGCATCCATCCGCCGATGCGAGCACCCGATAGACAATGACTTTTCGCAATTCATATGTGGGCAGCGTATTGCGCGTTATCGGCGTCCTGCTCGTATTATGTTGCGTGGCTCCCGACAGGGCATCGCCAGCGGTCAACGAGCCGGCAGCCACCGCGCACGTCGATCCCGCACTGTGCGTGGCGGCTGTTGCGTCAGGTGATGACGAGAAGATTCTCGCAGTTTGCAGCACGCTGATCGACAACGAAAAGACCGAGCGGGCCGACCGGCTGAAAGCGTTGATTGCGCGCGCCGGTGTCTACACCCGCAAGGATGAGACCGATCGTGCCATCGCCGATTACGATGCGGCGCTGCGACTCGATCCGACGCAGGCCGTTCTGTTCAATGCGCGCGGCGAACTCTGGCGCAAGAAGGGCGATCGGCCGCGCGCAGTCCGCGATTTCGGTGCGGCGATCAAGCTCGATCCGCAACTCGACGTCGCGCGCGCCAATTACAAGGCGCTGGCGCAGGAAATCGAGCGGATCGGCGTGGAGATGTCGGTCAAGCCACAACCAAAGGCACCCTTGAAATAGCCGGCGATCCCGTGACAATCAGTGTGCAATGAACCCGGCGGTAAAGCTGGGGCGGGAGAGACGCCATGACAACCAACGCATCCAGCCGCTATCACGACGTCCACGCGCAGTCGCTGTCCGATCCGGAAGGCTTCTGGAGCGAAGCCGCGAAGGCGATCGACTGGATTGCGCCAGCGAAGAAGGTGTTCGATCCGTCCGTGGGTCTCTACGGCCGCTGGTTTGTCGGCGGCGTGCTGAACACCTGCTACAACGCGCTGGATCGCCATGTCGCCGGTGGCCGCGCCGATCAGGTCGCGCTGATTCACGACTCACCGCTGACGGGTGAGGTCCGGAAAATCACCTATGCACAGCTGCTGCATGAGGTGCAGGTGCTCGGCGCCATCCTGCAGGACCTTGGCGTCGGCAAGGGCGATCGCGTCATCCTCTATATGCCGATGGTACCTGAGGCTGTGGTCGCCATGCTCGCCTGCGCGCGCATCGGCGCGGTGCATTCGGTGGTGTTCGGTGGCTTCGCGGCGAAGGAACTCGCGACACGCATCGACGATGCGAGGCCGAGGCTGATCCTGTCCGCGAGCTGCGGCATCGAGCCCGGCCGCATCGTGCAATACAAGCCGCTGCTGGATGAAGCGATCGCGCTCGCCAGCGCGAAGCCCGATGCCTGCATCATCCTGCAGCGCCCGCAGCATGGCTGCGACCTGGTGGCCGGCCGCGATCATGACTGGGCCGAATTGCGCAGCAAGGCGATGGCGGCGAAGAAGTCCGCGGATTGCGTGCCAGTGCTGGCGACCGATCCGCTCTATATCCTCTATACGTCCGGCACGACCGGCAAACCGAAGGGCGTGGTGCGCGACAATGGCGGTCATGCCGTCGCGCTCGCCTGGTCGATGTGGAATCTCTACGGCGTGAAGCCGGGCGAAGTCTGGTGGTGCGGCTCCGACATCGGCTGGGTGGTCGGCCATAGCTATATCGTCTATGCGCCGCTGTTCCATGGCGCGACGTCGATCATGTATGAAGGCAAGCCGGTCGGCACGCCGGATGCCGGCGCGTTCTGGCGCGTCATCTCCGAACACAAGGCCGTTGCTTTCTTCACGGCGCCGACCGCCTTCCGCGCCATCCGCAAGGACGATCCGGACGGCAGTTTCATTCGCAAATATGATCTCTCGCATTTCCGCACGCTGTTCCTGGCCGGTGAGCGCGCCGATCCGCCGACGGTGGACTGGGCCGAGAAGCAGTTGAAGGTGCCGGTGATCGATCACTGGTGGCAGACCGAGACCGGCTGGTGCATCGCCGGCAATCCGGTGGGCCTTGGCCAGCTCCCGGTGAAGCACGGCTCGCCGACGGTGCCGATGCCCGGCTACAAGGTCGAGGTGGTGGACGAAGCTGCGAAGCCGGTACCCGCCGGCACCATGGGCTCCATCGTCATCAAGCTGCCGATGCCGCCGGCCTGTCTGCCGACATTGTGGGAGCAGGACGAGCGCTGCAAGGAAGCCTATTTCAACGAGTTTCCCGGCTACTACAAAACTTCCGATGCCGGCTATCTGGATGACGATGGCTATGTCTATGTGATGGGCCGCACCGACGACATCATCAATGTCGCCGGCCATCGCCTCTCCACCGGCGGCATGGAAGAGATTCTGGCCTCGCATCCGGACGTCGCCGAATGCGCCGTGCTGGGGATCAAGGATACCATCAAGGGCGAGGTGCCCTGCGGCTTCCTGGTGCTGAAGGCCGGCGTTGAGCGGCCGGTTGCTGACATCGAGAAGGAAGTGGTCGCGCTGGTGCGCGAAAAGCTCGGCCCCGTCGCGGCGTTCAAGCTCGCCATCGCCGTCGGCCGGCTGCCGAAGACGCGTTCGGGCAAAATCCTGCGCGGTACCATCAAGAAGATCGCGGACGGTGACAGCTGGACCATGCCCGCGACCATCGAGGATCCGAAGTCACTGGACGAAATCGGTGCGGCGCTGAAGGGCAGGGTCTGAGCAGACCTTACAAATCCCGCATTTCGCGCTAAACACTCTCACGTCAGAGAAGATCAAGTAACGGAACCATGCATGCGACTGACCTCGACCTCTCTCATCGCGCTGACGCTGGCCGCGACGCTGCTCAGCGCCTGCGCGCGCCGCACCGATATTCCGATGTCGAGCCTCGGCGATGACGATGACGCGATCTGCCGCGCTAATGGTGTCGCTGTCGGTTCGCCGGAATATGCGGCCTGCCGCAAGGACCGCGACGTTCAGCGCAGCAATGCCATCAATCGTGCCGACCGCGCGCAGCGCAATCTCGGCGAATACATGCTGAACAATCCGAACCGGCCGTAACACCGGCGATTGATATTCCGCAAAATTGTGTCTCCCAAAGGCAACGACCGCGCAGCGAGACGCTGTGCGGTCGTTTGCTTTTGATTGAGATCAACGTGTGAGCGCCGCAGCGAGCGTCTTTCGGATTTGATCGGGTGAGATCGTTCACCCCGAACGAATCGAAAGACAGGGCACTTCGCGATGAGGAGAATTCTGACGACCGTGTCGTTGCTGATGGCAGCAACGGCGATGACCAGCATGGCGACGACGGCAGGTGCTGCCGATCTTCCGGCCGCGGCGCCGTATACCAAGGCGCCGGTGGTCGAGGCGTGGAATCCCTGGATGATCCGCCTACGTGTGCTCGGCGTCATTCCGGAGAATGGCGGGTCGGTTCACCAGGTGCCGGGCTCCAGCCTGAAGACCTCGGATCAGGTCGTTCCCGAACTCGACATCTCGTATTTCTTCACGCCGAACCTCGCAGCTGAACTGATCCTTGGCGTCACCAAGCACCACGTCACCGGCGACGGCGCCATCGCCGGCCTCGATGTCGGCAAGGCGTGGCTGCTGCCGCCGACGCTGACCTTCCAGTATCACTTCACGCAGTTCGGCGCCTTCAAGCCCTATATCGGCGCCGGTGTGAATTACACCTGGTTCTTCAGCCAGAGTGCGAGCGGTGTGGGCGTAACCAGCAGCCGTCTGAAAGACACCGCGGCGCCGGTGCTGCAGTTCGGCTTCGACTACATGATCGACAAGCATTGGGGTTGGAACGTCGACGTGAAGAAGATGTGGATGCGCCCGGATTGGGAAGGCACGCTGGCCAGCGGCGCGGCGATCACCGGCCAGGTCAAGCTCGATCCGTGGCTGGTCGGCACCGGCATCACCTACAAGTTCTGATCCTTTCGATCTCTCACTGTGTGACGGAAGGGCCGATGTCAGTCGGCCCTTCTTTTTTGCGATTTTGCCGTGCCACTGTTGCTTTCGGCGCTCCCATCCTGTTGGGTGCCCCGCTCCACACCACCGCACCATCAGGACAACATCATGGACATCAAGGTCAGGGATTCGAACGGCGCGCTGCTCGCCGAAGGCGATACCGTCACGCTGATCAAGGACCTCAAGCTGAAAGGCTCGTCCACCGTGCTCAAGCGCGGCACCGTGATCAAGAACATCCATCTCACCGATAATGAAGACGAGATCGAAGGCCGCACCGACAAGGTGAAAGGCCTGGTGCTGCGCACGGAATTTCTGAAGAAGGCGTGACGGCTACGATATCACTCCCGGCCTTCCTCATGCTCTCGGAACGTCGATAGCCGCGACAGGAATGCCAGCATCAGTCCGATGCCGCAGATCGAGAACAGCATTGTGAAGATCTTGGCGATGGCGGTGGTTGGCGACAGCGTGGCGTCGCCGACGGTGGTGAGCGCCATCGCGCTGAAATAGGCGGCGTCGATCCACGGCCAGCCTTCCACGGCGTGAAAGAACACGGCGCCGCCGGTCATGGCGATGGCCAGCAGAAACAGGATCGCGCGAAATTCCGGATCGCGCAGACCGCGGCGGAAGCCGGCCAGCAAGCGCATCAGACCAAGCCAGAGAGATGCCATCGTCGCCACTCCATGCGTTGCCGTCCATGCGCGATGTCGCAGGATTCGATGGCGTTTGGAAAGTGACGATTATGCGTCGGGCGCGACCATGAACCTTGCCTTACCTCTGCAGCACCAAGGGAGGCACCGCTCAGGCGGGATCCTTTACGCATAAGCGGAGTACATGATGGCGAACGAGTTCAGGTTCGAAGACTATCCCGATGCGATGACATTCAAGCCGGTGACGGAGAAGGCGATTGCAGCTTTTGCCGCCGAGCAGGGTATCGAATTCTCATCCGATTATACGGCGTTTCTGAAAGCGAATAACGGCTTCTATTTCGATCTCGACACAGCCAGCCCGCTGGCTGATGGCGTCGAGACATTCGATTCAATTCGCTATCTGCACGGCCTCGATACCGGCTTCGAATATAACGACATAGGGGTATTCCTGGCCAAAGCCGATCTCTGGGACCAAGCGTTTCGTGCGTTCTGCTATCCGGTGGCGGAAAGTCACGGCGGCGATCCGATCGTCGAAATCTACAAGGGTAAGGCGAAGGGCAAGATCTACTTCGTCGATCACGAGGTCATCCCGGACATCAGCGAACTGGCTGATGCAGGCGTGAACCTGGAGAATGCCGACGACGTCCTCGCTTACATGATCGACAGACAGGGCTGTTTCATCGAAGTCGCCACGTCGTTCTCGAATTTCATCGGCAAGCTGGTGGCATATGACGATGACGGCAGCATCAATGTCAGCATCTGTCGCCCGCTGGCGTAAGCGGGCGGCGCATCACCTGAAACAAAAAAACGCGGCGGGATGAACCGCCGCGTTTTCAATTCTGTTATTACCGCCGCGCATCTGTGCGCAGCGCAGCCGCTTATTCGTCGTCGTCCTGCTTCTTGCCGCCGCCGATGCCCTTCAGCTTGGCGAACACGGCATCGACATTGAGGTCGCCGCTGCCGCTCTCGGCGGTCTCCAGCTCGTCCTTGCGGGTAGTTTCCGACGCGGGCAGCAGGGTCGCGCCGCCGTAAGCCTGGTCGGTCGGCTTTTCCTTGGCCGCGCGCTGCACTTCGAAATCGAGTTCGATCTGCGAACACAGGCCGAGGGTCACCGGATCCATCGGGGTGAGGGTCGAGGCATTCCAGTGGGTGCGGTCGCGGATCGAGGCGATGGTGGTCTTGGTGGTGCCGACCAGCCGCATGATCTGGCTGTCTTTCAGCTCGGCATGGTTACGCACCAGCCACAGGATCGCGCTCGGGCGCTCATGACGGCGCGACACCGGGGTGTAGCGCGGGCCCTTCTTCTTGGCGGCCGGCGGCAGGATCACCTTGCTCTCTTCGAGCTTGAGCCGATAATTCTTGTCCTTCTCGCCCTTTTCGATCTCGTCGCGGGTCAGCTGCCCGTTGGAAATCGGGTCCATGCCCTTGATGCCCTGGGCGGCGTCGCCGTCGGCAATGGCGCGGATCTCGAGCGGGTGCATCTTGGTGAAATCGGCGACCTGATCGAAGGTCAGCGCCGTATTGTCGACCAGCCACACGGCCGTCGCCTTTGGCATCAGCGGGGCATTGCTCATGGCACATCTCCTTTGCGCTTCGCCCACCTCTTTGGGAGGCGAAGCCGTCTGGTCATCGGTGATGACGGGAATTAAGGCTCTATATAATCTGTCAGAGGGCAACCGCGCAATGCCCGGCAGTTCGGCCTTGACAGCGCCGCAAACCGGCCCCAAGTCCTTATTCAGACAAGCTCTTTGGCTGAATTTTGCCAATCTGACCCATCGCACCTGCCATTTTGGTGCCCAGGCCCCTGGATCGCCCCGATATGACGACCAAACCGTCCCTGAAAATCGTTCTTTGTTCGCCGCGCGGCTTCTGCGCAGGCGTCGTCCGGGCGATCGATACGGTCGAACGCGCACTCGCCATCCATGGCGCGCCGGTCTATGTCCGGCATGAGATCGTCCATAACAAGTATGTGGTGGACAGTCTGAAGACCAAGGGCGCGATTTTCGTCGAGGAACTCGCCGAAATCCCGGACAACACCTCCGCGCCGGTAGTATTTTCCGCCCATGGCGTGCCGAAATCGGTTCCTGAAGATGCCCGTCAGCGCAATTTCTTCTCGCTGGATGCGACCTGCCCGCTGGTGACCAAGGTGCACCGCGAGGCGGCGATCCACTTCAAGCGCGGCCGTGAGATCCTGCTGATCGGGCATTCGCATCACCCGGAAGTAGTCGGCACCGTCGGCCAGCTGCCGCCTGGCGCTGTGCAGCTCATCGAGACCGCTGGAGACGCCCAGACCTTCCAGCCGAAGGATCCGAACAATCTCGCTTTCGTGACCCAGACGACGCTGTCGATCGACGACACCGCGGAGATCGTCGAAGTGCTGAAGAGCCGCTTCCCCACGATCAACGGGCCGCACAAGGAAGACATCTGCTACGCCACGACCAACCGCCAGCTTGCCGTGAAGAAGGTGGCGCCGGTGGTCGATGCGCTGATCGTAGTCGGCGCGCCGAACTCGTCGAACTCGCAGCGTCTGCGCGAAGTGGCCGAGCGTGAGGGATGTCGCGTCTCGGTGCTGGCGCAGCGCGCCAGCGATCTCGACTGGAGCATGTTCGAGGGCATCACGAGCCTCGGCATCACGGCGGGCGCCTCGGCGCCGGAAGTGATCGTCGAAGAGATCATGGATGCCTTCGCGCAGCGTTATGAGCTGCATGTGGAGACGGTGTCGGCTGCTGAAGAAAACGAATTCTTCCCGCTGCCGCGTTCGCTGCGTCCCGAGGCCGCGGCGTAACCGCGATGGCGGTCTATACCGATGTTGCCGCCGATGATCTCGCGGACTTCCTGAAGAGCTACGATGTCGGCGAATTGCTCTCCTACAAGGGCATCGCCGAAGGCGTCGAGAATTCCAACTTCCTGATGCACACCTCCAAGGGCGCGTATATCCTCACGCTCTATGAGAAGCGCGTCGAAGCGGATGACCTGCCTTACTTCCTCGGTCTGATGGCACATCTCTGCGCGCGCGGCGTGAATTGCCCGCAGCCGCAGAAGAATCGCGACGGTGCGGTCTATGCATCGCTCGCCGGCCGGCCCGCCGCGATCATCAACTTCCTCGAAGGCATGTGGCCGCGTCGCCCCAATGCGATGCATTGCGCCGGTGTCGGCGAAGCGCTGGCGAGGATGCATGTCGCCGGGCGCGATTTCCCGCTGGTGCGCAAGAACAACCTGTCGGTCGATGGCTGGCGCGGTTTGCTCGACCTCGCAGCACCGCGCGCCGATACGGTTCAGCCCGGGCTGCGCGCTTTCCTGCAGACCGAACTCGACTATCTTGCCGCGCATTGGCCGAGCGATCTGCCTGAAGGCGTGATCCATGCGGATCTGTTTCCGGACAACGTGTTCTTTCTCGGCGACAAGCTCTCTGGCCTGATCGACTTCCCGTTCGCCTGCAATGACATGCTGGCCTATGACGTGGCGATCTGCCTGAACGCCTGGTGCTTCGAGCCGGATCTGTCGTTCAATGCCACCAAGGCGCGCGCTTTCCTCAATGCCTATGAGGCGGTGCGTCCGTTGACCAGTGCCGAGCGCGCGGCGTTTCCGCTGCTGGCACGCGGCGCGTCGATCCGTTTCTTGCTCACGCGTCTCGTGGATTTCCTCAATGTGCCGGAAGGCGCCTTCGTGAAGCCGAAGGATCCGGTCGAGTATGTCCGCAAGCTGCGCTTCCACCAGTCGGTGACGTCGATGGCCGACTACGGCGTCGAAGCGGCGAGGCAGCCCGCGTGACCACTGCGACGCCTGTGACGATCTATACCGACGGCGCCTGTTCGGGAAATCCCGGCCCCGGCGGTTGGGGCGCGATCCTTCGTTTCGGCGACGCCGAGAAGGAATTGAAGGGCGGCGAGGCCCACACCACCAACAACCGCATGGAGCTGATGGCGGCGATTTCCGCGCTGGAAGCGTTGAAAAAGCCGTGTTCGGTGGATCTGCACACCGACAGCCAGTATCTGCGCAACGGCATCATGAGCTGGATTCACGGCTGGAAGAAAAACGGCTGGAAGACGTCGGACAAGAAGCCGGTGAAGAATGTCGACCTGTGGCAGCGCCTCGACGCCGCGCTGAAGACCCATGATGTGCGCTGGCACTGGGTCAAGGGCCATGCCGGCCATGCCGAGAACGAGCGTGCCGATCAGCTGTCGCGGGACGGCCTGGCGGAAAATCGGAACAGGCAGTAGCGGGCTCTCTTTCCCCTCCCCCCTCGTGGGGGAGGGTGCCTTCGCGAAGCGAAGGCGGGAGAGGGGGCTGCATCCCCGCGCTCAAACCCTCTCCCGTCTCGAACCCGCTTCGCGTGTTCGATCCACCCTCTCCCGCGGCGCGCAGCTTCGCTGCGCTGGGGGAGAGGGGAAGTAAGAGGGCTTTAGCTCACAGCTGGCCGAGCAGGGTGTCGCCGCCGGAGACTTCGACCTTGCCCGGTGCCGGCTCAAGGTTGAGCTTGGTCACCTTGCCGTCTTCCACCAGCATCGAATAGCGATGCGAGCGGATGCCGAGGCCGTTGCCCGATGCGTCGAGCTCCATACCGATCGCCTTGGTGAAGTCGGCATTGCCGTCGGCGAGGAACACAGCTTCGTCGCGCAGATCGGTGTCTTTCTTCCAGGCGTTCATCACGAACACATCGTTGACGGAGATGATCGCAATGGTGTCGACGCCCTTGTCCTTGATGGCATAGGCGTTGAGGAAGATGCTCGGCAGATGCATCTTGTGGCAGGTGCCGGTATAGGCGCCGGGCACCGCGAACAGCGCCACTTTCTTGCCCTTGAAGATGTCGTCGGTGGTCTTCACGGCCGGACCTTCGGAGGTCATGACACGGAGCTTGGACTCGGGCAGCTTGTCGCCAACTTGAATGGTCATCGTCGATCTCTCCTGAAATGCGGGTGAGTGTGTTTAGACCGGCTGCATGACGCGGGCAATATTGGGCGCTGCGCAAAACTTGGCCTGCTGCGCGCATCATGATGACGTCAGCCGCCGAAGCCGCCGGCATCCAGAAACGCCTGTTCCTCCGCCGTGGTGCTGCGCCCCAGCACCCGGTTACGGTGGGGGAAACGGCCGAAGCGCCGGATGATGTCGGCGTGCTCGTCGGCGAATTTCAGGTTGTCGGTCTCGCCGGTGGCGCGAAACAGCGCGCAGCAGCGCTCCTGATCGGCGAGGTCTTCCGAATGCATCAGCGGCATATAGACGAACTGCTGCATCTGCTGGTCGACGCGCTGATCGACGCCGCGCGCGACGGCCTTGATCGTGAGGTCGCAAGCGAGGCGATCGCTGGAAAAAGCGCGCGGGTCGTTGCGGAACATGTTGCGGGGAAACTGGTCGAGCACGAGGATCAGAGCGAGCGTACCCTCGTCACTGGCCTCCCATGACGAAAGGTTGCCTGCGACGGCCTCATCCCACAGCGCGCGAAAGCGGCGGGTGATCTCGGCATCGAAATCGTCGTTCTTGGCGTACCAGCGGTCCCAGCCGGCGTCTGTCCAGAAGGCGATGATGTCGGCGGGAGTCGTTGCAGTCATGCTGAAATCCATAGGGTGGGCCATGCGAAAGCGGGCCCACCCTATAGCAGTGTGTCAGGCCGCTGAGGCCTGCTTCTTCTCGTCGCGGAGTTCGCGGCGCAGGATCTTGCCGACATTGGTCTTCGGCAGGGCGGTGCGGAATTCGATCTGTTTCGGCACCTTGTAATTGGTGAGCTGGGTGCCGCAGAACTTGATGATGTCCTCGGCGGTGATGTTCGGGTCCTTCTTGACGACGAAGGCCTTCACCGCCTCGGTGGTCTTCGGATCGGGCACGCCGATCACGGCGCATTCCAGCACGCCGGGATGGCTGGCGATGACGTCCTCGACCTCGTTCGGATAGACGTTGAAGCCCGAAACCAGCACCATGTCCTTCTTGCGATCCACGATCTTGGTGAAACCGTCGGGGCTCATGATGCCGATATCGCCGGTGCGGAAGAAACCGTCCGTCGTCATCACCTTGGCGGTCTCGTCCGGCCGGTTCCAGTAGCCCGACATGATCTGCGGACCCTTGGCGCAAATCTCGCCGGGCTCGCCGAGCGGGACTTCGTTGCCGTCGTCGTCGCGGATCGAGATCCAGGTCGATGGCACCGGCACGCCGATGGAGCCGTTGAACTGATCGACATCGGCCGGGTTGCAGGTCAGCGTCGGCGAGGTTTCCGACAGGCCGTAGCCTTCAGCGACAAAGCAGCCGGTCGTCTTCAGCCATCGTTCGGCCACGGCCTTCTGCACCGCCATGCCGCCGCCGTTGGAAATCTTCAGCTTGGAGAAATCGACCTGGTCGAAACCGGGCGTATTCAGCAGGCCGTTATAGAGCGTGTTGACGGCCGGGAAGCTGTTGACCTGATACTTCATCAGCTCCTTCACGAAGCCCGGCATATCGCGCGGGTTCGGGATCAGGAGGTTGACGCCGCCGGCGCGCACGGCAAGCAGGAAACAGGCCGTCAGTGCGAAGATATGATAGAGCGGTAGCGCGCAGACGATGAACAGCTGGTCCACATGCGGCGGCTTGCGCAGCGCCGGCTGCAGCCAGGCATCGTTCTGCAGCACATTGGCCAGGATGTTGCGATGGCGCAGCGTCGCGCCCTTGGAAACACCGGTGGTGCCGCCGGTATATTGCAGGAAAGCGACGTCGTCGGGCCCGAGCACCGGCTTCTTCATCTTCATGCTGCGGCCGGCAGAGACTGCATCGTTGAACCAGACAGCGCCCGGCAATTCGTAAGCCGGCACCATCTTCTTTACCCGGCGGACCACGAGATTGACGATCACGCCCTTGAAGCCGAGCATGTCGCCCATACTGCCAAGGATGACGTGTTTCACATTGGTTTTGGCGATCACCTGCTGCACCGTGGAGGCGAAGTTCTCCAGCACGATGATGGCTTCGGCACCGGAATCCTTGAGCTGATGCTCGAGCTCGCGCGGCGTGTAGAGCGGGTTGACGTTGACCACAGCATAGCCGGCGCGCAGCACCGCGGAGGTGGCGATCGGATATTGCAGCACGTTCGGCATCATCAGCGCGACACGGGCGCCCTTGGCGAGGCCCTTGCTCTGCAGATAGGCGCCGAGCGCCAGGGACATTTCGTCGAGCTCACGATAGGTGATCGACTTGTCCATGCAGATGAAGGCTTTGCGATCGCGGAATTTGGCAAAGCTCTCTTCGAGCAGATCGACCAGCGACGGATACAGGCTGACGTCGATGTCGGCTGGCACGCCTGCCGGATATTGTTTGAGCCAGATACGCTCCATGACACTTCCCCCTCGATTTGATTATTTCGTCGAAGTATTGAGCAAAGCTGCCCTTGATAGCAAGGCGCGGCGCAACATGACGCAGCCGGAAACCGGCCGCGTTAACGATGATAGTTGAGCCTTGTCGACGAAGGTCTAAGTGCGCGGAGCTGCCGCAGCCGGCTTGGCTTCGCCGGTGGTAGCCTTCGGTGCGGGTTTGGCCGCTGCCTTCGGCTTGGCCGGCGTTGTGGCCGGAGCGGCGGTGGCTGCCGTGGCAGGCTTGGCAGCCGCGGGCTTGGCGGCGGCTGGCTTAGCTGCAGCGGCCGGTTTCGGCGCGGCTGCATCCGGTTTCACCGCTGCCTGTTTTGCAGCCGGTTTGGCCGCAGGTTTCGCGGCCGTTTTTGCCTCGGCCGATGCTGCGGGTTTAGCGTCCTTGGTGTCGGCTGCCGCATCAGGCTTCTTGGCGGCGGTCTTGGTGCCCTTCTTGCCCTTGGGCTTTGGCGTCTGCCGGGCTTCTTCCACCGCATTGGCGGCGATCAGGTCGGCACCGGTCTTCTTCGGGCCAATATAAACGATCACCGGCTCGACCGGTGCGGCGGCTGCGGCGATCATGTCGACCGGGCGCAGCGTTGGCGGCTGCAGACCGGCGGTGAAGAACGACATGGCCTGGCTGCTGGCTTCGTTGCTGGCGACGACTTCATCATCGGCGTCGCTGGCCGGGCGCTTGCGTTTCGGTCCGCACATCTCGTCGCGCAGGTTGGGCGGTGCGGCGTCGATCGGTGCGAGGGCATCCACGGTGCCGAGCGCCGGCTGCAGCCAGGTCAGGCCGCCTGTGCCGGTGTTGAAGCCGCGCTCCAGCAGCTGCGCGGCCTTGACGGCGCGCGCCTGGCCGGACGAGGCGCCGAGCACCACCGCGATCAGCCGCTTGTTGCCACGGGTGGCGGTGGCGACAAGATTGTAGCCGGAGGCGCAGATGAAACCGGTCTTCATGCCGTCGGCGCCGGGATAGCGGCCGATCAGCTTGTTGAAGTTCGGCGTGATGCGGCGGCCGAATTTGATCGCGGGAATATGGACGAAATATTCGTATTCCGGCAGGTCGCGAATGATCGCACGCGCAAGGATCGCGAGGTCGCGCGCCGAGGTCACCTGTTCGTCGGCAGGCAGGCCGTTCGGATTGACATAGTGGGTCTGCGTCATGCCGAGCTTCTGAGCCGTAGCATTCATCATCGCGGAAAATCCGTCGACGGAGCCGCCGACGCCTTCGGCAAGCACGACGGCCATGTCGTTGGCTGACTTCACCATCATCATCTTCAGCGCGTTATCGATCGTGACCTGCGTGCCGGCCTTGAAGCCCATCTTCGATGGCGACTGTGCGGAGGCGATCGGCGACACTGTCACCACCGTGTCGAGGTTGATGCGTCCCTGCTTCACCGCCTGCAGCGTGACATAGGTGGTCATCAGCTTGGTGACGGAGGCGGGATGCCACGGATAGGTCGCGTTCTCGGCCTGCAGGACCTTGCCGGTATCGGCTTCGACGAGCAGAAGCGCTTCAGCACTGGCCGTACGCGGCGCGGTCACGCCCAGCGCAAGTGCCGCGGCGAGAATGAACCAGTTGAATGATAGCAGGCGGCGCGATGCGAAGTGAAACTGCACTATCCGATTCCGGTCCTTTGCGGCCCGCCTGCAGTGCTCCAGCACCGCGCGCAGCAATTCTTGGATTTGAGGTTCGGGGCTCTCATGTCGGTCTGCCGTCACGCGGTGACGGCTGCAAACCTATACCGGCCGAGAGCATCAGAACAGTGGCGAGCCGGTTAAATCGGTGATGAAAGGGGCCAAATTTCGACCGGTTCTCCAAAGACATCAAAGGGGTTCGGCAACATCGGGCAGGGCCATGCTGGCGCGTGCGTCCTCCTGAACCATGAACTGGGCGGCGGCCAGACTGGCGAAATAGCCGCCCTGCATCACGAGTTCATCGAAAGTTCCCGCTTCGATCACGCGGCCGTTCTCAAATACGAGGATGCGCGTGGCGTTGCGGATGGTGGACAGCCTGTGCGCAATCACGAAGGTGGTGCGGCCCTTCATCACTTCATCGAGAGCGACGTTGAGCTTGGCCTCGGTCACGGCATCGAGCGCGCTGGTGGCCTCGTCGAGGATCAGGATCGGCGGATCCTTCAGCAGAGCTCGCGCGATCGACAGCCGCTGCCGCTCGCCGCCGGACAGCATGCGACCACGTTCGCCGGCATTGGTGTTGAAACCGTTATCGCTGCGTTCGATGAAATCGAGCGCCTGGGCGCGGGCAGCGGCAATGCGCAACTCTTCGTCCGTCGCATCCGGCTTGCCGACGCGCAGGTTGTCGGCGATGGAGCGATTGAACAGCAGCGCCTCCTGGAACACGACGCCGATGTTCCGGCGCAGGCCCGACAGGGTGAGTGCACGGACATCCATACCGTCGATCGAGATGATGCCGGATTGCGGGTCGAAGGCCCGGTGCAGCAGTGCGATGGCGGTGGATTTGCCCGCGCCGGTGGCGCCGACGAGCGCGATGGTCTCGCCGGGCAGCGCCGTGAAGGACAGATCCGCGATGGCCGGCCGCTTGCCGTCATAGGAGAACGACACGTCGTTGAATTCGACCATGCCCTGCAGCCGGCCGGGATCCATGGCGTCGATGCGGTCGCGCACGGCAGGCACGGCATCGAGCACATTCATGAAATCGCGCAGCCGCGGCGCTTCCATGAAGATGGTGTTGATGAAGGAGACCACCTGTTCGAGCTTCTGGATCAGCATCGTCGCAAAGGAGACGAACATCACGATCTCGCCGACGGTGGTGAGACCCTGCTGATGCAGCGCGATGCCGACGGTGAAGATCGCCAGCACGGTGATGGTGGTGGAGGCGCGCGTCATCACCGAGACCAATGCCCACCACGACAGCACCGGCATCTGCTTTTCGAGCAACTGGCTGGAGACGCCGCGCAGGCCCTGCACCTCGGCATCGATGCGCGTGAAGCTCTGCACCAGCGCGACATTGCCCAGCGCATCGGAAGCACGCGCGGAAAGGTCGCCGTAATGCTCCTCGACGTCGCTTTGCATGCCCGATGTCTTGCGCACGACCATCGTGGTCAGCACCGTGAATACGACGCACAGGATCACGAGCAGGATGGCCAGTCGCCAGTTCAGATAGATCGACAGCGGCAGCAGCACGAACAGCGAGACGATGGAGGCGAAGTGCTCGCGGAAGAAGCCGAGCCAGACGCGCCACAGGGCATCGGTGCCGGCCAGCATCACTTTCATCAGGCGCCCTGAATGCGTACCGGTGTGGAAGGTCAGCGGCAATTGCATGATGTGTTCGAAATAATCGGTCAGCACCGCCTGGCGCTGGCGATGCGCGAGGCGATCCGCATGAAGCGCCACCACCGCGCCGCAGACGATGGTGAACAGGCCGAACGCAACCCAGGCCGCCAATAGCGGCCAGGGCGACGCGCTGTCCGTCTGCATTGCGGCCGTCGAGAGATTGCCGGAGAGCACGTCGATGATCCGGCCGAACAGCACGGGTTCGGCGAATTGCGCGCCGGCCAGCAGCAGGTTGGCGCCCGCA
This sequence comes from Tardiphaga sp. 285_C5_N1_2, assembly GCF_052076065.1. Lineage (NCBI taxonomy): Bacteria > Pseudomonadati > Pseudomonadota > Alphaproteobacteria > Hyphomicrobiales > Nitrobacteraceae > Tardiphaga > Tardiphaga sp. 285_C5_N1_2. The sequence continues at coordinate 283,582 of NZ_CP197241.1, forward strand.
AGGATCCAGCCGAGGCGCCTCTCCTTGCCGAGTAGCTCCAGCACACGGGTGTAAAGACGGATCATGGGAGGTCACTCAGCGCAGCGCGAACGGGATAACCGATTGCGCATAGTCTAGGCGGGGATGGCAGCCGAATACAGCTTCGGGAAAAGTTGTTCAGTTGAACTTCTTCAGTTCATCTTGCGGCCGACCGAGCCCGGCAGGAAGCTGTCATCGAAGATGTCCGCGGCTGAGGGGCGCTTCTTGAAGGTAAAATCTTCGGCGATCTCGTTGAGCGACGCCTCAAAGCGTGCGGCGTCGATGCCGCCCAGCCCGTCGCGGCGGACGTCGTCGGTCAGGATATTGTCGGTAATGGCAATGTGGAGCCGCGTCAGTTCGAGCTCGCGCGAACCATTCTCCATCTGGGTAATGACGTCGGTGATCGCCTTGGCCGGGTCCTGGATCGCCAACTGCGTCCCGGCGGTGACGGCGCGAATGAATGCTTTCACGGCCTCGGGTCTGGCGGCAGCGAATTTCGGATTAACGATCAGCGCGAGGCCATAGGCGGCAGACCCGAACTCGGCGAAACGAAACACCGCCAGGTCATCGGCGGGGACGCCGCGGTCGCGCAGGTTGACCGCCGAGAGATAGGAGAAGCCGGTGACCGCATCGACCTGACCGGCCGAGAGCATCGGTTCGCGCACCGCGGCGCTGATCCTCTCCAGCTTCACGGCTGCAAGCTTGATGTTGTTTCGCTTGGCCAGTGCCGGCCATAGCCGGATCGCGAGATCGCGATCAGCGACCCCAAGCACTTTTCCTTCAAGGCTACCGAGCGAGATCACGCCGCGGCTCTTGCGGGCGACGATGGCGTAGGGTGCTACGTTGAGCAGCACGAAGACGGCCTTCACTGTCGCGGCATCGGAATCGCCGCGATAGCGGATCAACGCATTGAGATCGGCCAGCGCCATGTCGCAGGCGCCGGAAGCGATCCGCGCGATGGCCTCCTTCGATCCTGCGGCGACGGTGGTGGTTACATTCAAGTTCTCGGCCCGGTACAGGCCGCGGGCATCGGCGAGCACGAAAGGTGCGGCAATCGCATCGACTGCGCGATCGAGCGCAAACTGGATATTGGTCGGTGCTTTGTCGTCAGCAGCGGAGTGTCCCGATGATGCGCAAAAAGCGACGGAGCCCAGCGCACTCAGCGAGAGGAGGACATGCCGCCGGGAAATGTTGGTCGCGTTTCTGGGCATCAAGATACTTAACGACTGACGGACCGGCAGTTACCCCGCCGGGCATGTCTGATTGATGGCGGTATGGTGCGACATCTTGCGCGTCGTTTCTAACCGTAAAAGGCTGAACGGGAGATGACTGCCCCGATTTGGACACCGATCGTTCAGCTGCCGTTGGGGTTGGGGAACTCATAGTGGCCGAAGTGGTTGGCTATACAGAGGCCCACAGGGCCAGACGACCACGGAGGACATTGAGATGTTCGTACGAAATGGATTGTTTAATAAGACTGGCCGCGCCGCCATCGTGGCGACCGTCGCGGCCATGACGATCTCGGCAATTGCGCCGACCGGAGCATTTGCGGCGCCTGTCGCCAAGAGCACGAGCCAGGCTGTTGCAACTCACGGCACCAGCGATGCGACCGATTTCAGCAGCGCGCGCCGTCGTCACTATCGCGGTGGCGGCAATGCTGCCGGCCTTGCGGCCTTTGGCGCCATCGTCGGTACCATTGGCGCAATCGCTGCAACGCAGAGCCGTCGTGACTATTACTACGATAATGGCCCGGGCTACGGCTACTACGGCGGTGGCCCAGCCTATTATGATGGCGGTCCTGCCTATTACGGTGGCGTACCGTATCGCGGCTACGGCGGCGGACATGGTTATGACAACTCGCGTCGTATGACCTGGTAGTTCGCGATCGGTCACAACTTATTCCGTCATGCAACTGTCACTTAACTATCAAACGCCGGTCGCGCTTGCGGCCGGCGTTTTGACGTTGTTGCAGACACTTGAATGCCAGCCGTTAACGCGCTGGCTACGGCTTTGAGATAGTGTAGTTGCATGAGTGATTCGCTCGACCGGCTTTATCAGGCGGTGATCGCGGCCAAGGATCTCGATCCGTCGGTCTCGCGAACGGCCCGGCTTTATCAGCAGGGACCGGAAAAGATGGCGAAGAAGCTCGCCGAAGAAGCCATCGAGGTCGTCATCGATGCGGTCAATCGCAAACCGGACGCCGTGATCCGTGAAAGCGCCGATCTTCTCTACAATTTGACTGTATTGTGGGCGGCCGCGGGCGTGCGTCCTGAGCAGGTCTGGGCCGAGATGAGCCGGCGTGAAGACATGCTCGGTATCGCCGAAAAGCTCCCGAAACCGCCGAAACGGCCCAAATCCATCGAGCAAAGCGCTGCGCGGCGGCCAATTGTCGCGCTCGAAGGTCGTCGCCTTCGCAAGTTGAGTTAAGCTTTTCATCTCGCGCGTGTCAGCCCAGCCATAGACAAATCGGCGTCAGGATGGTTCATCGCGAACCATGCTCAGACGAATGTATGACTGGTGTATCGACGCCGCCCACAAGCCCTATGCCCTCTGGATTTTGGGCATCGTGTCCTTCGCGGAAAGTTCGTTCTTTCCGGTGCCGCCGGATGTGATGCTGATTCCGATGGCGCTGGCCCGGCCACAGAAGGCTTGGCTCTATGCGGGCATCTGCACCATTACCTCAGTGCTTGGCGGCGTGGTGGGATATCTCATCGGCGCGGTGCTGTATGACTCCGTCGGCCAATGGGTCATTCATTTCTATGGCTATGGCGACAAGGTCGAGGCATTCCGCGCCGGCTATGCCGAATATGGCGCATGGATCATCCTGCTGAAGGGGTTGACGCCGATCCCCTACAAGCTTGTCACCATCACGTCAGGCTTCGCCAACTATAATATCTGGATGTTCATCGCGCTGTCGGTGGTTGCCCGTGGCGTGCGCTTCTATGTCGTCGCCATCCTGCTCAACCGGTACGGCGTGTGGATTCGCGAGACCATCGAGAAGCGTCTGGGTCTGTGGGTTGCGCTGGGCGTCGGCGTTTTGGTGCTCGGCTTCATCATCGCATTCCGGCTGTTCTAGATCAGGATGCTTCCCCCGGCGCAGGTGCCGGGATACATTTCGCATCATGTTCGATTTGACCTGTCTGTTGGCTCCGGTAACCCGCAACTGCGTCGTCGCTGCGATCGCGGCGCTGGCCGTGGGCGCAGCTACGATGTGCGCCTGGTCGCAGGCGATGCAGCAGCAACCGGCGCCGCAGAAGTCGATCACGATTCAGGTTGTCCCGGCTCCCTCGGCCGCCCCCCCGCCTGCCGCGGCTTTCGCGCCGGCTCCTATGGCTGAACAGGCGCCACCGCCGTCACCACCGCCGGCCCCCGAGAATCCCGGCCTGTTCAACGAGATTGGCAAGCTGTTCAAGAATTCCACCTCGCTGCTACCGTCACTGCCCGCGATGCCGTCGCTCGGCACCGACAGCCTGACCAAGCTAAACACGGTGGTGAAGGGAAGGGTAGTCTGTCCGGTCGCTGCCAATGGCGCACCGGACTGCAAGGCGGCCTCAGACAAACTGTGTCAGAGCAAGGGCTTCAAGGACGGCAAGAGCCTCGACACCGACGCCGCGCAAAGCTGCTCGCCCAGGGCCATGATCCCCGGCCGTGCGCCGGAGCCGGGCGATTGCAAGACGGAAAATTACGTCACCCAGGCGCTCTGCCAGTAGGTCTATGCGGGCAACAGACCCGCTGCGCGATAGCTCTCGATGAGCGCGTCATAGAGTGAGACATCCGCGCGGCTTCTTGCCATCAGCTGAGCGCCGGTGATGGCAGCGAAGATGGCGCGCGCACGAGGTTCGCTCTTCTCAGGGCTCAGCGCGGTTACAGCGACGAGAACCTTGCTCAGCCATGCCACATTGATATCGGTGAAGGTCCGGATCTCTTTCTTCACCGGCTCCGGCAGGTCGTCATATTCGGCGGCCATGAAGCTGCACAGGCACATGCGGTTGCCGCTCTCCAGCGCCTTGCGGAACGTGCCGGGATATTGGCGGAGGCAGGCGGCCGGATCCTTGGACTCAGCCAGCAGTGCCTCCAGATAGGCGGCCGAGTCCTCCCAATAGCGCCTGGCAACCGCGGCGCCGAGATCGGCCTTGCTCGGGAAGTGGTGGTAGATGCTCGCGGCCTTGATGCCCACCTCTGCCGCAAGATCACGGAAATTCAGGCCGCTATAGCCGTGGGCCTGCGCGGTCAGTTTCGCGGCCGCCAGGATGGCTTCTCTGGAATTCGAACTCATGTCCCGGTCTCACAACCCCGTGTCTGTAGCCTACCAAGTGATAGATAGGCGTTGACGCCGGTAAATCAAAGCCGTAAATTCAGTCTACCAACTGATAGGTAGGAGAAATGATGAGCACTCAGATCACTAATGGTGACGCAACAAAGCTGCCGATGATGACGATTCACGATTGGAGCACAGGGCCTTACCCGGCGCGCGTCCGGATCGCGGTGGCCGAGAAGAACCTCCGATCGCGTATCAATTTTGTGTCGGTCGATCTCACCAAAGGCGAGCACAAGAAGCCCGAATTCCTCGCCAAGAACTATTCAGGCACGTTGCCGGTGCTCGAACTCGACGACGGCACTTTCATTGCTGAATGCACCGCCATTACCGAGTATCTCGACGGACTTGAGGGCTCCCCCACACTCACCGGCGGCACGCCGCGCGAGACGGGCTTGATTCACATGATGAGCAAGCGTGCCGAGTTGGAGTTGCTCGACGCCATTAGTGTCTATTTCCATCACGCGACACCGGGGCTCGGACCCCATGTCGAGATTTATCAGAATGCCGAGTGGGGATTTCGCCAGCGCGACAAGGCGCTCAGGGGCATGGCGTACTTTGACGGGGTGCTGAAAAAGCAGCCGTTCATTGCCGGCGAGTTTTTCTCGATGGCCGATATCACGGTAATTGGCGGTTTGATCTTCGCCGGTCTCGTGAAGCTCGAGGTGCCTGCGGAGTACGAGGCTCTCCACGCCTGGTACGCAAGAATGAACGAGCGTCCCAGCGTCAAGAACCGTGTGACGATGTCAGATCCGGCTTGATGGGGCGCTTGCCGAGAATCGATCAGTCATCCTGATAATGGGGCATCACCTGGATAATGTGGTGCCCCATTATTCCGCGTACCGGACGAACGCCGCTCGGGTCCGGCTTTTTTCTCCCGCAGCGCAATTGCCATCCGCCCCACGCTTCTGGCATCGTCCGCCCGCACCCGGATCGACCGGGGGCAGGCGCGCAGGATCGCGCACAAATCAAGAAAAGAAGTCGAGGAATTTCCCATGTCGATGCCGGCTTTGTTCAAGAACCGCCTGTCGCTGCCCGTGATCGGTTCGCCGCTGTTCATCATTTCGGTGCCGGATCTCGTCATCGCGCAGTGCAAGGCGGGTATCGTCGGCGCGTTTCCCGCGCTGAATGCGCGTCCGGCGGCGCTGCTCGACGAATGGCTGCACCGGATCAAGGAAGAACTCGCCGCGCATGACAAGGCGCATCCGGATCGGCTCTCCGCACCCTTCGCGGTCAACCAGATCGTGCACAAGTCCAACAACCGGCTCGAGCAGGACATGGCGCTTTGCGAAAAGCATAAGGTGCCGATGATGATCACCTCGCTTGGCGCGCGTGAAGAACTCAATCAGGCGGCCCATGCCTGGGGTGGCATCGTGTTTCATGACGTCATCAATCAGCGTTTCGCGCACAAGGCGATCGAGAAGGGTGCTGACGGCCTGATCCTCGTTGCGGCAGGCGCCGGCGGTCATGCTGGCGAGATTTCGCCGCTCGCGTTCGTCGCCGAGACCCGGCAGTGGTTCGACGGTCCGATCGCACTGTCGGGTGCCATCGCCAACGGTCGCGCCGTTCGCGCCGCGCGTATCCTCGGTGCCGACTTCGCCTATATCGGTTCGGCCTTCATCGCCACCACCGAAGCCAATGCGGTGCCGGGCTACAAGGATATGATCGCGGCCTCCGGCTCGGAAGACATCGTCTATTCGAATCTCTTCACCGGCGTTCATGGCAACTACCTGAAGCCGTCCATCGTCGCCGCCGGCATGGATCCGGACAATCTGCCGGAGTCCGATCCGACCAAGATGAATTTTGGCACCGACGCCAGTGGCGAGCGTGCCAAGCCAAAGGCCTGGAAGGAAATCTGGGGCAGCGGCCAGGGCATCGGCAGCGTGTCGAAGGTCGTGCCGGTGGCCGAGCTCGTTGCGCGCTTCAAGAAGGAATATGACGAAGCGATCGATCCGCCGCTCTGATCCTGCATTGAGAAGGCCGATCTGATGGACGCCATCTATCGCGTCGACGGCAATCATGTCGTCACCAGCCCGCATGCTGCGGGTCCGTGGAATGAGACGATGCAGCACGGCTCGGCGCCATCGGCGCTGGTGACGTGGTTGGCCGAACAGATGCCGACCGCAAGTCCAATGCATGTGACGCGTGTCACCATCGACTTGTTGCGGCCGGTGCCGGTGGCGCCGCTCACTTTCGAGACGGAAGTACTGCGCGAGGGTCGCAAGATTCAGCTGTGTGGCATTCGTCTCATGGCGAACGGCACCGTCGTGGTGCGTGCGACGGTGCTGAAGATCAGGACGGAGGCACAGCCGCTGCCGCCAGAGGTCACTAATCCGCCGGTCACGGTGCCGCCGCCGGATCAGGGCGGATTGCTGGAGCCGCGTTACGCCAGCAGTCCCTTCGTCACCGGCATGACCATTCGCGCCGTGCGCGGCGGCTTCCTGTCGCTGGGGCCGGGCGCGATCTGGTACCGGGCCAACCGGCCGATCGTCGAAGGCACCGGCCTCTCGCAGGTGATGCGTGCGGTGATCGCGGCCGACTTCAGCAACGGCTCGTCGCCGGTGCTGAGTTTCGACGACTGGACCTTCCTGAATGCCGACCTCACCGTGAGCCTGTCGCGTCCGCCGGTGGGCGACTGGATCCTGCTGGACGGGGAGAGCTGGATCGGGCCGGATGGCGCCGGTCTTGCTGCATCGAAGCTCGCCGATATCGATGGTTATTTCGGCCGGGCAGTGCAGAGCCTGGTCATTGAGAAACGTTGACGACCGCGCTTTTTAGAATTTTTGTCCTGGACAGGGAACCGATTGATATTGCCCCGGTTATCGCGCGTCAGGGGGCAGTATGAGTTCGACGCACGTGCAGGACGACAAAGCCAGGACCGGCATCTGGGGATTGGATAATATCCTCTCCGGCGGATTCTCCCGAGGTCACATTTTTCTTGTCGAAGGCGCGCCGGGGACAGGCAAGACCACGGTCGCGTTGCAGTTCTTGCTGGAGGGCGCGCGGATCGGAGAGAAGGGTCTCTACATCACGCTATCCGAGACGGATAGTGAGTTGCGCGATGGCGCAGCGTCCCATGGCTGGATCCTCGACAAGAGCATTGAAGTTTTCGAACTCCTGCCGCCGGAAAGCCTGCTTGACGAGGATCAGCAACAGAGTCTGCTCTATTCGTCCGACCTCGAACTCGGTGAAACCACCAAGCAGATATTCGAGGCGGTGGAACGCACCCAGCCGAGCAGGGTCGTCTTGGACAGCCTGTCGGAAATCCGGCTGCTAGCGCAGAGCTCGTTGCGTTATCGCCGCCAGATACTGGCTATCAAGCATTACTTCGCAAAATTCGGCACGACGGTGATGCTGCTCGACGACCTCACGGCGGAAGTAGCCGACAAGACAGTGCACAGCGTCGCGCATGGCGTGCTGCGGCTCGAAGAGCTGGCGCCCTCCTACGGCGCAGAGCGTCGGCGTGCGCGGGTGATCAAGTATCGCGGCGTCAAATTTCGCGGCGGCTACCACGATGCCACCATCACCACGGGCGGCCTTAACGTTTTTCCTCGGCTGGTCGCATCCGAATTCCGCAACAGCATGGATCGCAAGACCAAGTCGAGCGGCATTGCGCAACTCGATCAACTGCTCGGTGGCGGGATCGAGACCGGCTCCAGCACATTGATTCTCGGGCCCGCGGGCACCGGCAAATCACTCACTGCGATCGTCAATGTGGTCGCAGCGGTGAAGCGCGGCGAGAAGGCCGCAATGTTTATCTTCGACGAGGAGCTCGGACTGCTGTTCGATCGCATGAAGGGGATCGGAATCGATCTGCCTGCCATGCAGGAAAGTGGGCATCTGTTTGTCGAACAGGTCGATGCCGCTGAATTGTCGCCGGGTGAATTTGCGCATCGCGTCCGTCGTCAGATCGACGAGCACAACATCAAGACCGTCGTGATCGACAGTCTCAATGGCTATCAGGCCTCGATGCCGGAAGAGAACTCGCTGATCCTGCACATGCATGAGCTGCTGCAATATCTCAACCGCAGGGGCGCAGCGACCTTCATGACGGTGGCGCAGCACGGCCTCGTTGGCGATATGAAGGCGCCGGTGGACGTCACCTATCTCGCCGATACCGTGATCCTGCTCCGTTACTTCGAAGCAAGCGGCAGCGTTCGCCGTGCTATGTCCGTGATCAAGAAGCGAACCGGTGCGCATGAGTCGACCATTCGCGAGTACCGGATCGACGGGCGAGGCCTCACGATTGGCGCGCCGCTGAGCGAATTCCAGGGCGTGTTGCGCGGCGTGCCCATCTACAACGGTCAAAGTTCTCTGCTTGAGGGATCCTCGGCGTGAAACCGGGGCGTTCCTCCGAGCGCGCTGTCATCCTTGCTCCCACAGGGCGCGATTCTGCAGTGGCTGCGGCCTTGATCCGCGAGGCCGGTTTTTACGCGCAGCCCTGCGCGGATTTTCCGACGCTGCTCGACGAGATCAAGGGCGGCGCCGGCGTGGCTGTCATTGCTGACGAGGCGATCAAGACCGTCGATCTGCGCGGCCTCGGCAGCTGGCTGCATGATCAACCGTCGTGGTCCGATTTCCCGATCGTCCTGCTGACGCGGCAGGGTGGGGGTCCCGAACGCAATCCGGATGCCGCGCGACTCGGACAGTTGCTCGGCAATGTGACGTTCATCGAGCGCCCGTTTCACCCGACAACCCTGATTTCGATCGTCGGTTCGGCCGTCCGCGCGCGCCGGCGTCAATATCAGACGCGTGCCATTCTCGAAGATCTCGGCGACAGTCAGGGGCTGCTGCAGACGGCGCTCGATGCGGGACGGCTCGGCACGCTCGAACTGCATCTGCCCGAACTTCGGCTTGAGGTCTCGGATACGACCAAGGCATGCTTCGGCCGCCGGCCGGATCAGTCATTCACGTTCAGCGAGTTGCAGGCCGCGGTTCATCCCGATGATCGCGAGCAACGCCAGCAGGCGCTCGATGCGACGCTGATGGCCGGCGCGGATTACAATGTCGAATACCGCAATATCTGGCCGGACGGCTCGGTGCATTGGGTCGAGACGCGCGCGCGCATGGTCCGTGGGCCTGACGGCAAGCCGAAAACGCTGGTCGGCGTCTCCGTCGATATCACGGCGCGAAAGTCTGCCGATATCGATCGCGACAACTTGCTGGAGCAGTTGACGGCGGAGCGGTCCGCGCTTGCCGAACTCACGGCGACACTCGAACAGCGTGTCGAGGAACGCAGCAACGACCTGATGAAGGAAGTTGCGGCGCGCGAGAAGGCGCAGGACCAACTGCGCCAGGCGCAGAAGATGGAGACCATCGGCCAGCTCACCGGCGGCGTCGCGCATGACTTCAACAATCTGCTGATGGCGGTGATGGGTAATCTCGATCTGCTGCGCAAGCGGATGCCGGATGATCCGCGCCTGAAACGACTGGTCGATGGCGCCATGCAGGGCGCCGAGCGCGGCGCCTCGCTGACGCAGCGGCTGCTGGCCTTCGCGCGGCAGCAGGATCTGAAAGCGGTGGCCGTCGATCTCGGTGCGTTGGTCCGCGGCATGAGTGATCTGCTTGAGCGCTCGCTCGGGCCGCGCGTGGCGCTGCGTCTCGATATTCCCGACGATCTGCCACGGGCGCAGATCGATCCCAATCAGCTCGAACTCGCCATCCTCAATCTCGCGATCAATGCGCGCGACGCCATGCAGGACGGCGGCTCCATCGATATCAAGGTGAAGAAGCATAGGGTCGGCAAGGGCGACCCGATTCTGAAGCCCGGCGACTATCTCAAGGTGTCGATCATCGACAATGGCGCCGGCATGTCGCCGGAGACGTTGAAGAAGGCGATCGAGCCGTTCTTCTCGACCAAGCCGGTCGGCAAGGGGACTGGTCTCGGTCTGTCCATGGTGCACGGTCTGGCCGTACAGCTCGGCGGCACGCTCGATCTATCGAGCGTCGTCGGCAAGGGAACGACGGCGACCCTCGTGCTGCCGGTTACCGACAGGAAGCCGGAGGCGGCTGATACGGCCAATGTCATGCGCCATGCCGCGCGCTCTGCCGTGATCCTGTTTGTCGATGACGATCCCCTCATCGCGATGTCGACGACGGAGATGCTGGAGGATCTCGGCCATCGCGTGATCCCCGCGAATTCAGGGCGGCATGCGCTGGAGATTCTGAAAAGCGACGAGCCGCTCGATCTGATGATGACCGATCACATGATGCCCGGCATGACGGGCATCGAGCTTGCGGCCTATTCCCGCGAAATGCGGCCGTCGCTGCCGGTCCTGCTCGCTACCGGCTATGCGGATTTGCCCGAAGGCGCTCAGCTCGATCTGCCGCGGCTTGCCAAGCCTTATCATCAGGATCAGCTCCGGGATCGGCTCGATCAACTGCTGGGCTGAGCCCACTCCGGCCGGGGTGGTATCAATCTGCCAGCGGTGCAGCAAAATTAACCATTCATTAAATCCTGTGGAACCAACAATGCCCCGATCGGGAATCAACCGATTCAGGGGCCATCATGGATATCGAAGCCTATTTCGCGAAGACGCCGGCCACGATCGAGGAGATCAAGGCACGCGTGGCCGCAGCTTTCGGCCGTCATCCGCTGTGCCGCGAGGTGCAGTTCGACATCGTCAGCACGCCCCGCGCCGGAAAGGGCGCGAACTGGACCATCAGCATGCAATCGGTCGCCCCGGATGCGCTGTGGGAAGCCTCCGATATCGTGAGCGATATCCAGGAAGCCTATGTTCTCGCCAACGCCGCCTGAACCTCTGTGAGTATTATCGCACCGTTCTGGTATGGTTAGGCCATAATTAATCTCCATTTGTGAGGACAGGTACCTCTGGTGGTCCTGAATTTCGGAGACTGGCTTGACGCGTGCGCTGACCCTTCTTGTGCTGGGCTGCCTGTTGCTGACCGGCGTGGCTGTTGCGAGCATCCTCGGTCGCGATAGCATCCCATCGCTGTCGCTGTCATATGACGACAGTGCCGCGCAAAATTCGGTCGCGGTGTCGCGCGGACCGGTTTCCAATACGCAAGGCAAGAAAGACAAGTTGCCATTGGCCGGCGCCACGATGGCGTCGCTCGATCCGCAGCAGGTCCCGAGCGTCGACGGCAGTCCGTTGCGCCAGGCCTTTGCATCCGACAGTCCGATCGAAGTGCCCGGTTCGACGGTGCTTGCGCCGATCGTCGTGCCGCAGCCGACCGCCAAGCCAAAGGCTGCTGCCAAGCCGGTGCAGAAGACCTATACGCTGCTCAGCGATGCGCAGATTTCGGCGATCAAGACCCGGCTCAATCTGACGGCGTCGCAGGAATCGTACTGGCCCGGCGTCGAAGCGGCGCTGCGCAACGTGGCGCGCAGGATCCACGAGACCAAACAGGCCAGTCCGTCAGCCGGCGCGCCGCCGATCGATCCCGATAGCGACGAGGTGCAGCAGCTCAAGTCCGCTGCGATGCCGTTGTTGTTCCAGTTGCGTGAGGATCAGAAGCGCGAAGTCCGTGCACTGGCGCGCATGATCGGACTCGAAAAGGTCGCGTCGGCGATCTGACCCCTGTCATATACCGGCCGCATCGGTGACGCCGGACTGTCACAACCCGTAACAGACAAATTGTCGCGCCTGTCATCCGGGCTTCGCATCCGTGGTGCAGAGATTAACGCCTCTTAACCTGTAACGGGGGCGTTTCATGACCGATTTCACTGCCAATCAATCCATTTCCGGAGGCGCGGCTGTTGAGCCGGCCTCGCGGCCCAATCTCGACAAGGGCTTCAACCCGCTGACGATGATCCTGTTTTTCGGGATCCTGGCGGCTGGCCTCCTGTTCGTCGCCTACAGCATCTATGTGGACGTCAATGCCACCGGCACCCGCGTTACCAGCTACCTGCCTTACCTCCTGCTGTTCGTGGCGCTGCTGATCGCGCTCGGCTTCGAATTCGTCAACGGCTTCCATGACACCGCCAATGCGGTGGCCACGGTCATCTACACCCACTCGCTGCCGGCGGAATTCGCCGTGATGTGGTCGGGCTTCTTCAACTTCCTCGGCGTGTTGTTCTCCACGGGCGCGGTGGCTTTCGGCATCGTTTCGCTGCTGCCGGTGGAATTGATCCTGCAGGTCTCCAGCGGCGCTGGCTTTGCCATGGTGTTCGCGCTGCTGATCGCCGCGATCATCTGGAATCTCGGCACCTGGTATCTCGGCCTGCCAGCCTCCAGCTCGCACACCCTGATCGGTTCGATCATCGGCGTCGGTATCGCCAATGCGCTGATGCGCGGCCGTGATGGCACCTCGGGTGTGGATTGGGGCAAGGCCACCGAAATCGGCTATGCGCTGCTGCTGTCGCCGCTGTTCGGCTTCGCCTGCGCCGCCATCCTGCTGCTGGTGCTGAAATTCCTCGTGCGTAACCCTGCTTTGTACGCAGCACCGGACGGCAACAAGGCACCGCCGTTGTGGATCCGCGGCATCCTGATCGCGACCTGCACCGGCGTGTCCTTCGCGCATGGTTCGAATGACGGTCAGAAGGGCATGGGCCTGATCATGCTGGTGCTGATCGGCACCGTGCCGACCGCCTATGCGCTCAACCGCGCATTGCCGGAATCCCGTGTTGCCCAGTTCCAGGTCAACTCCATCGCGGCCGCAAAGGTGATCGCAGCCAAGGGTGCCGGCCATAGCATCATCGGCGATCCCCGTCCGGCGGTGACTACCTATGTCTCGCAGCGCAAGATCAGCGAAGGCACCTATCCGTCGCTCGCCGTTCTCGTGCAGCAGGTCGGCGATCAGGTTCGCAGCTACGGCACGCTCGACAAGGTGCCCGCGGAATCCGTCGGCAACACCCGTAACGACATGTATCTCGCATCGGAAGCCATCCGCTTCCTGATGAAGGACAAGGAAAACGACCTCAACAAGGAAGATGTCGCGACCCTCAATGCCTATAAAGGCTCGCTCGATGCCGCGACCAAGTTCATCCCGGATTGGGTGAAGATCGCCGTGGCCATCGCACTCGGCCTCGGCACCATGGTGGGCTGGAAGCGCATTGTCGTCACCGTCGGCGAGAAGATCGGCAAGACGCATCTGACCTATGCGCAGGGCGCTTCGGCCGAACTCGTGGCTGCGGCCACCATCGGCGCGGCCGACGTGTTCGGTCTGCCGGTCTCGACCACCCACGTGCTGTCGTCCGGCGTCGCCGGCACCATGGCGGCGAACGGTTCGGGTCTGCAGATGGCCACCATCCGCAACCTGCTGATGGCCTGGGTGCTGACGCTGCCCTGCGCCATCATGCTCTCGGCCTCGCTCTACGTGCTGTTCAGCCAGTTGTTTTGAGAACGGATGAGGCCGCTGCGGAAACGCCGCGGCCTCGCTTTTTTGCACGGTCGAAAGAGAGGCCCGCGCCGTTAATGCGCGGGCTTTTTCTTGTGGGGTAAGTACCCTTCGCCGTCATTGCGAGCGCAGCGAAGCAATCCAGAAGGAAAAAGCGAGGATTGGATTGCTTCGTCGCAAGAGCTCCTCGCAATGACGGGGAGGGGCCGGCGCTGAGCTTTTGTGAGAAGCGCTGCTGCCTCTACGAACTGCTCTCGCGATGCACGTCGTGCACCACGATGCCCTTGCCTTGCTCCGGCAGCGCCAGCCAGTCGCGGCGCTTCAATGTGCGGCGGGTATCGTCGAGGCCGCTCTGCCAGTGTTCGCGCATCGAGGTGGCCGAGAACTCGTGGTCCTTGGAATCGCCCTCATAGGCCTTCTGCTGATAGATCATTTGCAGGATGGTGATCTCCGGCAGATCCGACAGGCTGTCACGCCGCGCGCGTTCCTCGTCGCTGAGCTGGTCGTCGGGAATGCGCTGCAAGACCTTGTAGAGCTCCGACTTCAGATTGTTCATGCGTCGGTAGATGTCGGTGTTGTGGCGGGTGCGGGACGAATAGACGATGTCCTTGTGCCGGGCCAGAACCTCCTGGATATCGCGGGGCAACACACCGCGGGCGCTGAACAGGTCGACCTGGAAGACCAGCGAGTTCATCTTGTCTTCCTGGTCTAGCAGGTGCTGCAGCGGCGTGTTGGAGACGATGCCGCCGTCCCAGAAATGATCGGTGCCGATCTTCACCATCGGCAAAGCTGGCGGCAGTGCGCCTGATGCCATCACGTGCTCCGGCGCGATGACTTCCTTCTTGTTGTCGAAATACAGGAAGTTGCCGGTGATGACGTTGACCGCGCCGACTGCGAAATGGGTCTTGCGCGAGTTGATGAGATCGAAGTCGACCAGTTCGAGCAGGGTGTCGCGCAGCGGCGAGGTGTCGTAATAGCTTGTCGCCGTCTTCGCACCGGCCGGGCTGAACCACGGATTGACCTCGTGCGGCTTGAAGAAGCCGGGCTGGCCGAGGGTCGTGGTCATGAACGAGCTCGCGAGATTGCGGGCCTTGCGATAGACGTCGCCGTCCGGTGTATAGTGCCAGACCTTGCGGGCGGTGATGCGGTCCCAGAAGATCTGCAGCTTCTCCAGCCGGTCTTCCGGTGGATTGCCGGCGATGATCGCCGAATTGATCGCGCCGATCGATACGCCGCACACCCAGTCCGGCTCCATGCCTTGCTCATGGAGCGCCTGATACACCCCGGCCTGATAGGCGCCGAGGGCGCCGCCGCCCTGCAGCACCAGTGCTACACGATCGCAGTGGTCAGGGCGCCAGCCGGTCTCGGCCGTCATGTCTGAATCGGGTATCCGCGCATCCATCTGGGTGTTCTCCTCAACGATCACATGAAGTTGGCGGCAGAATTCAGATGAGCAGTGACGGCGTTGTGACAAATAGCAAATTCGATGAATGCGCGTCAGCCCATGAAGCGCGTCACGCGGCTGAAGGAAATTCCTCATACCGCCGTCAAACAGGATCGCTAGCAAAGAAGCAGATATTAACGTTTGCTTACGAAGGGTTGCGCCCATGCTGTCTGGAAAGTCCGCCATCATCACCGGCTCGACCAGCGGCATCGGCCTTGGCATCGCGCGCGGCCTTGCAGCCAGCGGTGTCAATATCGTGCTCAACGGCTTTGGTGATGCCAATGAGATCGAGGCGATCCGCAGCGAGATCGCCGACAGCCATCAGATCCGGGTGCTGTATAGCGGCGCCAACATGGCCGACGGCAATGACATCGCGGCGATGATGGCGCAGGCGGAACAGGAATTCGGCGGCGTCGATATCCTGGTCAATAATGCCGGCATCCAGTATGTCGCGCCGCTCGAGGAATTCCCGGTCGAGAAGTGGGATGCGATCGTGGCGATCAACCTGTCGAGTGCGTTTCACACTACACGTCTCGCCATCCCCCACATGAAGGCGAAGTCCTGGGGCCGCATCGTCAACATCGCCTCGGCCCATGCGCTGGTGGCCTCGCCGTTCAAGTCGGCCTATGTCGCAGCCAAGCACGGGATTGCCGGGCTGACCAAGACGGCGGCGCTGGAAGTCGCCGAACATGGCATCACCGTGAATGCAGTATGCCCGGGCTATGTGATGACACCGCTGGTCGAAAAGCAGATCCCGGAACAGGCCAAGGCGCGCGGCATCACTGAACAGCAGGTGATCTCGGACGTGCTGCTCGCCGCCCAGCCCACCAAACGTTTCGTGACCGTCGAAGAACTGTCCTCGGTCGTCAATTTCCTCTGCACCGACCACGCCCGTTCGATCACCGGCATCACGCTGCCAGTCGATGGCGGGTGGACCGCGCACTGAGTTTAAACCAGCGATTTCACACCCAAGGAGTTTCCGATGCGCCAGGAAGACATCCTCCGTTTGCCGTCGATGCCGATGGCCGGCCCGAGCTATCCCGCCGGTCCCTATCGCTTCATCAATCGCGAATTCCTCGTCATCACTTATGAGACCGATCCGGACCTGATCAGGATGGGTCTGCCCGAGCCGCTGGAACCGATCGAGCGGCCGATCGTGCATTATGAGTGGATCAAGATGCCGGATAGTTCAGGCTTCGGCAGCTACACCGAGACCGGCCTCGTGATCCCCGCACGCTTCAAGGGCGAGGACGTCAACTTCGTCTCGCAGATGTATCTGGACGATGATCCGCCGATCGCTGCCGGGCGCGAGATCTGGGGCTTCCCGAAGAAATACGCCCATCCGAAACTTGAAGTGGTCAAGGACACGCTGACCGGCACGCTGGAATATGCCGGGCAGCAGGTGGCCATGGGCACGATGGCCTACAAGCACGGCGCCATGGCCGGCAATGGCGAAGCGACGCACGCCACGCTGTCCAAGACCCAGATCAATCTGAAGCTGATCCCCGGCGTCGATGGCAGCGCGGAAGTCTGTCAGCTGGTGGCGATCAACCTGACTGATATCACCGTCAAGGGTTCGTGGTTCGGCCCGGGCCGTCTGCATCTGATCCCGCACGTCAACGCGCCGGTCGCCGACTTTCCGGTGCGCCGCGTGATCGGTGCGCATCATTTCCTGGCCGATCTGACTTTGCCTTATGGCCGTGTCGTCCATGACTACAACAAGCAGAGCGCCGCACTCGCTGAAGCCGCCGAATAGAGCATGATCCGGAAAAGTGGAAACCGGTTTTCCGAAAGATCATGCTCAAAACAAAGAGATGAGATGATGGTCCGATTTTTCTAATCGGATCATCATCTCATCTCGGCTGACATATCCCTGTAACAAGGGTGTCATTAAGTGCCTGCGGCGGACTGACACAGTCGGAGAGCCGCAGGCAGATATTTTATTTTTTTGGTGGCGCATGCGTCTTGCGTGGCGTGAAAAACGGTGGGTGTCCGATGCAGCTTGAAGTGCCGGTCACATCTGCAGAGGTGACGTCCATACCAGGCGTGCCTGATCTGATTCCGGGCCTGGTCTGGGCCTTCCGCATCCATTCCGACGGCAAGCCAGAGCCGTTGCCGGTCGATGCCGGCATCGATCTCGTCCACGGCGGGTTGCTCTGGCTGCATTTCAACCTGACTGACGCGCGCGCGCTGCAATGGCTAGCGCAGATCTCATTGCATGCGCCGGAGCAGGCCCGTGCCTTGTTGCTGTCCAAGGACACATATCAGCAACTCCATGCCACCGATGACAGTATCTATGGTGTGATCTCGGACCTGTTGCGCGATATCGACGAGGCGACCGAAGACACTGGTTATCTGCGCTTCGTGATGACCGAGCGCTTGCTGATCAGCGGCCGGCATCACGCGCTGTGTGCCGTTGATGCCACGCGCCGTTCGCTTGAGCAGGGCCAGCGGGTCGACAGCATGGCCGCGCTGCTTGAGACGATCGTGGAGAATGTTGCCGACACCATGGACGGCGTCGCCGACAGTTTGGCGATATCGCTCGACGAGATCGAGGAGCAGGTGGTCTCCGGCGACTCCCGTGACATGTTGCAGAAGCTCGGCCGTCTGCGCCGGACCTGCGTGCGGCTGCATCGGCAGCTCTCCGGGCTGCGCATCGTGTTTCAGCGGCTTGAGGCCAAAGGTCAGCGTGAGTTGAAACCGTCTCTGCAACTGCGTGCCGGCAAGCTGGCGCAGCGCCTCGACGGGCTGGATCACAACGTCGTCGAGATGCGCGAGCGCAGCCGGCTGTTGCAGGAAGAACTGCATCTGCAGATCGAGGAACGCGGCAATGAAAGCCTTCGCGTTCTTTCAGTGCTTACCGCGCTTCTGCTGCCGCCGACGCTCGTCACCGGCATCTTCGGTATGAACACCAAGGGACTGCCGCTGACCGATGTCGAAACCGGATTTCTCTGGGCGGGCGCACTGATATTGATTTCGTCAGCATCGGCCTATGCCGTGATGAAGCGCCTCAAGATCATCAGGTAGCTATCATGGCTGGTGTGTTTTCGTGCTGGATGGTCCGTGCGATGATGGCGGTCGCCGGCCTTGTCGCCTGTGGCACGATCTCGCTGTCATCGGCGCATGCCGGCGATTGGCGCGATAATGGCCTGAAGCCGATCAATGACCGGCTCGCCGAATGGGGTGTGGCGCTGTCAGCCACTTACATCGGCGAGGCGCTCGGCAATGCGTCCGGCGGCATCCGGCGCGGCGCCATCTATGAAGGGCGTTTCGATTTTGGCGTCGATGTCGATCTCGACAAGGCGGTTGGCTGGAGCGGCGCGACCTTTCACGCCAATGTCTATCAGATCCACGGACCTGGCCTGTCGCGCGACTATATCGGCAATCTGATGCTGGTGAGCGGCATAGAAGCGCTGCCGGCGACGCGGCTCTATGAATTCTGGATCGAACAGTCGCTGTTCGGCGGCAGACTGCTGGTGAAGGTCGGTCAGCAGCCATCCGATATCGAGTTCATCGACAGCAAGTATGACGATATCTTCGTCAATTCGGCGCTGGGCTGGCCCGGCATTACCGGCGTGATCCTGCCGGCGGGCGGACCCTCGCCGCCACTCGCCGTGCCGGGCGTTCGTTTCAAGGCCAGTCTGTCGGATGCGTTCACGGCCTATCTGGCGGTGTTCAATGGCAGTGCGGCAGCGCCCGGTCCGAATGATCCGCAGATCGCCAACGCGCATGGTCTTGCATTTCGCGTCAACGATCCGCCGTGGATCATCGGGCAACTGAAATACAGCTACAAGCTCGGGCCGTCTGAGCTGCCGGGGTCAATCACCGGCGGCGGCTGGGTGCATCTCGCCGAATTTGATGACGAGCGCTGGACCGCACAGGGCCTGTCGCAGGCCGATCCGGCCGGCACCGGCGAGCCGCTGATGCGGCGCGGCAATCGCGGCGTTTTCGCCGTTTACGAACAGCGACTCGCTTTCAGTGCACTCGGCCCGGACAAGGGCATCGGCTTCTTTGCACGCACGTCGATCAGCCCGTCCGATCGTAATCTGATCAGCTTCTATCTCGATGGCGGCATTCAGGTGTCGGGTTTCTCGGCAGAGCGGCCGGATGACAGGTTCGGAATCGCGATGACTTATGCGCGTATCTCGGATGGCGCGCGCGAGCTCGATCGGGATGTGCAGCTTTTCACCGGAATTCAATCGCCCATCCGCGATTTCGAAGCCGTGCTGGAAGTAACCTATCTCGCTGCGGTCGCGCCGGGTGTCGCGGTGCAGCCGGTGTTTCAATATGTGATGCATCCCGCCGGCGGCGCCGTCGATCCCAACGATGCCACGCAGACAAAGCGCATCAAGGACGCCGCGGTGTTCGGCGTCCGCACCACCATCAATTTCTGAGATGTCTCAGCCGGTCGCTTGAGCCGGCGTCTTGGTGAGACCCGCAGCCGCCTCGGCGATCATCTCATAGGACTTGAGCCGCGTGGCGTGGTCGTAGACGTCCGAGACGATCATCAACTCATCCGCGCCGGTCTCCTCGACCAGCGCGGCGATGCCGGCGCGAACCGTCTCCTTCGAGCCGATGATTGAACGCCGCAGCATGCCCATGGCCTGCATCTTCTCGGCTGGCGCCCAGTAGGTCTCGATATCGTCGATCGGCGGCGCGCTTAGCCCGCGGGTGCCGCGGAACATGTTGGTGAACGACATCTGCTGCGTGGTCCATAACCGCTTGGCTTCGGCATCGGTGTCGGCGGCGATGATGTTGACGCCGACCATCGCATGCGGCTTCGTCGACTGTTCGGAGGCTTCGAAGTGCTGGTGATAGATCTGCAGGGCCTGCAGCAATTGGTCGGGCGCGAAATGCGAGGCGAAAGCGTAGGGCAGGCCGAGCGCCGCGGCGAGCTGCGCGCCATAGGTCGAGGAGCCGAGAATCCATAGCGGCACGTTGGTGCCCGCGGCAGGCACCGCCTGCAGGCGCTGGTTGGGGCCGGCCGGGGCGAAATAGGCCTGCAGCTCCTGGATGTCCTGCGGGAAATTATCGGAATTCTGCAGCGAGCGGCGCAGCGCCCGCATGGTCATCTGGTCGGTGCCGGGTGCGCGGCCGAGGCCGAGATCGATGCGGCCGGGAAACAGCCGCGCCAATGTGCCGAACTGTTCGGCGATGACGATGGGGGCATGGTTCGGCAGCATGATCCCGCCGGCACCGACGCGAATGGTTTTGGTCCCCGCTGCGATATGGCCGATCACCACCGAGGTCGCCGCGCTGGCGATGCCGATCATGTTGTGATGTTCGGCGACCCAGAAGCGCTGATAGCCCCAGCGCTCTGCATGACCGGCGAGATCCCGGGAATTGTCGAGCGCGCCGCGCGCATCGGTGTCCTGGGTAACGCGGACGAGGTCGAGGATCGAAAGTGCGGTCATGACGGGGCTCCCATTGCCCTTGCCATGTGGGCATGGCTGGGGCGGATTGCCAGCCGGTTGCGCGGCCGGCATGGCAGCCCGGCGTTACTCCCGAGCGGTCAGGTCAGGCCCGCGTGGAAGGCGCGGACGATTGCGGCGCATTCGGCCGGCTTTTCCATCTGCATGAAATGCGAAGCGTCAGGCACGGTGGTGAAGGCGAAGCCGCCATCGCGCGCAAAGGCACGCTCCATGTCGACAAACGGGCTGGTTCTCGTCTTTGGTTCACCGGCGACGAGCGTCACCGGCACCTTGACGCTGCACATCCGCTCCCAGGCGCCCGGGAGATCCTGCATGGTGAAGATGCTGGCCTCGAATTCCCTGGCGCAGGCGAGTTCATAGAGCTGCCTGTCGTCGTTCCAGCGCAGTGTGGACGCGGCGAGTGCTTGCAGCCCGGCATCGTCGACACCCGCAAATGCCGAGCTACGGCGATAGGACTCGAACAGCTCCTGCACGTTCGGAAAGGTGGTGCGACGCTGCGCGGCGCGTCCGGCGAGCCTGTCATTTTCCGTGCGGAAACTCTGGAACTCCGGATAGCTTGCTGGCGGCGTCGCCGGTGGCTCGAAGCCAACGATGCCGATCCACGGCGTCTGATATTCGGCGGCATGCAGCAGGGTCGTCAGGGCGCTCATCGAATGAAACGCGCCGAGGCTCGGCGCCGCGCCGAGTTCGCGGGTGATCCCTTGCATGATCGCCTCATAGTCGCGGACGAGCTGCGGCCAGACATGCGGGATGGGCTGGCGATACGGACTGCTGCGGCCGTGATGACGGAAGTCGAACACCACGGTCTCATAGTCATCCGTGAAGAGACGCCAGGAGCTTTGAAAAGCATCGATGGCGAGGCCATTGCCATGGCTGCAGATGATCCGTGGACCTTTTCCATAAACGCGTATGCTGGCTGTGGCGCCATCTTCGAGCAGAACCTGAAAAGCGTGCGTCTCGGCCGCAATGGCCGGAGCGGAAGGCGCATAGTCCATATGGGGGAGAATCCGTTATATTTTGGAGCAAAAGGCGAAGCTGTCGTATGCTTGGCCGGACCGCAGAGTCTAAGAGACTTTGTCTGAAAGACTTTGCTGCTCACCGTCAGTTCGTAGGCAGTTTCAGGATACAAAGCGCGGCGGGGTGGTTCAAGCCACAGCAGGTCATACCAGCTCAGCTGGAACGCCGGACGATCGCTACGCGCCCGTCCAGCGGGACCGTCGCGTGCCCGTCGGTCACCGGCACGCGGCGCCACTCGGCATCGTCATTCGGACGGTTGAAGGAGAGCGAAGCGGCAGGGCCATCGACGGCGATGTCGATCGGCTCCGTGGGCACCGGGATGTCTTCAGCCTTCTCCACATTCCAGCAGCGCACCGCGCGCCATACCGCAAGCAGCGGTTGTCCCTGCGCATCCTGAAACGCGATGTGCCGCAGGTCCGGTGCCGTGGATGCCACGCGCAGCGGCGGATCGTTGTTGGCGCGGCGTGCGCCTTTCAATGCGGACAGGAGATTCCGGATCGCATGGTAGCCGGGCTTCGGCGAGCCGTCATTGCGGACGAGGCCCCAATGATGCTCTCCGTCGTTGGGATCGGTACCGCCATCGAAGAATTCGTAGAGGAATGTCCGGAGAATGCCGAGGCTGAAGTTGTTGAGCAGCAGCCGCGGCAGATAGAGCGCTGCCGCCGTCTCCGAGACGCCGGAGGTGCCGGGCTTCACGACATTGCAGTAGCCGCATTCGGTTGCCAGCGCGGGTGCGCCGGGTTTGAACGCGTCGCGCATATTGTGCAGATACCACGACACCGCGGCGTAATCGTCGGATGTCTCCGGCTCCTGCGCACGCTGCACATAGGAATGGATGGCGACGGCATCGCTGAACTGCGCGGCCGGGCGCAGCAGCGCCACGTCGGCAGGCTTCCAGTTGATGACGCTCGGCGACAGCAGCGGCAATTCCGCCGCCGCATATCGCGCGCGTAGCGCAGCGTGCACCTCGCGCTGATAGTTCACGACGACATTGCTCCAGCCCGACTTCGCCAGCGGCAGCGACAGAAACCAGTCGCTGTTGCCCTCGTTCTGGCCCTCCATCGCCGAGACGCGCTCGATGCCCAGTGCGGCGAGATAGGTCATCATCTCCGGCACGGTGTTGGTCGCCGGCGACACCACAACATTGAACAGGATGTTCGCGCGTTTGTTCAGCGCGCGCCAGCGATCGAGATCGTTGCTAGGTCGCAACTCGTCGCGCAGATGGCGAATGCCTGATGCCGCAAGCAGATCGTGAAAGCGGTCGAAATGACTCGCATATGGCTCGCTGCTGATATGCACATTGACGCCGACGCTGTCCGTGAAGGTGTCCGACGGGCCGGGAAGCGGCAGGGCAGCCAATGGATCGGAGCGCAGCATCATCGATGCCGCGCCTCCCATCAGGATGGCTCGTCTGCTCAGGCCGGGCATTTCGATCTCGCACGCTTGAAGCCCCAGTGGCGCCTCGGGGCAGTCTGAGCCTGTTAGACTTAATAAACCGCCGATCGACAAGAGATGTTCTCGTCAGCGATCAACCGAAGCGGTCCGCTGGCCCGCAAGATCACTGTCATCGCGGCAACGAACAACTGTACGCGCTCGCAAAAACGTGAGCTGCGTTGGCCGCCGGCCTGTCGGCTCCGGCCCGTCCCGAGCGTCTTCCACTCAGAGAGCGCTAACGTGGAGACCAGGAATGACCAATTCTCACTATCGCTGGGTAATCGTCGCCGCGGGCGGCCTTCTGGGCTGCGTCGCGATCGGCGGCATGTTTTCGTTGCCGGTGTTCCTGCAGCCGATTGCGCGGGATACCGGCTGGTCGGTCACCGGTATATCCAGCGCCATGACAATTGGCTTCCTCGCGATGGCTGTCACCAGCATGATCTGGGGCACTTTGTCCGACCGATTGGGGCCACTCCCGGTGGTGTTGACCGGGTCGGTCGTGCTCGCGTCAAGCCTGGTGCTGGCGAGCCTCGCGACATCCCTGGTCGCATTTCAATTTGTCTTCGGGCTGATGGTCGGCGGCGCCACCGCCGCGATCTTTGCGCCGATGATGGCAGCAGTCACCGGCTGGTTCGATACGCATCGCAGCCTGGCCGTCTCGCTGGTTTCGGCGGGGATGGGCATGGCGCCCATGACCATGTCGCCGCTGGCGGCCTGGCTCGTTTCGAACCACGATTGGCGCACCTCGATGCAGATCGTGGCCCTCGTCGTGGCCGCGATCATGATTCCAGTCTCGCTGCTGGTGCGCCGCGCGCCGGCGCTGGAGGGCGCGCCTTTCGCTCCATCCGCCGAGCCGGTGCAAGCAGAGATGTCGCGCGCGCAGGCGCTACGCTCGCCACAGTTCATCATCCTGCTGCTGACGAATTTCTTCTGCTGTGCCACGCATTCTGGGCCGATCATCCATACTGTGAGCTACGCGATCAGCTGCGGCATACCGCTTGTCGCTGCGGTCACGATTTATAGCGTTGAGGGTCTGGCAGGGATGGGCGGCCGTATCGCCTTCGGCCTGCTCGGCGACCGTTTTGGCGCCAAGCGTGTACTGGTCCTTGGC
Source organism: Tardiphaga sp. 285_C5_N1_2 (assembly GCF_052076065.1). Classification (NCBI taxonomy): domain Bacteria; kingdom Pseudomonadati; phylum Pseudomonadota; class Alphaproteobacteria; order Hyphomicrobiales; family Nitrobacteraceae; genus Tardiphaga; species Tardiphaga sp. 285_C5_N1_2. The sequence goes on from NZ_CP197241.1 coordinate 307,653, forward strand.
TTGCTCGCTCAGGCGTTCGGCGCGCTCGGTTTTGTCTTCGTGCGTGAGCTCGGCGGGTTCTACACCGTGGCGGCGGTCTTTGGCTTCATCTACGCCGGCACCATGCCGCTCTACGCCGTTCTCGCACGCGAAAACTTTCCGCTGCGGATGATGGGCACGGTGATCGGCGGAACGGCCATGGCCGGCAGCCTTGGCATGGCGACTGGACCTCTCGCCGGAGGTTTGATCTACGACTCGTTCGCCAGCTACGCTTGGCTCTATATCGGCTCCTGGATCATGGGGCTCGGCGCTTTCCTGATTGCAATGACATTCAGGCCGATGCCGGTGGCGAAAGCGGAGCCCGCACCCCTGCCGGCGTGAGGACAAATCCTCCAGTCGTCATTTGCGGGTGACGCGCTTTTTGGAAATATAGCCCGTCGTCAACGGATTATTGCATGAACTGTTGGTGCCCCTGGCCGGAATCGAACCAGCACTCCTTGCGGAACTCGATTTTGAGTCGAGCGCGTCTACCAATTCCGCCACAGGGGCCTTCGGACGCCGGCCGGAGAGACCGGGGGCGCGAAGCGGGCGGAATATAGCGGGCGCGGGCGGCGGGTCAACCTGCGGTTTGGCCAGATTGGCCGCCGCGCACACTCCGGTGTGATCGGGGCTGCCTCGACAGGCTGGTGAGCCCGGGATAGGACGCAGCAGCCACTCCGGAGAGCATCGTGACTGCCCAGACCGCCCCTCAATCCGCGCCCGTGCATGCCTCGTCGAACCCGGCGCTGGTCGCCGCGCTGGCGGTGGGCCTGATCGCACTGGCGACGCTGGCGGGGGCTTGGTTTTTCCAGCTGGTACTGGATATCCGGCCGTGCCCGCTCTGCCTCGAACAGCGCTATGCCTATTATCTCGCGATCCCGCTGGCGGTGCTGGTGGCGATTGCTGCCACCAGGGACGTGCCGCGCGGCCTGGTTGTGACCGGCCTCGCGCTGCTGGCGCTGGCGGCGCTCGCCAATGCGGTGCTCGGCGGTTATCACGCCGGGGTCGAATGGACATTCTGGCAGGGTCCAACGGACTGTTCGGGTCCGGTGGTCGATCTCGGCAAGGCCGGCAGCCTGCTGGAGCGCCTCGACACCGTGAAGGTGATCCGCTGCGACGAGGTGCAGTGGCGCTTTTTGGGCCTGTCGCTGGCCGGCTACAATGTGCTGATCTCGCTGCTGATGGCGGCGATCGCACTGTGGGGCGCCGGCAAGACCGCACGGCGCTGATCCGCCGCCGGTCCTGCCCGCTGAGGCACCGCTACCAGCGATAGCGCAGCGTGCCGATCACCGTGCGTCCCTGGCTCAAATAGCAGTAGCCGGAATTGCAGACCGCAACCTGCTCGTCGGCGACGTTGTTGGCGTTGATCGAGGCCTGATAGCCCGCAAACTTCGGTCCAAGCTTGGCGAAATCGTAACGCGCGGCCAGATCGAACAGCGTATAGCCGTTGTTGCGTGAGGTGTTGTCGTTCGACGTCCAGGTCGCGTCGATATAACGGACACCTGCACCGAGACCGAGGCCTTCAAGCGAACCGTTCAGGAAGGTGTAGTTCATCCAGCTCGATGCGGTGTGCTTCGGCGTCACTGCAGGGGTCTTGCCGAGCTCGGTCGCGATCGAGCTCCTGGTGATCTCCGCGTCGGAATAGGTGTAGGCCGTCACCGTTTCGAGTTCCGGCGTGAGTCGTGCGCGTGCCTCGAATTCGAAGCCCTGCACGCGGATTTCGCCGACCGAGGCATAATAGGCGATGCCGTTGACATAGCCGGCGAGCTTGGCGGCGTTCTTCTCCTTGAGGTCGTAGATCGACGCCGTGAGCAGCACGTCGGGCCGTGGCTGATACTTCACGCCGCCTTCGATTTGTTCGCCTTCGGATGGCGCCAGCACGATGCCGTCGAGGCCGAGTGAGGTCTCCGGCTGGAATGAGGTCGCATAGCTCACATAGGGCGCGATGCCGTTCTCGAAGTGATAGAGCAGGCCGGCGCTGTAGGAGAACGCGTTGTCGTTGCGCGCGCCTGTGACGGCGCCCGTATAGGAATTGATTTGCGTGCGATCGGTCCAGTCCTGACGGCCGCTGACCGACAGGTGCCAGTTGCCGAGTCGCATCTGGTCCTGCAGATAGACGCCGACCTGTTCCTGCGTCGAACGCGAACCGGACGTATAACCCGGGGTTGGCCCGGCAATGCCGTAGACGGGATTCAGGATGTTGAGCGCATAGCCGGGATTCACCGCGCCCAGGCCGAGCTTGAAGTCCCAGGTATTGTGATCGTAATTCACGCCGAACAGTGTGCGGTGGGCGATCGGGCCGGTGGCGAAGTCGGCCTGCAGCGCATTGTCGGTTTGCCAGCTCGTCTGGTCATCGCCGACGGCTACGGCACCGCGGTCATAGACGGTCGATGTTGGCGTCGCGAAGCTGCCGCTGACATACCGCGATTCCGCATGCAGCACGCCGAACCGCGTATGCTGGCGGAACGTGAAGACGTCGTCGAAGCGGTGCTCGAGCTTGTAGCCGACCTGCGCCTGCTGCTGCCGCAGATAGTCGTATTTCGGATCGCTCGATCGCAGCTTGATGGTCGCGCCGTTGACGTTCACCAGCTGGCCGTCGCGATTGAGCATGGCGACGCTGGCGTCGGTTTCGTCCTTCTGCAAGATGGCATAGGCGGTCAGCGTGGTGTCGATGGTCGGTCGCCAGGTGATCGATGGCGCCAGCATCAGCCGCTCGTCGGCGATATCGTAATTGGTCTCGCCGGCGCGGCCGAGGCCCACCAGGCGGTACAGCAGCGACTTGTCGGAACTGGCACCGCCGATGTCGAACGCCGTTTGCATGCGGCCATAGGTGCCGCCTTCCAGTGAAATCTCGTTGACCTGATTCTCGACCGGGAATTTCGATCGGCGATCGACGAGGCCGCCGGGGACGGACTGTCCATAGAGCACGGCGGCCGGGCCCTTGATCACCTCGACGCTATTAAGCTGATAGGGTTCGGTCCGGAATGTGGTGAAGCCGGAGGGGAACTGCTTCAATCCGTCACGGAAGTCGCCGAGCGTCGTCGTCGAGAAGCCGCGGACATAGATCTGATCGAAACGCGGATCGTAGCCGAAGCCGCCGGTGGTAACGCCGGCTGTGTAACGAACCGCCTCCGGAATGCTGGTGACGCCGCGATCATCGAGTTCCTTGCGGTCGATGACGCTCACCGAACGCGGCGTGTCGATCAGCGGCGTATTCGTCTTCGATGCCGAGCTGGCCTGACCTGCGACATAGCTGTTGTTGTCGGCGCTATAGATGCGCTCATTAACCGATGGCGCGGGTGAAATCTGCGGTGTCGTCGCGCGTGCGCGTCGCGTTGCGTGTGTCGATGTCTGCGATCTCGTTGCTGTCGTGCTGCGTGCGCGCTGCTGGGGCTGCGGAGCATCCACCGTGACTGGCGGCAGGCTGGCCTGCGCGAATGCGTCGCGCGGAAGTTCGAGTGCCAATGCCATCACACTGACGGTGCAAAGCAGTGCAGTCTGCTTCGTCGATTTTCTTGCTCTCAATTTCATTTCAACGCCTCGATGATGCTGGTCACGCCAGCTTGATCGAGCGTCTAACTTGATTGGTTCTGTGGCGCACTACGATGCGCGGTAGAATACGTCTAGACCTTGCGATGCAGGCATCTGCAATCGCTGCAAGGCGCTCATATTTGTTAGATCAATTCCATTGTTTCGATCGATGTCTGCGAAGACTGAAGATCAATCGTCGATGTCGTCCTGCGCCTTGCCGAACAGATGCACGATGCCGGGCGTGACGATCGAGACATAGATGAAGCGCGACAGATGATGCGCGCCAACGAACACCGGATCGATGTGCAACGTCAGCGCCAATGCGAGCATGGCGTCCATGGCGCCGGGCGCGAAGGCGACGACGACATCACTCAGCTTCACAGTCGTAGTGAGCGCGATGATCGTGACGAACACGGCCGAGATGGCGATGGCTACCGTGAATGAACCGAGCGCGGCCCAGACGTGGCTGAGAATGGTGCGCGGCGAGATCTTGCCGAAGCGCGAGCCGATCAAGCTGCCGATGCCGACCAGAGCCGTGATATAGGCCCATTGCGGCAGCGTGCCGTGGACCCAGCCGGTGCCATGCAGCACCGACGAGGCCATCATCGCGCCGAACATCCAGCTCGCCGGAAATTTGATCCAGCGCATGAACAGCGAGACGGCGACGGCCGCGGCGGCGAGTTCGGCGAGCGCCAGCGGCGAGGCTTCCGGCCCGCGCGATGGCAGCGGGCCATGACCCATCAGGCCGGTGGCGGCGAGCAGCAGCGGGACCATGCCGGTCAGGATGATGACGCGAAAAATCTGCACGACGGCGATGCCCGGCACGTCGGCATTGCGCTCGGTGGCCAGCATGATGATCTGCGACAGCGCACCGGGGCTGCCAGCCAGCAGCGCCGAGGTGCGGTCCCAGCCATGAACGCGCTGCAGATAGATGCTGCTGCCGAAGGTGGCGCAGAAGGTGGCCAGCGCTAGCAGCGCGATGGTCACCGGATAGGCGCTGAGATTGTGCACCATTTCCGGCGACACCATCGAGCCGAGCGACAGGCCCAGTGTCATCAGAATGACATGGGCCATCGGCTGCGGCAGGCCGACCGGGCGGCCGAAGATGCCGTAAGCCGCGACCGCGATCATCGCGCCGGAGATCAGCCCGCCCGGCAATTCCGCCCAATAGAATAGCGCGCCGCCGGTCGTGCCGATGACGAGGGTCTCAAGGGTGGTGCGGATCTGCAGGGAGCTGGGAAGAGCGATGGCCATTTGCACGGAAAGCTGAAGGAGCCCGCTTTATGGCAAAGTCCGCACCTGTCGACAAATGCAGTGTGGTCTACCTGTCCCTCGCTTTCCGGGCGAGGGACAGGCGCATGACGAGAGTTTAGTTCGGTTTCGTGGTCTTCTTGCATTCAGAACGGAATTTACGGCGCTCGGTGCCATGCAGGCCCTTGGCATCGGCCTGTTTCGAACATTCGAGTGACGCTGCGGTGCGGGGTTTCTCGGCTGTCTTGTCCGCAGGCGCCATCTTCTCGGCGGGGGCCGCCTTGGCGGGCGCAGTCTTGGTGGCCGCCGGCGCAGGTGTCTGAGCGGTGGCCGCGCCGACCAGGAGGAAGGAGGCGACGGCAGCGGTAGCTAAGCTGGAAGCGAATCGGATCATGGCAGCACCTCGAATTGAACAGGGAGGACAGGGTGGGCGCGCCGGGCTGAACGGCAGGTGAATGAGTTCAAATATATCTGATGGTGCGATCACGATAATTTTTCGCGGGGAGCTGCGATGTCGTTGCCACATGCAGCGGTAGCGATAGGATGCCATCGTCTACTTTTACTTTGTGTAGCAAAGGGAGAGAACGCCATGACAATGCCTGTCAAATTCGCCTGCGCGATTGCAGTATCCAGTTTTGCTTTGCTTGCCTTCAGTCCGGCCCATGCACTCACCGCAACTGAATGCAGTGCAAAATATCAGGCGGCCAAGACCGCCGGCACGCTGAACGGCCAGAAATGGAATGACTTCCGCAAAGCCGAATGCGGGACCGATGCCGCTGCGACGACGCCCGCCGCTGCGCCTGCTGCAACCGCGGCGCCGAAGGCTGCCGAAGCCAAGCCTGCTGAAGCCAAGCCTGCCGAAGCCAAGTCCGCAGCGGCTCCCAAACCTGCTGCAGCCCCGAAGCCGGCAGCGACGACAGCTGCGGCTCCGGCGGGCCCTGCCACCTTCCCGTCGGCGGTCGATCCGAAATACGCCAAGGAGACGGCTGGCAAAGCGCGGATGCACACCTGCGTGGATCAGTACAATGCCAACAAGGCCGCTAATGCCAATGGCGGCCTGAAGTGGATCGAAAAAGGCGGCGGCTACTACAGCGAATGCACCAAGAAGCTGAAGGGTGCCGCCTGATCGGATCAGCCGCGCGCTGGGGTTGATCGACATCACTTGCTTCGCGGGCGATAACGATCCGTCACCTGCGGAGTCCCCATGATTGCCAGTCTGTCCCTGATCCTGCTGTGCCAGCTCGCTGGTGAGATCGCTGTGCGCGCTTTTGCATGGCCGGTGCCCGGCCCGGTGCTCGGCATGTTGCTGCTGCTCGTTCTGCTGTTGCTGCGTGACCGCGCCATGCTGTTCGCGCAAGGGCCGCTGCAGGGCGGCGGCGTGGAGAATGCCGCGAGGGGCCTGCTCGCGCATCTGTCGCTGATGTTCATTCCCGCCGGTGTCGGCGTGGTGCAGAAGCTCGATCTGCTGGCCGAGCATGGCACGGCCATCGTCGGCGTTCTGGCGATCTCGGTTGTGATCACGTTGCTGGTGACGGTGGCGACGTTTCTCATCATCAGCCGGGTCATGACACGCGGGCGAAGCGCGTGATGACCGCCAATCCGTTCTCACTCTGGGTCTATCTCTCGCAGCAGCCGCTGCTCTGGCTGACCGTGACCCTGCTGGTCTATGCGACGGCCGATGCGCTGTCGCTGGCGACCGGCCGGCATCCATTCGCCAATCCGGTGTTCCACTCGATGTGGATCATCGCCGTGTTCCTGCTGCTGACCGGGACGTCCTACACGACCTATTTCAGCGGTGCGCAATTCGTGCACTTCCTGCTCGGTCCGGCGACCGTGGCGCTCGCGGTGCCACTCTATGAGAATCGCAAGGTCGTGGCGGCAGCGATCGTGCCGATGCTCGCCGCGCTGGTGGTCGGCTGCGCCACGGCGATCGTCTCGGTCGTGTTGCTGGCAAAGGCCTTCGGCCTGCCGAACAACGTGGCGCTGTCGCTGGCGCCGAAATCGGTCACCGCCGGCGTCGCCATGGGCATCAGCGAGTCGCTCGGCGCTGACGCATCGCTGACCGCGGTGGCGGTGGTGCTCACAGGCATCATGGGGGCGATCATCGTCACGCCGATGATGAACCGCATGGGCATCACCGATTATCGCGCCCGTGGCTTTGCCGTCGGATTGGCGTCGCATGGGATCGGCACCGCACGGGCCTTTCAGGTGGATGCCGTGGCCGGCGTCTTTGCGGGCATTGCCATGAGCCTGAATGCGCTGGTGACCTCTCTGCTGGTTCCGCTTGCCGTTACCCTGCTGGTGCGCTGATGGTCACGACAGCGTTTTCCCGGCAGGCGGATTTGTGATGCCGGCTGCATGGAGCCGCGCCGGAAAGGTCATTATGGTCACGCCGTTGCGCGCATGATCCGAACAAGTGGACACTGATTTTTTCGAAAGATCATGCTCAGATGAGAAGATGAGAATCAGCCGTTCATGATGACTGTGATGCAGGGGGCGCTCGGCCTGGCTTCGGGCGCACTGGTCGGCTTCTCGCTCGGCCTGGTCGGTGGCGGCGGCTCGATCCTCGCTGTGCCGCTGATGGTCTATGTCGTCGGCGTGCCTGAGCCGCATGTCGCGATCGGCACCAGCGCCATTGCGGTCGCGGCCAATGCGGCGGTCAATCTCGGCAATCATGCGCGTGGCGGCAATGTGCACTGGTCCTGCGCGCTGGTGTTTGCTGCTGCAGGAATCGCCGGTGCGCTCGGAGGCTCGATTCTCGGCAAGCAGGTGGACGGGCAGAATTTGCTGGCGCTGTTCGCGGTCCTGATGCTGGTGATCGCCGTGCTGATGCTGAAGACGCGCGCCCAAGTCGGCGAGCACCGCGTCGAGATCAGCATGTCGAACACGCCTTCGCTGCTTGCGCTGGGTCTTGTCACCGGCGCGCTGTCCGGCTTCTTCGGAATCGGTGGCGGCTTTCTGATCGTGCCGGCGCTGATGGCGGCCACGGGCATGTCGATCATGAGTGCGATCTCGTCATCGCTGGTGGCGGTCACCGCATTCGGTCTCACCACGGCATCGAGCTATGCCTGGTCCGGGTTGATCTCCTGGAAACTCGCGCTGGTGTTCATTCTGGGTGGGTTGCTCGGCGGACTGTTGGGAACCAGCCTGGCGCGACATCTGTCGCTGCGGCGCGGCGCGTTGAATACCGTTTTTGCGTCTATCATTATCGTCGTGGCGCTCTATATGTTGGCCCGCAACATCTACATCACCTGAGCGCTGGCGCATGATGCGTCTTCGGAGAACATCATGACCGCCGCAACCCGCGAGACCTCGAAGACCGCCACGACGCGCCGCGCTGCGCTCGGGCTTTTCGGTGGCGCCATGCTGCTCGGCGCCTCCGGCAAGGTGCTCGCGGCATCTGGTGCCGCCAAGGACGAAGACGTCCTTAACGAAGCCGCGGTACTCCGCGATCCGGACATCCCGGCCGCAGGTAACCCGAAGGGCGACATCACCATCGTCGAATATTTCGACTACCAATGCCCCTATTGCCGCAAGATCGCCCCCGACCTGCACGCCCTGGTGAAGGAAGACGGCAAGGTTCGCCTGGTGTCGAAGGACTGGCCGATCCTCGGGCCGGTGTCCGTCTATGCGGCCCGTCTCGTGCTCGCTGCCAGATACCAGAACAAGTTCATCGAGGCGCAAGACGCCCTGATCAGCCTCGATACCAAACTGACGGAAGCGATCGCGCGTGACCGGCTCGCCAAGGCCGGTATCGATGTCGATCGCGCCGTCGCCGATCTGCAGAAAAATCAGGATGCGATCGTTGCCAAGCTGAAGCAGATCGATGAGCAGGCGACGGCTTTCGGCTTTAACGGCACGCCATCCTTTATCGTCGGCAAGTTCCGCATTCCCGGGCCGATCACCAAAGAACAATTCGTTCTCGCGATCGCCGATGCGCGTAAAGCCGCGGCTGCGAAGAAGTAAGCTTCAGCGCGTTCAGACAGAAAATGCCCCCGCTCTTCGGCGAGGGCATATTTGATCGGCTTAACCAGTCTTCTCGTTGCTGATGTGCTTACGACTTCACTTGCGAGGTCAGCTTGGCCCAATCCTGCTTGGTGCGCGTCTTCAGTGCTTCCCACTCATTGGCAGCAACATCCCAGTTGACGATCGTCCGGCGCTCCTGCGCCGTCTGGCCGTTCGCCACTGACGAGGTCGACATCGAATCGTAGATGTAAACGCCGATGCCCAGGATCAGTGCACCCAGGATCATTCCAAAAAACGTCCGCATAGCGGTAGCCTCCATTGAACCCAAACAACGCGACGTCCGGGGCTTTGGTTCCCGGTTGCGTGGTGCGCTATTGCCGCAGCGCATTCATTGGCAGCATTGATCTTGCGGTCACGCCGTGGTGATCCTTGGGAATCATGACCGTTCATCTTACCGATCAATCCGTGCTCGACGACGCCGTTATGGAGCTGGTGAAGCTCGACCCGCGGCTGAAACCGATCCTGGCCATTGCCGGGATGCCGGCACTTCGGCAACGTGCGCCGGGCTTCGAAGGGCTTGCGCAGATCGTCTGCGGGCAGCAGGTCTCGGTGGCGTCGGCTTCAGCGATCTGGGGCCGCGTCTCGGGCGCCTTCTCGCCATTCGATCATCACGCCATCCGCAAGGCGCGTACCGATCGCCTGGGCCGGCTTGGCCTGTCGGCGGCGAAGATCAAGACGTTGAAGGCGCTGGCGCGCGAGCTTGTCGAGGAGCGGTTGAATCTCGATGTGCTCGCCGAGGAAGACGCCGACGCTGCGCATAACACGCTGGTCGCGTTGCACGGCATCGGTCCGTGGACGGCCGACGTCTATCTGCTGTTTTGTCTCGGCCATGGCGACGCATGGCCGGCGGGCGATGTCGCCATTCAGGAATCCATCAAGGTCGGGCTCGGTCTCAAGGAGCGTCCGACCGTGAAACAGATGGCGCCGCTGGCAGAACCATGGCGTCCGCTGCGCGGCGCCGCGGCGCATCTGTGGTGGGCCTACTATCACGCCATCAAGAAGCGCGAAGGCGTGATCGGCAAACCGGCGAAGTGAACACGTCGCGGGCCGCGGCGTCGACTGCGCGGGCCAGGCTATTCCTCGGCAGGAGGCAAGGTGGATGTCCCTATGGCAGATACTGCGGCGTCGGATGCTGGCTTCCATACGAACCATGTGAGCAGTGCGTCGAGCGAAGGGCAAAGAGATTCGCCCCAATCCGTTAGCGCATATTCAACCTTCGGCGGCACCTGCGCGTGCACGACGCGTCGAACAATGCCGTCGGCCTCGAGCTGCCGCAATTGCTGCGCGAGCATCTTCTGCGAGGCCGCAGGGATTGCGCGTTCGAGTTCAGAGAAGCGCAAAATTCGGCCGCCGAACAGACGAAACAGGATTTCCAGCTTCCAGCGTCCGCCGATCATCTTCAGCGACTGCTCGATCCCGTCCGATGCGGTCGTCGCAGTCCACGGTTCCTTACCTGGAGGTAAGCCCCCCACTTTCTCGTGCGTTCTTGTCATTCGGCAAACATATCCGCATTTCCCTCGCAGACAATGCGCCGCGCTGTGCGGATGTGAAAATGAGGAACTGGACGATGACAAATCATCAGGCGGGCGGCGAACTCGCTGGCAAGCGGGCGCTCGTGACCGGTGGGACCAAAGGTATTGGTGCAGCCGTCGTCGCGTGCCTGCTGGCACAGGGTGCAGTGGTGCTCACGACAGCGCGCAACAGGCCGGCCGGCATGCCGGACCATGCCGGCTTCGTCGTTGCTGACGTTGCCACCGCCGACGGGTGCACGGCGCTCGCCGACGCGGTCCTGAAGAGCCTCGGCGGCATCGATATCATTGTCCACGTCGTTGGCGGGTCGTCCGCGTCTGCGGGCGGTTTCGCAAAGCTCGATGACACCGCCTGGCAGCGCGCAATGGACCTGAATCTCTATGCTGCCGTCCGACTGGATCGCGCTCTGTTGCCGTCGATGCTGGAGCAGAAATCCGGCGTGATCATTCATGTCACTTCGATCCAGCGTGTGCTGCCGTTGCACGATGCCACGATGGCCTACGCGGCAGCGAAAGCGGCACTCGGAAACTACAGCAAGGCGCTATCAAAGGAAGTTAGCCCGAAAGGCATCCGCGTGGTGCGCGTCTCGCCGGGCTGGGTGGAAACCGAGGCCGCCGTCAGGCTGGTGCAGACGATCGCCGACGAGAACAGCACCGATTATGAGGGCGCGCAGAGAATGCTGATGGATTCGCTCGGCGGTATTCCGCTCGGACGCCCGGCCAGGCCGCACGAAGTCGGGGACCTCGTGGCATTTCTGGCATCGCCGCGCGCGGCGTCAATCACCGGTGCAGAATTCGTGATCGACGGCGGCACGGTTCCCACGGTGTAGTCGAACAGCGTTTGAAACGGACGTTGTTTTAAACAACTCCGCTGTCGCAAAACAGACATTGGTGAAAGGAATGATCGCTGCAGGGAAACGCAGCGGAGTTCGATCATGAACGCGTATACGCAATTCAACATAGCCAAGAATAATTTTCAGAACACCGCGCTGGTGCAGATGTCGCTACCGCGACTGGACGAACTGTCCGATGATTGCCTTCTGGTCGAGGTCGAACGCTTCGCCTTCACCGCAAACAATATCACTTATGCGATGCTGGGCGATGTCATGAAATACTGGCAGTTGTTCAAGGCGCCTGACGGCTTCGGCAACATTCCGGTCTGGGGTTTTGGCAGGGTGATCGCGTCGATGCATCCGCAGATCGCCGAAGGCGAGCGGCTGTTTGGCTATTTCCCGATGGCCTCGCATCTGGTGATCGAGGCCGCGGATGTCAGCAAGCGCGGTCTGCGCGATGGCGCGGCGCATCGGCAGGGCGTGGCGCCGGTCTACAATGCCTATGCACGGGTGACCGGTGATCCGGCCTTTGCTGGACGCAACGGAGATTATCAGGCGCTGCTGCGGCCGCTCTTCATGCTCTCGTTCCTGGTCGATGATTTTCTCGCCGAGGAGGAATTCTTCGGTGCACGCACTGTCATTCTCTCCAGTGCCTCCAGCAAGACAGCCTTCGGTCTCGCGCGTCTGCTGCACAGCAAGCGCAAGCCGGTTCGTGTGATCGGACTCACATCAACGGGCAACGCCGATTTCGTGCGGTCGCTCGGCTGCTACGACGATGTCGTGCTCTACGATCATATCGATACGCTGCCCGCCGATCAGCCGGTGGCCTTCGTCGATATGGCCGGGAATGCCGACCTGCGCGGCCGGCTGCATCGGCACCTCAAGGACAAACTCGTTTATAGCGGGCGCGTCGGGCTCACCCATCAGGATACAGCGGTGGATGAGGAGCTTCCCGGCGCCAAGCCCTCATGGTTCTTCGCGCCGGACCAGATTCGCAAGCGCGCCAAAGAATGGGGACCGGGCGGCATCGATACACGCTTCAACGCGGCGTGGTCGGAATTCCTGCCGCTGCTGGAGAAGTCGCTCACGGTTGCCGAGAGCCATGGTCCTGTCGCCGTCGAGAATATCTATCGCGCTACACTGGCCGGCCGGGTGCCGCCCGATCAGGGGCATATGCTGTCGCTCGCGGACGGCTAATGGCGAACCATCACATCTCGCCGAGGGCTTCGCGGCGGCGCTGCTCGGACTCTTCGGCATAGCGCCGTGTCGCATGAGCCTCCGAGAGCGTGCCGAGCACGCGGTGGCTTTCGGCCTCGACCACCGCCAGCGATTCCGCTTCGGCGCCCTCGAATACCACCATGGCGTCGCGGATGTTCATGTCCGGATGCAGGACGACGTCGCGACAATGCAGCAGGCTGTCGAGCCGGAATGCCGTCACGTCAGGCGAATGCGCTTCAGCGACGATGGCGAGGCCGACATAGCGGCCTTCGGGATCGACGGCGACGACCTGGGTCTTCGAGCCGAGCGGGAATTTCTCGCGGAATTCGTCGAGCGGCATGGTGGAGTCGACAGTCGGCACGTCCGGGCGCAGCAGCCGCCTGACGGTGAGATCGCGGATCCAGCCGACGTCGGCGGCACTGCGGATGGTCTCGCCGCGCAGATGCAGCCGCCATGTGGCGAAGGAGTAGCCGAACAGCTCGCGGGTCAGCTGGGTGGAGATGATGACGGCGACCAGCACTGCGGTGGTGAGCCAGAGATTGCCGGTGGATTCAAGCGCGATGAAGGACATGGTGAGCGGCCCGCCGATCACCGAGGCCGACAGCGCGCTCATGCCGATGATGGTGTAGACGGCGGGATCGATGGTGAAGCCGATGCCGGTCGCGTTGAAGCCGACCGCGAACAGATGGCCGCCGAGCGCGCCGAGAAACAGCGTGGCAAAAAACAGACCGCCACGAAAACCGGTGCCGAGCGAGACGATCGAGGCGAGCGTTTTCAGCGCCATCACGAAGGCCACCAATGCGACCGGATAGGCCGTCATGCCGCCGAAATGCAGCGCGCCATGTCCGGATGCCATGACTTGCGGCGTCAGCAGCGCCATCAACCCGACCAGCAGCCCGCCCAGCGCCGGACGCAGCGGCGGCCACAGTTTGATTTTGGTGAGCAGCGCTTCGGTCCAGGCGACGACACGCATGATGCCGATGCCGAAGGTCGCGGCGAAGACGCCGAGCAAGGCGGCCACTGCGAGATCGTGACCGAGCACGTCGCCGAACCGGCCGGCAACGACGCCAAGCGACAACGGATCGAAGGCATGGGCTACGAAATAGCCAATTACTGCGGCGATGCCGACCGGCATCAGGCTCGCCGATGTGTAGCCGCCGATCACCAGTTCAAAGGCATAGAATGCGCCGGCCAGCGGCGCACCGAATGCGCCGGCAATGGCAGCTGCCGCACCGCAGCCGACCATCACGCGCTGGTCGCCGCGACGCAGGTGGAAGGCGCGCCCGATGGAGGCACCGAGCCCGCTGGCGAGCTGGGTGTAGCCGGCCTCGAGGCCGACCGAGGCTCCGACTCCGCTGGACCACACGGTTTGCAGCGCTACGATGATGCTGCCGCGGAACGACATCCGCCCCCCATGGAGCGCGTTGGCCTCGATGGGGTCGACCTCGCGGGCCGGTCGCCAGCGCAAAAGCCACAGGAAGGCGACGCCCAGCAGCAGCCCGCCAAAGGTGGGAACCAGAATCGCGCGCACCGGATCAATCCAGAACTGGCTGGAGAGCCGCTGGCCCCATTCCAGATTGAACAACACGGCGTGAAGAACGCTGACCGCAGCGCTCATGGCGGCCACCACGAGACCGCCGATCACGCCGATCAGCGCTGCCAGAATCGCAAGGCTGGTTTCATGCGCACGGACAAAGGCGCGCAGCCGTTGCGGGGCCTCGAGATAGCGGGAGGAAGGGACCATCGGGCAGCGTCCGGTATTTGCGGCCGCGAACCGGGCACGCGCCACGGGGTTTAGCGGCAGGCGCTGCGACAGACCACCCGCAGTTCCCAGAAAAGCGACCCAACGCGGCGCTTTTGTGAGGGGATAAGGTCTGCCCTATGCCCTTCACAACCCTGTCACGCTGCCTGTAGTATGTGGAGACAGGTTGCTTCGCAGCCATATGTGGGGGTCAGGAGCGTTACTTGAACGCACATGTCTCGCAAGGCGGTTGGCCGGTTCTGGTCCTCAATGCGGACTTCCGGCCGCTGAGTTACTACCCACTGTCGCTGTGGTCGTGGCAAGACGCGATCAAGGCAGTGTTTCTCGACCGTGTGAATATCGTAGAGCACTACGATCACGCGGTGCGGAGTCCTTCGTTCGAATTTCAGCTGCCCAGCGTGGTGTCGCTGAAGTCGTTCGTGAAGCCGACGACGCATCCCGCCTTCACCCGGTTCAACGTTTTCCTGCGCGACCGCTTCTCCTGCCAGTATTGCGGCTCGCATGACGATCTGACCTTCGATCATATCATTCCACGCTCCAAGGGCGGCCAGACCACCTGGGAGAACGTTGTTGCGGCCTGTTCGCCTTGCAATCTGCGCAAGGGCAACATGACCACGCAGCAGGCGCGCATGTTCCCGCGCCAGACGGCGTTCGCGCCGACGGTGCACCAGCTGCATCGCAACGGCCGGCTGTTTCCGCCGAACTATCTGCACGGCAGCTGGCTGGACTATCTCTACTGGGATACGGAACTGGATCCGTAGGGGCGTCAGGCGCTACGCCAAGATCGCTATTCCTGCTTCAGCTCGAGCTTGCGGATGATGTCGCCCCATTTGGTGATCTCTCCACGCACATAGCTCTGGGAGTCTGTCACCGAGCCGCCAACGGCCGCGAATCCGATGCGGTCGAATTGTTCGCGAACACTTGCATCTGCAAGCGTCTTGTTCACGTCAGCGTTGAGCTTGTCGATGATTGCCTGCGGCGTCTTGGCCGGGACCAGGAATGCCACCCAGGTTGCATCCTCGTCGTCACTCAGTCCGAGCTCGCGCGCGGTCGGGACATCCGGAAGCGATGGCATACGCTCACGGCTTGTCACGGCCAGCGCCTTGACCTGTTTGCCCTTCACCAGCTCCATCGCCGCGGGCAAGGCGACACTGGCCAGAGGCGTGTGACCGCCCATCACGGCATTTAGCGCGGGACCTGCACCCGTGAATGGCGCATGCACGATGTTGGCCTTGGCGTTGAGCCTGAATATTTTTTCGGCCGACAGATGCGGCGTGGTGCCGACACCGGCGGTGCCATAGGTGAAGTTTTCCTTGGCGGCAGAGGCGATCACCTCGCGCAGGGTCGATGCTGTGAGACTAGGCGCGCCGACGATCAGATTGGGCGTGGTCGCCGCGACCACCACGGTCTTGAATTCATCCGGCGAATAGCCGGCCTTTGCCGACAGGCTCGGATTGACGGCGAATGCGCTTGTTGTCACCAGCACGGTATAGCCATTGGGTTCGGCCCTTGCAGCCGCGGCAGCCGCGATATTGCCACTGGCACCACCGCGATTCTCGATCACGACGGGTTCGCGCCACAGGTCGTTCAGTTTCTGTCCGACAATGCGCGCGATGATATCGGCGGGGCCGCCCGGCGCGAAAGCGACGAGCAGGCGCACCGGCTGCGCCGGGTAGGGCTGCTGGGCGACGGCGGGACCGATCGCCGTCAGCAGCGCTGCGGTGATGACGACCGCGCTGGATGCGCGCTTGAAGAAGTGCGTCATGATATTCCTCCTCGATGTTTTTTCGGGAGGCTTTTGCGCCTCCTCAACGGGCGTGGTTCAGAACACCTCGTCCTTGAACCACCGGCCCTGCGCCAGCGCGTATTCGGCAATCTCCATACGCGTGCCGATCCAGACATCGTCGCGCTTGCGCGCAAGCTTGATCATGGCGTCGTAAACCCACGCGCCCGCCGGCCGACCGAACACATGGGTGTGCGCGGTGACATCGAGCATGAACGGTGCCGCGTCGGCCTGGCTTGCATTGTCGAGGATGGCGCGGAACTGGTCGATCAGCGTTGCCGGCGCATTGCCGTAGCGGATGCTGTGCGGCAGATCGTTCACGTCCATCGTCAGCGGAATGCCGACGATGCGTTGTTCCGGCGCATCTTTCTGCGTGATAATCGAGGGCAGGTCGTCGTCATTGCAGTCGCCGAACCAGACATAGCCTTCCTCAGCGAGCAGCTTTGGCGAAATCAGGCTTCCCGTGCCACGTGGGCTGATCCATCCTTTCGGACGTTCGCCGGTGACGGCGGCGATGAGGTCACCGGTGCGGCGGATATTGGCGCGCTCACCGGCCTCGTCGAAATAGACCGGGATGACATCCATGCCATAGGAATGCGCCACGATCTCGTGACCAGCGGCATGAAGCTCCTTCAGCACGGTCGGGTGGGTTTCGGCGAGCACACCGTTGACCATGATGCTGGTCTTCACATCGTTTGCGGCAGCGATGCGCGTGAGGCGCTGGATGCCGCGCACGGCGCCGTAGCTTGCCCAGGAATGTGCGTTGGTATCGAAAAAGCCGGGCTGCAACACGTTGCCCATCGGCCCGATGCCCGGCGCCTTGCCGGGCGACCAGGCTTCGTAGGCCAGGTTGAAGACGATGCCGATGCGTGCACCATTCGGCCAGCGAAAGTCCGACGTCGCGCGCTGCACGCGAAATGTCCGGGAATCACTCATGTTGTTGTCCTTGTTTTTGGCGAGTGCGGTGCCGTGTCAGGCCACGATGCTGTTGGACAGGATGCCGATGCCTTCGATCTCGGCTGTGACGCGATCCCCCTTGAGCAGGAAGCGCGGCGGCGTCATCGCATAGCCGACCCCGGATGGAGTTCCGGTGGCGATCACGTCTCCGGGTTCCAGCGTGAGACCGCGCGTCAGATGTTCGATGATGGCCGGGATATCGAAAATCATGCGGCTGGTGCGGCTGTCCTGACGTACCTCGCCATTGACGGTGCTGAAGATCCTGATGTCGGCAACATTCGGCAGGGCGGACGCATGGACCACAACCGGCCCGAACGGGCAGGAGCGATCGAGGCCTTTGCCTTTGAACCACTGGCCGTAACGGCGTTGCATGTCGCGGCCGGTGATATCGTTGATGATCGAATAGCCGAACACATGATCGAAGGCGTTCTGCGCGGAAATGTTGCTGCCCGGCTTGCCGATGATGACGGCGAGCTCGACTTCGTAATCGAGCTGTTCGGTGACATTGGCATGCTGCGGAATCGTTTCACCTGAAGCGATCACGGCGGTCGGCGGTTTGGTGAAGAATTCCGGCACGCTCGGCAGCGGCGCGGGCGCCTTGCCCTGCGCGCGCATGCCTTCGTCGATATGGTCCTTGTAATTGCGGCCGACGCAGAAAACGTTCTTCTTCGGCCGCGGGATCGGTGCCATCAGTGTCAGCGATGCCAGCGCAACAAGGTTCGCGACATTCACTGCCGATGCGAGATCACGCACGATGGCGAGCCCGGCTTCGCCGGCTTCGGCGAGATCGCCGACATGGCGCGGCGCGGAGGCGTGGCCGGCTGCCGGCCAGGCCTTTGTCAGATCGAGAACATTGTCATCGATCAAGAGGCCGAGATGCGATCCGTCGGCGGCTGCAAAAGTGAGGAAGATCATGGTGTGGTCTCATTCTGTTCGTGGAGGGTCGAATTCTTTCAATGACGCCGCTGCCTGGTCGCGCAGCAAACGGACATGCCGTCGTGCGAGCATTTCCGCGCGGTCGGGATCGCGCTGCGCGATCGCGTCGATGATGTCGTGGTGCTCATGAAACGATTGCGAGCCGCGATTGAGACGCTCGATGAAGCGCAGTCCCGCCATTTTCAGATGGCCGAATGAGTCCCATGTTTTGCCGAGCAGGGCGTTGCCGCTTTCTTTGATCATCAGCGCATGAAAGGCGGTGTTGGCAGCGGCATATTCGGCGGGGCGTGCCAGAGCGCCGGCCTCATCGAAATCGGCGAACACGGCCCGCAGGCGGGGCGCGACATCATTCGCACCGTTGAGGGCCACTTCGCGTGCTGCCAGACCTTCCAGCATTTCTCGGATCGACAGCCATTCGAGATATTCCGGCAGCGATGTCGGCATCAGCCGTGCGCCGCGGCGCGGGCGAAACGTGATCAGCCCTTCCTGCTCGAGCCTGCGCATGGCCTCGCGTACGGGAGTCCGGCTGACCCCGAGCTCTGCCGCAAGCTCCTCTTCTCGAAGCCGCAAGGGGGCCGTGAGGCCGGCCGCACGCACCCCCAGTCGAACTTTCAGGGCCGTATAGACTTCGTCTCTCAGATAGGGCCTGGCGGCGATCGGGCTGATGCTCATGAATTTTGTATATGTATACAAAATCGAGAAGTCTATGGTATTTCAATGTTGCGTCGCAGCGATTGTACCGAATGTGAGTGACTTGGATGATCCGTAACTGGGGCTGACAGATCTTTCGCCGGGCGCAGATGGCCGCTTTGCCGTCGTATCAGTATGGTCTCTGGCCTCTCGCTCGGTCCCGGGTTGATGGGGCCAAACGATCTACCCGGAGCTTCCGATGAGCGACATAGTCGTCGACGATATCGTTGTTCTGCTGCCGCCCCTGCTGCAGTCGCTCGAGGCGTTGCAATTCGTTGCGCGCAATCTGCATCCGCCGACTTTCGGTGCCGTCATGGAAGCGGTGGGCGAGCCCGATCAGGCGCTCAAGGCGGTGCGCGCAGAGCTCAACGCATGGCCGGATGATTTTAGCGATCTGCGGGCACATCTCGATGCGGCGAGTGACGCGGCGCTAACAGCCTTTACCGGCCTGCGCGCCGCCCAGCAGCCCGGCGGCGATCTTCCGATGGTGTTTCGCGCGTTACGCCACGCCACGCGCGCGCAGGAATCGCTTTATGCCACGGTGGCGCGGCTGCCGCCGGTGAGTACGTTCTTTCTTCCGCCTGACATGCGCGAGAACACGGCATTGCTTGAACGATTGGCCTCGCCCTCGGTAGAGAACACCGGCGTCATTCATGATGGTGAGCCCGGACGTCGCGGCGGTTTCTCGATGTATGTGCCGGAAACCTACACGCCGGATCGTGCCTGGCCGCTGGTGATGGCGTTGCATGGTGGCAGCGGCAACGGCCGGGCTTTTTTGTGGAGCTGGCTCGCCGATGCGCGCAGCTCTGGCGCGATCGTCATCGCGCCGACGGCGATCGGCAGCACCTGGGCGCTGATGGGCGACGATGCCGATACGCCGAATCTTTCGCGCATTCTCGATCTGGTGCAGTCGCGCTGGCATATCGATCCCGCGCAATTGCTGCTGACCGGCATGAGCGATGGCGGCACCTTCTGCTATGTCAGCGGCCTTCGTGCGGAGTCGCCCTTCACCCATCTGGCGCCGGTGGCCTCGACCTTCCATCCGCTGATGGCGCAGTTTGCCGATGCAGATCGCCTGCGCGGCCTGCCGATCCATCTCGTCCATGGCCGTCTCGACTGGATGTTTCCGGTGCAGACCGCGCGCGATGCACAGCAGGCGCTCATGATCGCTGGCGCCGATGTCACCTATCGCGAGATCGACGATCTCAGCCACTGCTATCCACGCGAGGTCAATGCGGTGCTGCTGGCGTGGCTCGCGCAACGTCCCCGTGCGTAACCAAACGCCGCAGGGCCGCTAAGTTCACAGGCTGGACTTCCACGTCCGCGATCGGTTCTTATATGGCGGAGGCTACCCTTTACGGACAAAGGAGATTTTGCATGCCTTCACTGACCGAGTGGAAAGTGCCCCCGGGCGTGCAGCCGCGTGCTGAGGATTACGGATTCGACCTCGAACAGGCGCTGGAGGCGGTGGTTGGGCTGCATTGCATCATCCCGGAAGATGCTTTCACGGCAGATACGCTCGGAACCGAGCGCGCCGGCAATGGCGTGCTGATCGGTGACGGTCTCATTCTCACCATCGGCTATCTCATCACCGAGGCCGAAACGATCTGGGTGCATCTCGGCGACGGCCGCGTGGTGCAAGGCACGGCGCTGGGCGTCGATCAGGAAAGCGGTTTCGGACTCGTGCAGGCGCTCGGCGAGATCGACATCGCGCCGCTGCCGCTCGGCGAGTCGGCGAGCGCGAAGATCGGCGATCGCGTGGTGGTCGGCGGCGTCGGCGGACGCACGCGGTCCGTGGCCGGGAAGATCGCCGCGACACAGGAATTCGCCGGCTATTGGGAATACCTGCTCGACGACGCGATTTTCACGCATCCGGCGCATCCGAACTGGGGCGGTGCCGCCCTGATCAACGCCAAGGGCGAGTTGATCGGCATTGGCTCGCTACAGATCGAGCGCGAGCACGGCGGCAAGAACGAACATCTCAACATGGTCGTGCCCATCGACCTGCTGAAGCCGGTCCTCGACGATCTCAAGACCTATGGTCGTGCCAACAAGCCGCCGCGGCCGTGGCTCGGGCTGTATGCCGCCGAGGTCGAGGACAAGGTCGTCGTGGTCGGGATCGCCAGAAAGGGACCCGCGGCCCGGGCCGAGCTCAAGACCGGCGACGTGATTCTTGCCGTCAACGGTGAGGAGGTATCCGATTCCGTCGAATTCTATCGCGCACTCTGGGCGCTAGGTCCGGCCGGTGTCGACGTGCCGCTGACGCTCTATCGCGGTGGCGATACATTCGATGTCGAATTGGTATCGACGGACCGCTCCAAGATGCTGAAAGCTCCCCGGCTGCACTAACGCCAGGATACACGCGACGCAATCGCGGCCTTGTCGTAGACATCAGGCGCACCGCAACATGTGCGGTGCGCAGCATCTCGACGCGATCAGTGCGCGTGTCCGCCGCCGGCCGGTGCCGAGGCGCCGACGGCGTTGACGTCGAGTTCGATGTCCACCTTGCCGGCCTTCTCGAACTGCAGCTGCGCCTTCACCTTGTCGCCCTTGGCGAACGGCTTGGCGAGATCCATCAGCATCAGGTGATAGCCGCCGGGCTCGAGCTTCACGGTGGCGCCGGGCTTGATCTCGAGCCCCTCATTGAGCGGACGCATCTTCATCACGCCATCGGTCACGCTCATCTCATGCACTTCGATGCGGCTGCCGCCGGTGAATGTGCCACCGAGCAGCTTGTCGCTGGTCTTGCCGTTGTTGGTGATGGTGAGATAGCCACCGGCCACCTTGGCCGCGGGCGGTGTGGCACGCGTCCAGGGTGTCATGATCATCAGGTCGCCCGCATGGACCATGCCGGCCATCTGCGCCATTGCATCATGTGGTGATGCCGCGGCAAGGCGAACGATCGGCGCCGGTGATTTCAGGCTGTGCGGATCCTGCCCCGCAGCCGGAATCTGCGCCCAGTCTTCCGAGCCCTGCTCGCAGGTCTGCAGTGTCGGCACATACAGCGGTGCATCGGCCTTCAATGCGGCCGGCAGATAGGCCGAGAATACGAACTCGTCATAGAAGTCGTTGTCGAGCTTCCCGGTCCAGGTGATTTCCTTGACGCCCTCCGACGCCTTCATGCCGTGCATGAAATCGTAGGACTGTGCATAGGCGCCTTTCTTCACGGCGATGGTCCAGCCCGGCTTCGGCATCGGCTTCACCGCGATCATCCCTTCCGGAATCTGCACGGTGATTTTCGTCGTCGGCGAGGCGCCGCAGCCATGCGGCACGGCGAGCACTGCGCGATAGGAGCCGCCGACCGTGGCCGGCCCGCTCTGCACAAAGACATGGGCATAAGCGGGCGATGCCACTGCACCGAGCGCAGTGATAAGCAACAGCATGGAGCGGTTGGTCATGGAACGTCCTTTCGTGGATTGAAACATAGCGGAATTCGTCATCTTCACCACCTCGCCTTGACGCCGGCATAGATGGCGCGGCCGGTGCCGGGTTCGAACAGCGGCGATGTCGCCGTGGCCTGATTGAGAATGCTGGCGGAGGCGATGTAGCGGGTGTCGAGCACGTTGCGTGCTTCGATATAGCCCGAATATGTGCCGCCATTATCGACGCCGGCTTTCAGGCCGAGCAGCGCATAGGGTTCGGTCTTCAGCGTATTGGCGCTGTCGACATAGTAAGCTTCCGGCACCCATTCGAGATTGGGGCCGAGATAGAACCCGTTGGCATGTTTGTAGAGCAATTCCGCGCGCAGATAGTGCCGCGGCGCGCCCGGCAGCAGGTTGTTGCCGAAAGTCGCGTCATTGTCGAAGCGGAAGTCGTTGAACGTGTAGGCCATGTTGAGCCAGAGCTTGTCTGGCTGTGGACCTGCGTCGAACATGCCCTTGAACACGGCGATGCCGAGACCGGCCTCGATGCCCTGATGGATGGTGCGATCCGCATTGGTGACGTTGCAATTGCCGAAGGCGCTGTAAATACATTGCAATTCGTCGGTAATGTTAGCGCGATAGCCCGTCAATTCCCATGTCAGGTCTGGCCGTCGTCCACGGGTGCCGATTTCATAGGTCGTCGCACGCTGTGGCCGGATGCTGGTGAAGGGAATCGTCGGGATGCCCGGGCCGTTCGAACTCTCGCCGAAGCTCGGGACTTCGGCACTGCGCGAGATATTCGCGTAAGCCTGCCAGGTCGGATCGATATTCCAGAGCAATCCGCCTTTCGGACTCCACAGGTTGAATTCGGTGGCGCCCGATTGGTCGCCATCGCTCAGGAAACGATCCTGCCGATTGCGCGTGGCGTAGAGGAACTGCGTGCCACCAATCACCGCGACAGTCGGCAGAACGTAAAGTGAGTTTTCGACATAGACCGACGTGTTCTTCGAGCGGTCGATCGAGGACGACGCCAGCGCGCCCTTCTGGCCCGCGACATTGACATACTGGTTGTTGTCGATCCTGCCGTTGATCACATTGACGCCGGCGACAAACACGTTGCGATAGCCGCCGATATTGCGGTCGTCGGTTACTTTCGCGAAGCCGCCATAATCCTGATAGCTGTAATCCAGATACTGGAAGATCGGATGCATCAGGTGCCGATCGACGCCGAAGACGCCAAAGTCGATCGTAGTATTGTCGAGCCGGATGGTGGTCTTGTTGGCGAGGCGCACCGTGTCGATATTGCGCTGCTGATCACCGGTGAGGTTACTGGCCGCGGCGGTGGTCGGCGAATTCAGCGCGCTGTCTTTGCTGACCGAGCCGGGAATGCGCTGCCGCACGCTGTTGGCGTTGAGATAGAAGCGGGTCTCGAAATCCGGTGAGAACTGGTAGCCGACATTGCCGCTGACCCGCGTGGCCTCGCCATTGCTGTGATCGCGGAAGCCATCGGCGGACTGCGTCGAGGCCGTGATGAAACCGTCCCACGGACCATTGGCGCCGCCGGTGTTGGCTTGCAGGCGGCGGAAGCCGAAAGCACCCATGTCGACCGACGCGCCGTTCGGAAAAGGATCGCGGCCAGTGGGTGTCACGAAATTGATCGCGCCGCCGAGCGAATTGGCGCCGAAGCGCAATGCGTTGCCGCCCTTGAACACCTCGACATATTTATAGGCGGTCGGGTCGATCTCCTGGAAATCGCCATAGCCGTCGGCGGTGTTGATCGGGATGCCGTCCATATAGAGCTGCACGCCGCGCAGATGGAAATTGCGCGACAGGCTCGAACCGCGGATCGACAGCCGGGTGTCGTCGCCCCATTTCGGCTGCGCGAATACGCCCGGTACGTAGTCGAGGATGTCCTTGATGGTGTTCGACGGCGTCGATGTTCGCCACGCATCCGCCGTCACCAGCGCGACGCCGCCGGGTGTCTGCTGGATCTCGCGGAGTGCCTGCTGCGCGGTGAGCACCGTAAGGGCCCCTGGGACGGTCGGGGCCTGCGCGCCGACAGATGCTGGCGTTGCCGCAGGGGTGCTGCGGGCCGTGCGGGCGTTTGGCGCCGCGTTGCGAGGCTTGCGCGAGGCGACAGTGCGCTGCTGCGCGGGTGCATCGACGGTAACCGCCGGAAGCGATGTTGAAAGGGCCGATTGGGCCGACACCGCGCCTGGAATGAGCGCGGCCGCGGATGCGAGCAGGACGCTGCGCAGCCGCATGGAAACGGATAGCATGGGGAAAACTCCACCGGGATTGAACTGAGCAACGCGCGCGCTGATGCGCGGCGTCTGACGGCGTGGAACGTCAGCTCAGGCGCGGTGGCGCGCGGGCCCGGTGGTCGGAGGTTGCGGCGGTCGCGACGATGCGATCGTCGAGGGCAGCTACGGGAGCGATCGCGATGGCGATGCGCGAGACGAGGAAAGTAGCGGAGGCAGGCGGAGCGCCCGGCGCATGGGTGCCGACGCAGATCGGGCAATGCACCGCTGGAGCGCCTGACGTCTTGCCGGTGTCATCAGGGGATGCGGCAAGGTCGGGATGGGTGAGGCAGAGCTCGAAGCCTGCGGCCTGCGCAGTCGGCGAGATCGCGGCGAGCAACAGGCTGGACAGCACGACATTGAGCACAAGCGCATAGGCAGCGGCCAAAGATGCCACGGCCCCAAACCAGCGTTTGCGCGAAACATGTGTCACGGGAACGATCCTCGCCTCCCGATTAACACGGGGGCGGAACCTGTCAAAGCCGTTCGTGGAGCGAAGTTACCCGAAATCTAGAGAACGACGATGCCGGAATGCTTGGCCTTGTCGTCGGGTTCGACATGGATGGTGATCAGAGCCTCGCCGATCTCCTGGCGGATCGCGGTCTCGAGCTTGTCGCAAATGTCGTGCGCGGCGCTCACGGTGGTCGATCCTGCCACCACCAGATGGAAATCGATAAAGGTCATGCTGCCGGCGCGGCGGGTGCGCAGGTCGTGAGCCTCGATGGCGCCGTCGGCATGGGCCGATATGGTCTGCTTGATGCTCGCGAGCATGGCTGGCGGGATGGCCTCATCCATCAATCCGCTGAGCGATTCTTTCATCAGGCCCCAACCGGCCCACAGGATGTTGAGCGCGACGAGCGCCGCAAGGATCGGATCGAGAATGGCGATGCCCGACAGTGCTGCTACTCCGACGCCGCCGAGAACGCCGATTGAAGAATACACGTCGGACAATAGATGGCGGCCGTCCGCTGCGAGAGCTGGCGAGCGGTGAAGGCGACCTTGCCGGATCAGCACCCATGCCCAACCGGCATTGATGATACTCGCCGCTCCGTTGAGGAGCAGCCCGACCCAGGGCGCTTCGACGAGGCGCGGCACCAGATAGCCTTGATAGGCTTCACGCAGGATCAGGATGGCGGCGAGCACGATCAGCACGCCTTCGAGCACGGCCGAGAAATATTCAGCTTTATGATGCCCGTAGGGATGATCGTCGTCTGCCGGTTTCGCGCTCAGCGTGGTCGCAAGCAAAACGACGATGGCTGTCACGACATTGACGATGCTTTCAATCGCATCGGACAGCAGTGCGACGCTGCCGGTCAGATGATAGGCGGCGTATTTCATACCGAGGACCAGCAGGCCAACGGCAATGCTGCCTTGCGCAAGACTGCGAACGCTTGTCATCTGAAAATCTCGTTGGGGTAACGCGAAGTCTCACGCGGCTGTGTGCTCTAATATGCCGATCACAACGATGCAAGCCGTGAAATCCAGCTGCAAGTGCTTCGCATTATAAGGCGCGTGGACTTCATCGAGCAGGTCGTCCTCCCAATGGACATGATATCGATCTCGTCATGCGCGTGGCATTTGTAGCGGTCGTCCGCGCATTGATAGTTGCGGGACGACATCGTGCTGGATCGTGTCGTCATGGCGCGGTTCTCAATGTCGTCGGCCTCAACAAGCCCGGAGGGACCATGGTGGAGCGCTTCGGCGCGCGTCGGCGGGCATCGCGGCGGCGGCGGTTCCATGGGCAGGTTTGCGCGCGCCGGCCGACCCTCAAAGGCGATCGATCAACCTGAGGTTATTCGTGAGCCTGCGCGGCTGTGGCGCGATCACCACAGCGGGGCGCAAAGTGCAGCGCAGAGCTGTTCTATGAGCGAAATGACACGCTGTTGAGCCTGATTTGATCGCTCAGCCCTGTATGAGGTGCGGGTCGTCCGCGTTGGACGCGTTGCAGCAAGGGTTGGGAATGACAGGTTTTGGTGGATCACGCGGGCTGCGCCTTCTGGCGCTTTTGATGTTGCCCGCTGTGCTGGCAGGATGTGCAAGCAGCGGGGGGATGGTGTCGTCCACCGGCTTTGGCGGTCCGTCCGCCAGCTATGCCGAGTTGAATGACGGCGAGCACACGCTGCCGGCCATCGACGTCTCCGGAATCGATTCGGCGATGCTGCGTCAGCGCGTCGCCTACCGCACCAAGGAGCCCGTCGGCACCATCGTGGTCGATACGGCCGCACGGCATCTCTATCTCGTGGAAGGCGATGGCAAGGCGATGCGCTACGGCATCGGCGTCGGCAAGGCCGGCCTCGCTTTTGCCGGCGCTGCTGTGATCAAGCGCAAGGCCGAGTGGCCGCACTGGACCCCGACGGAAAACATGATGAACCGCGAACCCGCGCGCTATCGCAAGATGGCTGGCGGCATGGAGGGCGGCATCGATAATCCGCTCGGGCCGCGCGCGATGTATCTCTATCAGGGCGACCGCGACACCATGTTCCGCATCCATGGCACCACCGAGCCCGAGACCATCGGCCATGCCGTCTCCAGCGGCTGCATCCGGCTGATGAATCAGGACGTCGTCGATCTCTACAATCGCGTGAAGATCGGCAGCCGCGTGGTGGTGATCCAGAGCGGCCGCGCCGAGTCCTAACTCTGTGTCTCAGTAAAATGGGGCGGGCGTTGTTCACGCTCGCCCCATTTTCGTTGATGACATCCCGTCTCAGGCATTCACTCGCGGTATTAGCAAATCGGCGATGCCGATGCGGCGGAACATCTCGGCGCGAACGCGGTCCGCGACACCGTTGACGATCTCGGCGCCATCTTCCGACGGATCGATGTGACTGCGGAACGGGCGCTTGCCGAACGGCAGATCGACCACGCGGACGATCTCTTTTGCCACATCGGCAGCATCCGCATCGGTGGGCTCCAGCGAAGCCAAGCCCTTCAACGCCATATCAGGTACCCCGGCATAGGGACCGTCGTCGTATTCAGCCGCGCGAGCGGTGTCGGCCGGTTTGCCGGAATGTGCGAAGTGGTTGGTCCCCTTGGTGAAGGCGCCGGGCACGATGATCGAGGTTTCGATGCCCCAGCGCGTCAGTTCGCCGGCATAGGAGACTGCAAGCGAATCCATCGCCGCCTTCGCGGCGAAATACGGCGACAGATAGGGTGGTGTGCCGCCGCGTGCGCTGGATGACGATATCCAGACGAGGAGACCTTTGCCCTGCTTGCGCAGTTGCGGCAGCGCTGCGCGATTGACGCGCTGGGTCGACAGAACGTTGATGTCGTAGAGCTGTGCGAATTGCTCCGGCGTGAAGGCTTCTGCGGGCCCGAATGACATGTGCCCGGCATTGTGGATGACGACATCGAGGTGACCGTTGTCGGCGATGATCCGGCCGATGCCGGCATCGGCCGATTCCTGCGAGGCGACGTCGAGTTCGACGCTGCGGAGATCGACTTTGTGCTCAGCGGCATACTTTGCGACGTCGGCGACGGCCGACGCATTGCGGCCGGTGGTCTCACGCATGCTGGCATAAACGGTGTGACCGGCCTCGGCGAGGGCGCGGGCGGTGAGCGCGCCAAAGCCGCTCGATGCGCCGGTGATGACAATAACGTGTTTCATGACACGTATTCCTTTGAATGGTTCTTGAGGGTGTTGGCGTTTGGTTCAGACCAGCCCGCCATTGGCGCGCAGCACCTGGGCGTTGATCCAGCCGCCTTCCGGACCGACCAAGAAGGCAACGACATTGGCGATGTCCTCGGGTGTGCCGAGGCGCTCCATTGGCGTCGCCTTGGCGAAACGCTCGATCAGCTCCGGTGACTTGCCATTGAGGAACAGGTCGGTTGCGGTCGGGCCGGGCGCGATGGCGTTCACGGTAATCGAGCGGCCCCGCATCTCCTTGGCCATGATACCCGTCATGGTTTCGACCGCAGCCTTGGTGGCGGCATAGATGCCGTAGCTCTCGAGCTTGGTGCCAACCACGCCCGTGGAGAAGTTCACGACCCTGCCGCCATCGCGCAGCCGCTTGGCGGCCTCGCGCATGGTGTTGAACGTACCTTTCAGATTGACCGCGATCTGCTGGTCGAACGACGCATCGTCGGCATCGGCGAATTTCGCCAGCTTCATGATACCGGCATTGTTGACCAGTACATCGACGCCGCCGAAGGCTGCTTCCGCTGCATCGAACATCCCGCGCACAGCGGCGGGATCGCTGACATCGGCC
The DNA here is from genome assembly GCF_052076065.1 of Tardiphaga sp. 285_C5_N1_2. Classification (NCBI taxonomy): domain Bacteria; kingdom Pseudomonadati; phylum Pseudomonadota; class Alphaproteobacteria; order Hyphomicrobiales; family Nitrobacteraceae; genus Tardiphaga; species Tardiphaga sp. 285_C5_N1_2. Next base: position 336,054 of record NZ_CP197241.1, read on the forward strand.
TTGGCGGTCAGCGCGCGGCCGCCCGCGGCTTCGATCTTTTGCGCGACCGCCTCGGCCGGCGCGGCATTGCCGGAATAATTGACGATGACCGTGAAGCCGTCGCGGCCCAGCCGCTCCGCGATGGCGGCGCCAATGCCGCGTGAGGCGCCGGTGATAATAGCTACCTTATTGGTTCCGTTTGCCATTTTCGTTCTCCTCGGTGTGGTGAGCAGCGGTGCCGCTCTGATAGGAGAAATCTAGGCCATTCCATTTTCCGGATAATGATGCATTATCTGGCATCACAATTCGGATTTAACGAACAAATAGATGGACCGTTTCGAGACGATGCGGGTGTTCACCCGGGTGGTGGAGCGGCGCAGCTTTACGGCGGCGGCGGCGGATCTCGGCCTGCCGCGTTCGACCGTGACCGATGCCGTCAAGCAGATCGAGGCGCGGCTCGGCGTGCGGTTACTTGAGCGCACCACGCGGCTGGTGCGGCCGACGCTGGACGGCGAGGCCTATCACCGGCGCTGCCTGACGCTGATCGCCGATCTCGAAGACGCCGAAAGCGCGTTCTGCGGCGCCAAGCCGAAAGGGCCGTTGCGGGTGGATATGAATGGCACGCTGGCGCGCAATTTCGTGCTGCCGCATCTGCCGGACTTTCTCGCCGAATATCCTGATATCCAGCTCTATCTCAGCGAGGGCGATCGGTTGGTCGACCTGATCCGTGAAGGCATCGACTGCGTGGTACGTGTCGGCGAGCTTCGCGACAGCGATATGGTGGCGCGGCGGCTGACCATGATGGACGAAGTCACCTGCGCCGCGCCGTCCTATCTCGCGCGCACCGGCGTGCCTTTGTCCATTGATGCGCTCAAAGGTCATCGCATGGTCGGCTATCACTCGTCGGCGACGGGCGCGGTGCTGCCGCTTGAATTTCAGGACGACGGCGCGTTGCGTTATGTCACGTTGCCGGTTGCGATCACGGTGAACAGTGCCGATAACTACGCGGCGATGGCGAAACTCGGCTTCGGTCTGGTGCAGGTGCCGCGTTATCGGGTCAAGAGCGAACTCGCCGGTGGCACGCTGGTGGAGGTATTGCCGCAACATCCGCCGACGCCGTCGCCGGTGTCGTTGCTCTATCCGCGCAACCGCCAGCTCTCGCCGCGGGTGCGCGTGTTCATGGACTGGCTGACGCGTGCTTTTGCGCGCGACCTCATTTAATGAAACCTGCGATGGCTCCTGTTTTTCGCTTCGCGCCCAGCCCCAATGGTTATCTGCATCTCGGCCACGCCGCTTCGGCGCTGCTGAATTTCGATCTGGCGCGCGAGGCCGGTGGCCGGTTGCTGCTGCGGATCGAGGATATCGATGTCACGCGCTGCCGGCCGGAATTCGAGGCGGCGATCTACGAGGATCTCGCCTGGCTCGGTATCGCCTGGGAGATGCCGGTACGGCGACAGTCGCAGCATTTTGCCGACTACCGCGCCGCGACCGAGCGGCTCGCCGCCATGGGATTGCTCTATCCGAGCTTCGAGAGCCGCACCGAGATCGCGCGCATGATCGCGGCCGAAGAAGCGAAAGGCTCATGGCCGCGCGATCCCGATGGTGCGCCTCTCTATCCAGGCATTGCCAGATCGTTGTCGCCGCAGGCCGTCGCCGAACTCAAACAGGCAGATGCCCCGATGGCGCTGCGGCTCGATATGGCCAGAGCCATTGCGGCCAGCGGTCCGCTCACATGGACCGAGCGGGGGGCGGGTCCGGGCGGCGAGACGGGTATCGTTGCTGCGCAGCCGGAAGCCTGGGGCGATGTGATCCTGGCCCGCAAGGAAACACCGACCAGCTATCATCTCTCGGTTGTCCTCGATGATGCGCTGCAGGGGGTGACCCATGTGGAGCGCGGCCAGGATCTGTTCTGGTCGACCAGCGTGCACCGGCTGCTGCAGCAACTGCTCGGCCTGCCGCAACCGGTCTATCGGCACCACCCGCTGGTGCGCGATGGCACCGGCGCAAAACTGTCGAAATCGACCGGCTCCACCAGCCTGCGGGAGTTGCGGGCGCAAGGCGCTACACCGGCGGATATCCGCCGCATGGTCGGGCTGCCTGACCCGGCCGCCGCAAGTTAGCCGCAAGCGCGCCGCAAGAAATTCGCAAGCTGGACCAGACCCGCGGCGTGACTCCGCGCGCCTCGCCGTGGCATGGTGCCGCCGGGACGGGTGGGCAACATATGGCGCTGACATCGCGCTCTCCGCGCAAGATGCGGACGCGCACCAAGCAAACGCTGAAAAAACGCGTGGCCAAGAAGCGTGCGGTAAAGAAGCTTGCATCGAAGCCGCGCGCCAAGCGCAGATCCGCGCGTGCCGATACGATGGTGGAAACCGCGCTGGCGGTGTTTGCCCATGAGGTGCGCACGCCGCTGACCGGCATTCTTGCGGTCAGCGATCTGCTGGCCACCTCCGATCTCGACGAGCGTGAGCGGCGCTGGGTCGAGACGATCAAGGCTGGCGCCGAACATCTGGCGGGTCTCGCGACATTGTTCGTCGATGCGGCGCGCAGCAGCAAATCCAGATTCGAACTGCGGCAGGATTTCTTCGATCTGCGCGCGCTTGCCCGCAACATCGGCGACTCGCTCGCGGGCCGCGCGGCTGCCAAGGGACTGCTGTCGCGGGTCGCGATCTCCGACAGACTGCCGGTGTTTGTGATCGGCGATCCCGTGCGGCTGCGCGCGGCGCTGGAAAATCTGATCGACAATGCGGTGAAATTCACCGAGCAGGGCAATGTCGCGCTGAAAGTTTCGCCCGTGCGCATGGCGGGCAAGGTCGGCGTATCCTTCACCGTCTCCGATAGCGGCATCGGTCTCACGCTGGCGGAGATCAAGCGGCTGTTCAAACCGTTCTCGCAGGCCAATGTGTCGATCGCATCGCGTTTTGGCGGTGCCGGCCTCGGTCTGTCGTCGGTCAAACAACTCGCCCGCGCCATGGGTGGCGACATCACTGTAGCGCAGAGCCGCGGTGGTGGGACAGTGTTCACGCTGACGGTCGGCCTCGACAAGACGAGTGGTCCGATCGCCATCATGTCGAGCGCCGATGATGCTTCTTTTGCTCCGGGAGATGCGCTGCGGGTGCTGAGCGTCGAGGACAATCCGTTTGGTCGCGTCGTGCTCAATGCCATTCTCACCGAACTCGGTCATCAGGCCGAGTTCATCGGTCGTGGCGAAGCAGCGGCGGAGCGCGTCGCGCAGGGCACGTTCGATGCGGTGCTCATGGACATGGTGCTGCCGGGTATCGACGGCGTCGAGGCGATCCGGCAGATCCGTGCGCTGAAGGCGCCGCATGGCCGCGTCGCGATCATTGGGGTGTCCGGTCGCAGTGAAGATGAAGCCGCATCGCGTCAGGCGGGCGCCGACGCGTTTCTGATCAAACCGGTGTCTCCGCGGGCGCTAGCGACTGCGCTGCTTGAAGCGAGACGCCGTGGGGCAGCCGCGACTTGATGATGGCGGCATTGAGTTCGCCGCCAAACACGAAGATCGCCGCAATGAAGTACAGAAACACCAGCGCGATGATCACCGATGCCAGGCCGGCATACATGGTGACATAGTTGTTGGCGAAGCGCGCCAGATAAAGACCGAAGCCGATACCCGAGGCCAGCGACGCCAGCATCGTGAAGATGATGCCCGGCAGGATCTGACTGAAGGTGCGGCGGCCTGCCGGCAGCCACACATGCAGGATGAACAATGCGATCACCATGGCGACGATGGTGATGCCGTAACGCGCCACCGTCAGCAGCCGCTCGTTGTTCTCGACCATCAGCGGCACATAGCGCCGTACGATTTCCAGCATCAGCGGGCCGAGCACGATCAGGAACGCCATGGCCAGCGCAGTGACGGCAGCGACCAGCGTGTAGCCGATCGACTCCAGCCGCAGCCAGTACCAGCGTCGCAGCTCGATCACCGAGTATGCGCGGTTCAGCGCGACGCGCAGGCTCTCGACTCCGTTGGAGGCGAAATACACTGCGAGCACGAGACCGATGGTCAGCGCATCGCCGCGGGTGGTGGTCAGCACGTCGTGGATCTGCGAGGACAGGGCGCCGGCCACCTGATCGGGCCAGACCTCCAGCAGCAGGCCGACGGCCTGATCGGCGAGATTCTTGGAGCCGAAAAAGCCGGCCAGCGAGGCCAGCACGATCAGGAACGGAAACAGCGCCATCAGGGTGGAGAGGGCGATATGGCTGGCGATCGCCCAGCCGTCATCGGCAAGAAACGTATAGAAGGCGTCCATCACAACATCGTAGACGGTGCGTATCTGCCCCACGTGCCACCTGGTCCGGGATCGGCCCGGCAAATCACCGGCCCTCATGTTAGCTTCTGATATCTAACGCGAAAAAGCCAGATCGTTGCATTGCGGCGCGCGCGTAACCGCTGTGTCATTTTGACGACTGACGATAGCGCAGCCTGTGACGCAGTGTTATGTAGCTGATATGACGTCAACGCTCAGCAATATTATCCTCCCCATCGCGGTCGGCGCCGTTGCGCTGGTCCTGCTGCTTGGCCTGTTCAACATGATGCGCGGCGGCTCGCCGGATCGCTCGCAGAAGCTGATGCGGTGGCGCGTGGTGCTACAATTCGTCGCCATTATGCTCACTATGGCCACCGTCTGGGCGATGGGCCGCTGACGCAAATTCCTTAACTGGCGCTGGATCAATTCGATGGTCGTTCTCAACCGCATCTACACCCGCACCGGCGATGACGGCACGACGGCCCTCGGCACCGGCGAACGTCGGCCGAAATACGATCTCCGCGTCAGCGCCTATGGAACCGTGGATGAGACCAATGCCGCGATCGGCGTGGTGCGACTGCATCTCGCTCATGCGCGGTCCCTAGATGCGATGCTCGGGCTGATCCAGAACGATCTGTTCGATCTCGGGGCCGATCTCGCGGTTCCGCAGCGCGAGGGCAAGGCCGAGCGGCTGCGCCTGCTGGCGAGTCAGGTCGAGCGGTTGGAGAATGATATTGACATGCTCAACGCGCCGCTGGCCGATCTGACCTCGTTTGTTTTGCCTGGCGGAACTCCTGCCGCCGCTCACCTTCATGTCGCCCGGACGATCTGCCGCCGTGCGGAACGGATCATGGTGGAACTCGCCGCCCAGCCCGATGAGCCGGTCTCCGACGCTGGTATCCAGTATATGAACCGGCTGTCGGACTTCCTGTTCGTCGCCAGCCGCTCGCAGAACGACAATGGCGCCGGCGACGTGCTCTGGGTGCCCGGCCAGAACCGGTAATTTCGGCTAAATCGGCGGGCCTAGAGACATTCGATTTTCGGGTCTGGCGCGTTGACCCCGTGTGGCAGGGGCTTTAGGTTCCGCGCCCAAGCTTCCGAGCAAGCTCTGAAACAATAAAACTCACACGAAAGAGGATCGATGAAGGTTCTGGTCGCGGTCAAACGGGTGGTCGATTACAACGTCAAGGTTCGCGTCAAGAGCGACGGATCGGGCGTCGAACTGTCCAACGTCAAGATGTCGATGAATCCGTTCGACGAAATCGCTGTCGAGGAAGCCCTGCGCCTGAAAGAGGCCGGCAAGGCAACCGAGGTGGTCGTGGTCTCGATCGGTCCCGCACAGGCGTCCGAAACCCTCCGCACCGGCCTCGCGATGGGCGCCGACCGTGGCATCCTCGTCAAGGTTGAAGGCACCGTCGAGCCGCTCGCCGTGGCGAAGATCCTCAAGGCCGTCGCCGATGAGGAAAAGCCCGGCCTGGTGATCCTCGGCAAGCAGGCGATCGACGACGACGCCAACCAGACCGGCCAGATGCTGGCCGCGCTGCTCGGCTGGCCGCAGGCGACTTTCGCCAACAAGCTGGTTGTCGAAGGCGACGACGTCACCGTGACCCGTGAAGTCGATGGCGGTCTGCAAACCGTCAAGCTCAAGGGACCGGCAATTGTCACCACCGATCTTCGTCTGAACGAGCCGCGCTACGCGTCGCTGCCGAACATCATGAAGGCAAAGAAGAAGCCGATCGACGAGAAGACCGCCGATGGTTACGGCGTCGATATCTCTCCGCGTCTCGAGATCATCAAGACCAGCGAACCGGGCGGCCGCAAGGCCGGCGTCAAGGTCAAGGACGTCGCCGAACTGGTATCGAAACTCAAGACTGAAGCCGGGGTGCTCTAATGCCGACATTGCTGCTTGCCGATCACGACAACGCCACCCTGAAGGATTCCACCAACAAGGCGCTCACCGCCGCCACCCAGATCGGCGGCGAGGTGCATATCCTCGTTGCCGGCCAGAATGCGAAGCCGGCCGCGGAAGCTGCCGCTAAGCTGCAGGGCGTCACCAAGGTGCTGCTCGCCGACGACGCGTCCTATGCCCACGACCTCGCCGAGCCGCTGGCCGCGCTGATCGTGTCGCTGGCCCCTGCCTATGACGTGCTGATCGCCGCTGCGACCACGCGCTCGAAGAATGTGATGCCGCGCGTCGCCGCTCTGCTCGACGTGATGCAGGTGTCGGAAATCACCAAGGTGATTGCGCCCGACACCTATGAGCGTCCGATCTATGCCGGTAACGCGATCCAGACCGTAAAGTCCAAGGACGCCAAGAAGGTCATTACGGTGCGTACCTCGACCTTCGGTGCAGCCGGTGAAGGCGGCAGCGCGGCGGTGGAAGACGCCAAGACGGCCGAGAATCCCGGTCTGTCGACCTTCGTCGGCGAGGACATGGCCAAGAGCGATCGTCCGGAACTGACCTCGGCGAAGATCATCGTGTCCGGTGGCCGTGCCATGCAGAGCCGCGAGAACTTTGCCAAATACATCGAGCCGCTCGCCGACAAGCTCGGCGCCGGTGTCGGCGCCTCGCGCGCCGCGGTGGATGCCGGTTATGCCCCGAACGACTGGCAGGTCGGCCAGACCGGCAAGGTCGTGGCTCCGGAGCTGTATATCGCCATCGGCATTTCCGGCGCGATCCAGCATCTCGCCGGTATGAAGGACTCCAAGGTGATCGTCGCGATCAACAAGGACGAAGACGCGCCGATCTTCCAGGTCGCCGATTATGGCCTGGTCGCCGACCTCTACCAGGCCGTGCCGGAGCTGACCGAAGCACTCGGCAAGTAGAGGCCCGGCAGGCAAGGATTTGGCAAATAAGGCCTTGCTGAACTAGGGCTTTGCGCCTCAATTAACGACATCGGCCGGAGTGACTGACTCCGGCCGATATTTTATGTAAAGATAGCTTTCCGAACGCGGCATGCGCGGGCGGCGTGTTCCCAGAGATGACAAGCAAGATGGCGGTTATGATCAAGAAAGTCGGCGTGATCGGCTCGGGCCAGATGGGCAATGGCATTGCGCATGTGGCTGCATTGGGCGGCCTCGAAGTTGTGCTGAACGATGTCTCTGCCGACCGCCTGAAGTCTGCCATGGCGACGATCAACGGCAACCTGTCGCGTCAGGTGTCGAAGAAGGTCATCACCGAGGATGCACGCAAGGCCGCGCTGGATCGCATCACCTCGTCGGACACGATGGACGGCCTTGCCGATTGCGATCTCGTGATCGAATCCGCTGTCGAGAAGGAAGAGATCAAGCGCAAGATCTTCCACGATCTCTGCGCTGTGCTGAAGCCGGAGGCAATCATCGCCTCCAACACATCGTCGATCTCGATCACGCGCCTCGCCGCGTCGACCGACCGTCCCGAGAAGTTCATCGGCATTCACTTCATGAATCCGGTGCCGTTGATGGAGCTGGTCGAACTGATCCGCGGCATTGCTACCGATGACGCGACCTTCGATGCGTCCAAGGACTTCGTCACGAGGCTCGGCAAGCAGATCGCCGTTTCGGAAGATTTCCCGGCCTTCATCGTCAACCGCATTCTGTTGCCGATGATCAACGAGGCGATCTACACGCTGTATGAAGGCGTCGGCAATGTCGAAGCCATCGATGCTGCGATGAAGCTCGGTGCGCATCACCCGATGGGCCCGCTCGAACTCGCCGATTTCATCGGCCTCGATACGTGCCTGTCGATCATGCAGGTGCTGCATGAAGGCCTTGCCGACTCCAAGTATCGGCCGTGCCCGCTGCTGGTGAAATATGTCGAAGCCGGCTGGCTCGGTCGCAAGACCCAGCGCGGTTTCTACGACTACCGCGGCGAGAAGCCGATCCCGACGCGCTAAGTTTTGCGCGCCGTCCTTTAGAGTAAGACTTCGTCATGGCCGGGCTTGTCCCGGCCATCCACGTTTTTGTGGCCAGCGAAATAAGACGTGGATGCCCGCGACATCCAGCGAAGCCGCGCCTCGCGCGGGCATGACGGAGCGCCTGGCTAGATGAGAGCCCGCATCAAGCTCACCGTCGCCGGCACTAGACTGATAATCGTCGCCATGCCCATGCCGACTCCGCACAGATGCGCCATCAATGTCTCGCGCTGCGTAATCATGTCACGTACTGCGCCACGCCGTTGCCGAACGACCAGTTCTCGGGCAGCACCTCGACGAGGTTGATGAAGACGTCTTCGGGCCGCAGGCCCGGTCTGTCAGTCAGCTTCTCGACGATCCGTTTGTAGAGCGCCTGCTTCTGCTCACGCGGGCGGGTGTTACTCACCGTCAACTGGATGATGACGAGGTCATCGGTCCGGCGAATGCCGAGATAATTCGGATCATAGATGAAAGTGCCATCCTCGTGCTCCGAGATGGTGACGAAACGGTCGCCCTCCGGGACGTTGAAGGTCTCGCGCAGCGCCTGATAGACGCCGTCGGCGATCGCCTCCCGATAGGCGGCGGGCTTGCCCTTCTTCAGTGAAATGCGAACCAGCGGCATGGTGGTCTCCTGTCGTTCAAATCCGATGCAGCAAACCTAATCCCATATTGATCATTGGAAAATCGTATGAAATAATATTTCAATGATGTCATATTGAAATGATTGGCCAATGAAAGCGCTCGATATCGAGGCCGTGCAGGCCTTCGTGCTGGTGGCCGATCTCACCAGCTTCACCCGCGCCGCAGAGGCGATGGGAAGCACGCAGTCGGCGATCAGCCTAAAGATCAAGCGGCTGGAAAGCGGGCTGGGTAAGCGCCTGCTGGAGCGAACGCCGCGGCTGGTGCGCCTGTCGGCGGAGGGGGCGGCTTTTCTGGCCTCCGCCCGAAATCTCGTCGCGGCGCATCAGTCGGCCATTGGCTCATTCGCTGCGGAGCGGCGGCGTCTCGTGGTCGGGATCAGCCATCATCTCGTCGGCGCTGATCTTGCCGACGTGTTGAAACGCATGAGCGCGACCGATCCGTCCCTGGTGATCGAATTGCGGATCGAGTCATCGCGGGTCCTGCTGTCAGCCTATGACGCTGGCGATCTCGACGCGGCGATCGTGTTGCGGATCGACAGGCGACGTGGTGACGGTGAGGTCTTGATGGAAGAACCATTTGGCTGGATGGGCACACTGGATTTTCGGCACGCGCCAGGTGAGCCGCTGCGACTCGCGGCGCAGTCCGCGCCATGTACGGTCCGTTCGGCGGCGATTGCGGCGCTCGATGGGGCTGGTATTCCGTGGACCGAAGCCTTCGTTGGCGGCGGTGTTGCGACCATCGGCGCGGCGATTTCCGCCGGTCTCGCCGTTGGTGCGCTGGTCCGCCGTGTTGCTCCCGCCGGCAGCATCGATCTCGGCCCGCGCCTCGGTCTGCCGAAATTGCAGGATGCCGAGACGATGCTGCATTCGAGCCTCACCGATGCACGGGCGCGCGGCGCGCTGCGCACGCTGGGTGCGGCATTCCGAGCGAATGCCGGCTGATTGTTGCACGAGGTCAACATTCGTTAACCCCGCATCGCTATACCGGCGGTACGACGTTACGGAGTGTTTCTGATGGATATGGCTTTGGTTGCCAGCGCGCTTGCCATGAAGGCAGCGGGAACGCAGCAGCAGATTTCGACCTCGATCATGAAGTCGAATGCCAACATGGAAAAGAACACTGTGCTCACGCTGCTCGGTGGCGCACAGCAGGCCTCCCAGGCCAATCTCGGCGCGGGCGTCGGCGGCAACGTCGATATCGCCGCTTAAGGCGCTGTTGAAGCTGGCCGTTCGCGACTGGACGCAGCAGTCAGTGTCGCGCGAAAATGGCTCGGCGGCGCGCCGATGATGCGCTTGAAGGCGCGGCTGAACGCGGCTTCCGATTCATAGCCAAGCCGACGTGCGACGACCGCGATCTTCAGGCGGTCGCGAACGAGCCACTGCTTTGCTTCCTGCATCCGCAATTGCGCGACGTAACGGGCCGGCGTCTGGCCGACGACATTGGCGAAGCGCAACGCAAATGCCGAGCGTGACGCATGCATGACGTTGGCCAGCGCCTCGACGGTCCAATCCCTGGTCGGGTCGCGATGGATCGCAGCGAGAACCCGGCCGATACCGGGATCGCGCGCTGCCGCGACCCAGCCGGCAGAGCCGCAGCCCTTCTCCACCCAGTTGCGGATCAGTGAAGCGGCGACAACGTCGGCCAGCCGCGTCAGCATGCCGCCGGCACCGACGCGATCCAGCGCCAGTTCGGACGTCATGGCCTCAAGCAGATGCGGGATGGCGGGCTCGTCGGTGGCAAGTTCGTGCATCTGCATCAGCTCAGGCATCATCAGAAGTAACGGGTGCTGGCTGTCGAGGTTGAAGGTCATGCCGGCACCGAACAGCACGGTTTCTTCGCCATCTCTATTGCCACCGCTGCAGGTGTCGAGGATGCCGCAGCACACCGGCTCGAACTGGCAATTCTCGACCGGTGCCGGGAAGGCATCGGGTGAACTCGCCAGCGCATGTTCCGCGCCGCGCGGCAGCAAGACCGCATCACCTGGTTCAAGGCGGACCCACGCGTTATCCAGAGTTCGCAGCCAGCAGCCGCGTTCGGCGACGAAGTGGAATTGCGCCTTCGGCCGTGCCGGGAATACCAGCCCCCACGGTTCGGTCATGCGGCAGCGGACGTAATCGACGCCCTCAATCTTCAAGCCCCGGAGCATTTCGGTCAGGGGGTGAGTGGCGACAGGTGTGGACGAATGATCAAGCATTGAGGGTTTTCTAGCATGGAAACTCCAGGAGGTCATCTCCATCTCCGGGGTCCCTGCTGGAGACTGCCATGACTGATTCCGCCACTGCTGCACTTGAGGCCGATGTTTCTCCCATAATCACTGAGCGGACGGACGCGGCCTGGGCGGCTGTTGTCTCCTTGATGCTTGGCGCGTTCAGCCAGGTCACGGCTGAGTTCCTGCCGGCCAGCCTACTCACGCCGATCGCCACCGATCTCGGCGTCTCGGTTGGCGCTGCCGGGCAGGTGGTGACGGCGACCTCCCTTGTCGGGATCATCGCCGGACTTGCGACGGCCATTGTGACACGCGCCATGGATCGCCGCGTCGTCCTGTGGTCACTCACAGTGCTGCTGATCGTGTCCAATCTGCTGTCAGCTACCGCAAGCAACCTGCCGATCCTGTTGCTTGCCCGCGTGCTGCTCGGCATCAGTCTCAGCGGTTTTTGGGCAATGGCAACGGCCACAGCGATGCGGCTTGTTCCGGCGGAGGCGCTGCCGCGCGCGATCTCGCTGATTTTCAGCGGTGTTTCGATCGCCACCGTCAGCGCTGCGCCCATCGGTGCATATCTTGGCGATCTGTGGGGCTGGCGGAACGTGTTTTTGCTGGCGGCCGCTGTCGGCGCCGTCGTGCTCGTCTTTCAGGTGCTGACGCTGCCGCGCTTGCCGCCGCTCACATCACCGGATGTGCGCACGCTGTTCGTGCTGCTGCGTCGGCCCAGTGTCCGGCTTGTGATGATCGCAATCGCCGTCAGTATCTCGGGCCACTTCGCCGGCTTCACTTACGTCCGGCATTTCCTCGAACAAGTGCCGCAGCTTCCGGTCACTGCGATCTCGCTCGTCCTGCTGGCTTATGGCGTTGGCGGTTTCTTCGGCAATTTCGCGGGCGGGGTGCTTGTCGCCCGCAGTGCGAAACTTGCGATCGTCACGGGATCTGCGGCGATCGCCGTGCTCGCGCTGGTGCTGTTTGTCTTTGGCGCTTCGGGCCTTGTCGCGGGCATCGCAGTTGGCCTCTGGGGTTTTGCGTTCGGCGTGCTGCCGGTTGGCTTCCAGACATGGATGGTGCGGGTCGCATCGGACGAAGCTGAATCTGCGGGCGGCCTGCTCGTGTCGGCTTTCCAGGTCGCGATCACGGTTGGCGCAGTCGTTGGCGGCATTCTGGTCGACGGTTTCGGTCCGTTCGGTGCCGTTGGTTATCTCGCAGCGGCGACACTGGCGGGCGCGCTGCTCGTATTGCTGTCGCGCAGCGGCGGCGAAGTGCCGGCCTGAAGCGCGAAGGGAGGCAGCAGCCTGCTGCCTCCCGGCTTCTCTTACGCGACCGGTGTGATCCAGCCGATCCCGGCACCGCCGGGCTGCAGCAGGATTGCGAGCCGGCCGACATCGGGAATGTCGAATACCGGCCGCATCAGCGTCGCGCCGGCCGCGACGGCTTTCTTCACTCTGATATCGACATCGTCGACCGCGAGATACGGCATCCAGCCATCGGGTACATTCTCGTAGCCCGGGCCTTCCGCGTGGAAGATGCCGCCGACCGGCACATTGTCCATCATTGCGATCCAGTAGATGCCGCCGCCCGCCAGCTTCTTGGCCTGATAGGTCCAGCCGATGGTCTCCTGATAGAAGGCTTTCGCGCGCTCGGGATCGCGCGTCACGAATTCATTCCAGTTGAAATGACCGTGCGGCGTCATGGCGTCCTCCGTTGTTGCGTCAGACTGAAACCAGCGTCTTGAAGCCACCATAGATCATGCGCTTGGCATCGAACGGCATTGCCTTCGGATCCATCATCTTGGCGAGGCGCGGATCCTTCATCACTTTGGCGTTGATGCGGTCGCGATCTTTGCGCGTCTTGTAGATGATATAGGAAAACATAACGGTCTCATCGGGTTTCAGTTTCACGCTGCGCGGGAACGATGTCCATTTGCCGACGCTGACGTCATCGGCGACACATTCCTGATAGTCGAGTGCGCCGTATTCGCGCCAGATTTTGCCGGCCTTGCGCGCGATGGCCGCATAGGCTTTCAGCTTCTTCTTCGGCACCGGAACGAGGAATCCGTCGATATAGGCCATTGGTCGTTTCTCCCTGCTGTCATGCGTCGGCGCCGGGCGCGCGTGGCCCGGTTGTTTTCAAGACGAACGCAATTGCGTTCATCCGACAGCATTCTGGAGAATTTTGCGATCCGCGCAGGCGGCCGTATGTCGCAGTTGTCTGTGCCGTGGTCTTCAGAAACTGGCCGCGGCGGGCTTCACCGCCGCTTTCAGCAGCTTGATGGCATCTTCGCTGTCCCATTCGGCAGGGCCGGCGATGGTCGCGATCTCGCAGCCCTTGCCGTCGATCAGCACCGAGGTCGGCATACCCAGCGCACGGCCGATGCCCTTGAGGTCCTGGAACACCTTGGCTGAGGTGTCGGTGAAATAATCCAGCCGGTTGAGGCCGCCGTCTTTCAGAAAGGCCTTCGGCTTCTCGGCGTCGCGGGTGTCGATATTGATCGCAACGACCTGGAAATCCGGGCCGCCGAGCTTGGTCTCGAGGTTGTTCAGCGCCGGCATTTCCTTGCGGCAGGGCACGCACCAGGTGGCCCACAGGTTCACCAGCACCGTCCGGCCGCGCCAGTCGGACAGCTTCTTCTCCTGGCCATCGGCATCCCTGAAAGCGAGGTCCGGCAGTTTCAGTGGCGTCTTGGCCATGGTCAGGCCGGCAACTTCGCCGCGCGCCAGCGGTTCGATCTTCTTCGACAGCGCGATGGCCGGTGCGCAGGTCGGATCGCCCGGCGCAGCCTGCTGCCGCAGCCGATCCATATTGGATACCGCGGCAAAGCCGATCACGGCGCCGACGAGCACCGCGCCGAGCACGATCAGGCGGCGTTTGGCCGGACGGGGGGCAGGCTGGTCGGGCATAGGGTTTGTCATTCGGTCTCAGTTAGGGCTATGCAACGGTTGGCGACGGACGATCCGTCGGCTGCGGTTAAAGATGAGTGACAATTCATGGCTTCGCGCAAGGGCAACGGCAAGTCCAGCAATGACGGTAAGGGCTCCAATGTGAGCAACAAGATGTGGGGCGGGCTGTTCGATGAAAGCCCCGACGCCATCATGGAGGAAATCAATGTCTCCATCGACGTCGATCGCCACCTCTATGCCCAGGACATTACCGCGTCCAAGGCCCATGCTGCGATGCTTGCCAGGCAAGGGATTATCACCGCGAAAGATGCGAAAAATATCGCAGGCGGTCTAGACACGATCCTGTCAGAGATCACCAAGGGGGCGTTCACATTCAAGCGTGCGCTCGAAGACATTCACATGAATGTGGAGAGCCGGCTCGGCGAGCTGATCGGCCCGGCCTCCGGCCGCTTGCACACCGCGCGTTCGCGCAACGACCAGGTCGCGACCGACTTCCGTCTGTTCGTGCGCGATACGATCGACGAGATCGATGCGGCCTTTGCGTCGCTGCAGCGGGCACTGGTCGATCGTGCGCTGGAGCATGCCGACACGGTCATGCCAGGCTTCACCCATCTGCAGACCGCGCAGCCCGTGACCTTCGGTCATCATCTGCTGGCCTATGTGGAAATGGTGTCGCGGGATCGCGGCCGCTTCGCCGATGCGCGCAAGCGCCTCAATGAAAGCCCGCTCGGCGCTGCGGCGCTGGCCGGTACCTCATTCCCGATCGATCGCCATGCCACAGCCAAGGCGCTGGGCTTCGATCGCCCGATGGCGAATTCGCTCGATGCGGTGTCGGACCGCGATTTCGTACTCGAGACGCTGTCGGCGGCTTCGATCGCGGCCGTGCATCTGTCGCGCTTCGCCGAGGAGATCGTGATCTGGACCTCGCCGCTGGTTGGTCTCGTCAGGCTTTCGGACAAGTTCACCACCGGCTCCTCGATCATGCCGCAGAAGCGCAATCCGGATGCCGCCGAACTGGTCCGCGCCAAGACCGGCCGCGTGATCGGATCGCTCACCGGATTGTTGATTGTCATGAAGGGCCTGCCGCTGGCCTATCAGAAGGACATGCAGGAGGACAAAGCGGGCGCGATGGAAGCCTATTCGGCGCTATCGCTGGCGATCCGCGCGATTGCCGGCATGGTCCGCGATCTCGTGCCCAATGAGGAGCGCATGAAGCTTGCTGCCGGCGAGGGCTATGCCACCGCCACCGATCTGGCGGACTGGCTGGTACGGACGCTGAAAATGCCGTTCCGCGAGGCGCATCACGTCACCGGCCGGATCGTCGGCATCGCCACCAAGAAGGGCGTGGCGTTGCACGAGCTCGACCTGAAGGAGATGCAGGCTGTCGAGCCGAAGATCACGGCAGAAGTGATGAAGGTGCTGTCGGTGGAATCCTCGGTGAAGAGCCGGGTCAGCTATGGCGGCACGGCGCCGAAGAATGTGACGTCGCAGGCGAAGGCCTGGCTCAAGCGACTGGAAAAAGAGCGGAAATTGGGCTGAGCGGGCCCGGCGTGCGAAAATTCAATGGATTTCGGGGTCTCGCCAGAGCGCAGCAATCTTTGTATGGTGCGCCCGCATTTGGGGATTTCGCTGTGACTTGTCCGACCCGCCCTGCGTCCGCGCGATGGGCCATTCTCGTTCTGACCGCTTCTGCTTTGGCGCTGGCTGGCTGCGGCCGTAAAGGCGGCCTCGATCTGCCGCCACAGGCATCCGCGCAGCCGATGGGCACCGGCGCTCCGGCAGCGGATCCCGATGCACAGTCGGCTGCCAACAAGGGCAGGGACGTGTTCGCGCCTTCGAACGGTGTCGATGAGGGCCCGCCGGCAGCGACTCGTGGTCGCAAGAAACCGTTCCTGCTCGATCCGATCCTGGACTAACTCGCCATGCGCCATTTCGACTATCGCAACGGCGTGCTGCACGCCGAAGGCGTTGATATTGCTGAAATGGCGGACGCCGTCGGCACGCCGTTCTATTGCTATTCGACCGCAACGCTGGAGCGGCACTACCGCGTCTTTACCGAGGCCTTTGCCGATACCAAGGCGCTGGTCTGCTACGCCATGAAGGCGAATTCCAACCAGTCGGTGCTGCGCACGCTGGCCAAGCTCGGCGCGGGCGCTGACGTGGTCTCCGGTGGTGAATTGAAGCGCGCGCTCGCCGCCGGCATTCCGCCGAAGAAGATCGTGTTTTCCGGCGTCGGCAAGACCGCGGACGAGCTGCGGTTGGCGCTCGATGAGGATATTCTCTGCCTCAATATCGAGTCGGAGCCTGAACTCGCATTGCTGTCGGAGATCGCCAGCGAGACCGGCCGTACGGCGCGGATCTCGATCCGCGTGAATCCCGATGTGGATTCCGGCACGCATGCCAAGATCTCCACCGGCAAGTCCGAAAACAAGTTCGGTATCCCCATCAGCAAGGCACGCGAGGTCTATGCCCGCGCTGCGAAGCTACCGGGCATTGAGGTCACCGGCGTCGATATGCATATCGGTAGCCAGATCACCGATCTCGCCCCGATGGAGCAGGCATTTCGCATCCTGGCCGATTTTGTCACCGTGCTGCGCAACGACGGCCACACGATTTCGCATGTCGATTTCGGCGGCGGTCTCGGCATTCCCTATTACGAGGACCGCGCCGCACCGCCGGAGCCGATGGCCTATGCGGCCATGGTCAAGCGCGTGACGCACAATCTCGGCTGCACGCTGATGTTCGAGCCCGGCCGCATGATCGTCGGCAATGCCGGCATTCTCGTTGCGCGCGTCATCCATGTGAAGCATGGCGACGGCAAGACTTTCGTCATCATCGATGCGGCCATGAACGATCTGATCCGCCCGACTTTGTACGAGGCCTATCACGAGATCCTTCCGGTGGCGGCGCCAGCGCCCGGTGCGAAGCTGGCGGCTGTCGATGTGGTCGGCCCTGTCTGTGAGACCGGCGATTACCTCGCCCTCGACCGCAAGCTGCCGGAGCTGAAGTCCGGCGATCTGCTCGCGATCATGACCGCCGGCGCCTATGGCGCCGTGCAGGCGGGAACCTACAATACCCGCGCGCTGGTCCCGGAAGTGCTGGTGAAGGACGACCAGTATGCGGTGGTTCGCCCGCGCATCGAAGTCGAGCAGCTGATCGCCATGGACAAGGCCGCGCCCTGGTTGTGACTCTTGTCCCTCCCCCAAGCGGCGTAGCCGCGCAGCGGGGAGGGTGGATCGACCGCGCAGCGGTCGAGACGGGTGGGGTATATCCTCACGCTCGCGCCTGCGGAGGCACCCCACCCCGGCCTATCGGCCGACCCTCCCCACTGCGCTTCGCTTGGGGGAGGGATGCCACTACCATCGGTGTGCTCCTGCCTCACGCCTTCGTGACCCCAATCGCTCCGAATCGACTTAGGCTCAGGCTTTGCATGTGCACGGATGGCCCTTGTGCCATGCCTCATTGCCGCCGCCGTGCTAGTGTGTCGTGCGGTAACATCGGAGATCGTCGTTGAGCGCTGCGCCCCCCGACCGACCAGACCCCCAACGCGACGTACATGCCGATCGTCAGGCGGCGGCACAGCTTCAGCTCGCGCAGGCGCTGCAGCGCGCCCGGCTGGCGATTGGCTGGGAGCGGGGGTGGCCGCATCTGGCCCGGCTGCTCAGTGTCGTCGGGTTGTTTCTGGCGGCGTCCTGGGCCGGTCTGTGGCTGACGCTTCCCTTCACGGCGCGTGCCATCGGTCTTGCGTTGTTCGTCATCGCTGCGCTGGCGACGCTCGTTCCTCTCCTGAAGTTTCGCTCGCCATCGCGTGAAGAGGGCTTGTCGCGCCTCGATCGCGGCACCGGCATTGCGCATCGTCCCGCAACGGCGCTGACCGACACGCTGTCGTCGCAGGACCCGATGGCCCGGGCGCTGTGGCTGGTTCAGCGCGAGCGTACGCTGGCCTCGCTCAAGAAAATCCGCGCTGGCCTGCCGTCGCCGCGCCTCGCGATCCATGACCCCTGGGCGCTGCGCGCCATCGTGATCGTGCTGCTGTTCGCCACCTGGTTTGCCGCCAGTGGCGAGCGCGGCGCACGCATCATGGCGGCGTTCGACTGGAACGGCGTGCTGGCGCCGGCGAATGTGCGTGTCGATGCCTGGATCACGCCGCCGCCTTACACCGGCAAGCCGCCGATCATCCTGTCTGCCGCCAACAAGGATGCGTCCACGGCCGATGCCGCTGCATTGCCGGTGCCGTCGAGCTCGACGCTGATCGTGCGCTCCAGCGGTGGTGCGCTTGATGTCGTTCTCACCGGCGGCGTCGCTGACGTGGCGCCGACGGCGGAAGCCCCGAAGGGCACCAACGAAAAGCATTTCACCATCACGTCTGACGGGACGGCACATGTCCGTGCGCCGTCCGGCCAGCCGCAGTGGAAGTTCACGGCAACGGGTGATCGTCCGCCGACCATCGCGCTCGCCAAGGACCCGGAGCGTCAGGCGCGGGGTTCGCTGCAGATGTCCTACAAGCTCGAGGACGACTACGGCGTTACCGAAGCCCATGCGCAATTCGCCGCGCGTCCCGCCGAGAGCAAGGATGGCATCAAGGAAGCCGCCAAGCCGCGGCCGCTGTTCGATGCGCCGTCATTTGCGCTGGTGCTGCCAAATGCGCGCACGCGCAACGGTGTCGGCCAGACCGTCAAGGATCTCAGCGAGGATCCCTATGCCGGCGCTGATGTCACTCTGACGCTGACCGCGAAGGATGAAGCTGGCAACGAGGGCAAGAGCGAGCCGTTCAGCATGCGACTGCCGGAACGGCTGTTCACCAAGCCGCTGCCACGCGCGCTGATCGAACAGCGCCGTATCCTGGCACTCGACGCCAATCAGCGCGGCCAGGTCTCCTTCGCGCTGCAGGCCCTGATGATCGCGCCGGAAGCTTTCACGCCGGAAGCCGGTCAGTATCTCGGGCTGCGCAGTGTTGCCACCCAGATCGAACGCGCCCGCACCGACGCGGCTCTGAAAGAAGTCGTTGCGAGTCTGTGGGCGCTCGCCGTCACCATCGAAGACGGGGACATCACCGATGTCGACAAGGCGCTGAAGGCGGCGCAGGACGCGCTGAAGCAGGCACTGGAGCGCGGCGCCAGCGACGAAGAGATCAAGAAGCTCACCGAGAACCTGCGTGCGGCGCTGGACAACTTTCTGAAGCAGCTCGCCGAGCAGATGAAGCAGAACCCGCAGCAGCTGGCGCGTCCGCTCGACAAGAACACCAAGGTGATGCGGCAGCAGGACCTCAACAACATGATCGAGCGCATGGAGCGGCTGTCGCGCTCCGGCGACAAGGACGCCGCCAAGCAGTTGCTCGAACAGATGCAGCAGATGCTGGAAAACCTGCAGATGGCGCAGCCCGGCCAGTCCGGTGACAGCGAGATGGATCAGGCGATGAACGAGCTTGGGGACATGATCCGCAAGCAGCAGCAGCTGCGCGACAAGACCTTCAAGCAGGGCCAGGACCAGCGCAACGAGCGCCGCCGCGGCAAGCAGGGCGAGCAGGGTATGGGCGATCTGCAGCAGGATCAGCAGAACCTGCGCGATCGCCTCAAGCAGCTGCAGGACCAGCTCGCCAAGCAGGGCATGGGCCAGGGTCAGAAGGGCCAAAAAGGACAGCAGGGGCAAAAAGGCCAGCAGGGTCAGCAAGGGCAGGGCCAAGGTCAAGGCGGCGACGACCAGGCGGACGCTGATGGCGACGGCGACGGTGATGGTCTCGGCGATGCCGACAGCGCCATGGGCGATGCCGGCGGCCAACTCGGTGAGGGCAATGCCGATGGCGCGGTGGGTTCGCAGGGCAAGGCGCTCGATGCGCTCCGCAAGGGCGCCCAGAAGCTCGCGCAGGCCATGCAGCAGGGCGAGGGCGAAGGCCAGAACGACGGCCCCGGCAACAATCCCGGCCGCCAGCAGAGCGGTGGCCGGCAAAGCGATCCGCTCGGGCGTCCGCTGCGTGGCCGCGAACTTGGCGACGACCTCACGGTGAAGATTCCCGGCGAGATCGATGTGCAGCGCGTGCGGAGAATCCTGGAAGAGTTGCGTCGTCGCCTCGGCGACACGACGCGGCCGCAGCTCGAACTCGATTACATCGAGCGGTTGCTGAAGGATTATTGAGCGGAATTTTGAAGCGCCGACCTCAGTAATATCCCTCCCCCTTGCGGGGAGGGTCGGCCGATAGGCCGGGGTGGGGGTGCCACAAGCAGCGCTCTCACGTGGGGCGAGACCCCACCCGTCTGGCCTTCGGCCAGCCACCCTCCCCGCTGCGCGGCTTCGCCGCTTGGGGGAGGGATAAGAAATGCCCTCTATCCCTTGTTCTTTACCGCCAGCGCATCCGCCACCGCAGTGCGGATATCCGCCACCGAAAACGGCTTCGTCACCACATCATGCACGATTGCATTCAGTCCGGTCGCGCGTTCGCGCTGGTCGGCGTAACCGGTCATCAGCAGGATTGTGAGCTCGGGGAAATCGCGCGCGACGGACAGCGCCAGCGCAATGCCGTCCATGACAGGCATCTTGATGTCGGTCAGGAGCAGGTCGAATGCGCCGCCCTGCTCGGTAAGGATCTCCAGCGCCTCGGCGCCGTCTTCGGCCGTGACGATCTCGTGGCCATCCATGGCGATGGCGCGGCCGACCAGCAGCCGCATCGATTCTTCGTCATCAGCAATCAGGATACGCGCCACGACAACTCCTTGGACTTACGCGCCGGCGACGTCGCGCTTGGTGAAGAAACGCACATCGATACTGCGGCCCTCGGCCGGCGGCGAGGCCAGCCGCGATCGAAACCATGTCTTGTCGCCGGGATTGAGGCCGGGCTGTTCGAGCACGGCGTTCCAGCCATATATTTCAGTCCCCTTCTCGTCACGTACCACGAAACGCAGGCGCGGCAATGCGGTGGGCGTGCGGGTTTCGGACACGATCAGGCCTTCGATGAGCAAGACCGACTTGCCATCGACGGTCTCGGTGGTGACCTTGACGTCCTTGAAGGCAAGGCCGCGCACATTCACGTCGAGGCCGACCGCCTGGTAGAAAGTCGCGGTCTGCGGCATCAGCTTGACCAGGTCGACGCGCCAGATCACCAGTGCGAGCAACAGCGACGCCATGGCCGCGGTGGCGATCGGCAGGCTGTGACGTGGCATGACGAACAACCGCGGCAGCGACGGCACGAAACGGCCCAGCACGGCAAGGCGCGACGGCGGGGTGGCCCGCATCGCGGCCACCGCGTCGTGCTGCGCCAGCGTGGCCCAGTCGGCCTCCTCGGTACGATCATTGGCATCGACCGGCCAGTCGGCTGAAATCGAGGGGCTTTCCACCACCGGAACGTTCGGCGCCGAGGCGTCGTCGTCCTCGGTCACGCCCCAGGCGCTCATATCCTCGTTCGGATCCGGCTCGCTGGCCTTCGCCGCCATGGCGGGAACGCGGGCTTCGGCGCGGGAGAGGTCCTCCGGCCGCGCCAGCCAGACTTCCTTGCAGCGGGCGCAGCGCACCGTCCGTCCGGCATCGCCGAACGTGGCCGGGTTCACGGCGTAGGACGTCGTGCAATTGGGGCAAACGATATGCATGGAGCCGATAGCCGATGACATGGCCGGCAGGCTACAAGACGACCGTTAACGAATCGGAAACCATAACGGCCGCACAAGCAATTGACCGTCTTTTTGAGGCTTTTTGAACCCATCGAACGGAGCTGAATGTGGTCCGGTTCGAAAATGTTGGTTTGCGCTACGGGCTTGGCCCGGAGATTCTGCGCGACCTCAATTTCCAGATCCCTGCGCATTCGTTCCAGTTCCTGACCGGTCCCTCCGGCGCCGGCAAGACCTCGCTGCTGCGTCTCCTGTTCCTGTCGCTGCGGCCGACCCGCGGGTTGGTCAATCTGTTCGGCCAGGATATCTCGCTGCTCGGCAAGGACGAGATCGCCGACTTGCGCAAGCGCATCGGTATCGTGCTGCAGGATTTCCGTCTGCTCGACCATATGACGACCTATGAGAATGTCGCGCTGCCGTTCCGGGTGATGGGGCGTGAGGAGTCCAGCTATCGGCGCGAAGTCATCGATCTCTTGAAATGGGTCGGGCTCGGCGATCGCATGGATGCGCTGCCGCCGATCCTGTCGGGCGGCGAGAAGCAGCGCGCTGCGATTGCGCGCGCGGTGATCGCGCGGCCCATGCTGCTGCTGGCGGATGAGCCGACGGGCAACGTCGATCCGACGCTGGGCCGGCGTCTGCTGCGGCTGTTCATCGAACTCAACAAGTCGGGCACCGCGGTGATTATCGCGACCCACGATATTACATTGATGGATCAATACGACGCGCGGCGCATGGTGCTGCATCAAGGCCGGCTGCATATCTATGAGTAGAATCGGCGAAGAACACGGCCCGCTGATGGACCTCGGCACCGATCGTCCGCAGGTCCCGGCGAAGGCGCGCAACGCATCCCCGATCGTGCCGCGCGGCTCGATCGCCGGCCGCGCGCTGGTCGCCGTCGTCGCCATCATGACCTTCCTCGCCTCCATCACCACAGGCGCAGTGCTACTGATCAGCGCCTCGGCGTCGGAGTGGCAATCGGAAGTCGCCAGCGAAATCACCATCCAGGTGAAGCCGCAGGGCGGCCGCGATCTCGACCGCGATACGCAGGCGGTGACCGACGCCATTCGCGGCCAGCCGGGGATTGTCGAGGTGCAGCCCTATAGCCGGGAGCAATCGGCGCAGTTGCTGGAGCCGTGGCTCGGCACGGGACTGTCGCTCGACGAGCTGCCGGTGCCGCGCGTTATCATTGCACGTGTCGCGCCGGGGACGGTGCTGGACATTATCGGCTTGCGCAAACGGGTGACGCAGGCCGTGCCCTCGGCCAGCGTTGACGATCATCGCGCCTGGGTGGAGCGGATGCGCTCGATGACATCGGCAACGGTGCTGGCCGGGCTCGGCATCCTTGCGCTCGTTATTATCGCCACCATTATCTCTGTATCCTTTGCGACGCGCGGCGCGATGGCGGCGAACCGGCCGATCGTCGAGGTGCTGCATTTCGTCGGCGCGGGCGACCGCTACATCGCCAATCGCTTCTTCCGCCACTTTCTGCGGCTTGGCCTGCAGGGCGGTATCATTGGCGGCGGTGCCGCGATGCTGATGTTCGGGTTTTCAGAGTCGATCGCGAGCTGGTTTTCCGGCACGCCGGTGGGCGACCAGTTCGCTGCATTGCTGGGGACGTTCTCGCTGCGGTCGTCAGGCTATCTCGCGGTGGCAGGGCAGGCGCTGTTGATAGCAGGAATTACCGCCTGGGCGTCGCGCCGCACATTGTTCTCGACGCTGAACGACATCGAGTAACGCGTCAGGTAAAGGCGATGGCATCGCCAAGGCGCCGAAAAATACCTAAGATTGCTGCCAAAGGACCAAACGTCAGACCGATGACCTTGCTCGACGACCAGGACACCACGGAGATGCCCGTTGCCGCGCCACCGCGGCGGCGCGTCATCCGTGCGGCACTTGTGGTCGCATTTGCACTGTCCTTCATGGTCGGCGCCATCGGCTTTGTCGCGTTCCTCGCGCAACTGCGCAGCGGCGAGCTGAAGCCCTCGGCGAATGCCGACGGCATCGTGGTCCTGACCGGCGGTTCGTCGCGCGTTGCGGATGCGCTCGAATTGCTCGCCAATGGCTTCGGCAAACGGTTGCTGATCTCCGGCGTGCATCCGACCAACGGCGCCGCAAATATCTCGCGCACGCTGCCGGACAGCCAGCGGCTGCTGGATTGCTGCGTCGATCTCGATCGCTCCGCCGTCAACACCCGCAGCAACGCGGTGGAGACCAAACGCTGGGTCCATGAGCGCGGCTTCAAGTCGCTGATCGTGGTGACCTCGAATTATCACATGCCGCGCGCGATCGTCGAAATGTCGCACGAGATGCCGGATATCGAGCTGATCCCGTTCTCGGTGATTGGCGACAAATGGCGTGACGAGCCGTGGTGGACCAGTGGCCCGACGCTGCGGTTGCTGCTATCGGAATATGTCAAATATCTCGCGGCCGAAGTGCGGGTGCGGCTGGCGAATATCGGCATTGATCTGATGCCGGATTCCGGCAGCGACCAGCAGAGCGACGCGCCGCAGCGCCGGCCGGCCACGGCGTCTGCGAATTGAACTGCAATTGAGCTGATCGGAACACCATGACTTCGATATTCGTGCGTTCGTTGATCTACAACGTGCTGTTCTATGTGCTGCTGGTGTTCTGGATCCTGGTGGCGATTCCAACCTTCGTGATGCCGCCGCGTGCCTTCATGGCGATCGCGAAGGCGTGGGCGACCAGCAGCATCTGGCTGATGCGTATCGTCTGCAACACCAGGGTCGATTATCGCGGACTCGAGAAAATTCCGGCGGGGCCGCTGGTGGTCGCCTCGAAACATCAATCGATGTGGGAGACCTTCGCGCTGATGCCGTTCTTCGACCGGCCGCTGTTCATCTACAAGCGCGAGCTCGGGCAGATTCCGTTCTTTGGCTGGTACCTGAAGAAGTCGAAAATGATCGGCGTCGATCGCGATGGCGGTGCGCGTTCGCTCATCGATATGGCCAAGCGCGCCACCGAGGAAATCCAGCTCGGCCGTCAGCTCATTATCTTTCCCGAAGGCACGCGTCGGCCTGTCGAGGCACCACCGGATTACAAACCCGGTGTCGCGCAGATCTACGCCAAATCCGGCGCGCCGTGTCTGCCGGTGGCGCTGAATTCCGGCCTGTTCTGGCCGCGCCGCACCTTCCTGCGCTATCCCGGCACGCTGGTGGTGGAGTTTCTCGATCCTCTGCCGGCCGGCCTGCCCCGCAAGGAATTCATCGCGGCGATCAGCACGTCGATCGAGGCCGCCACCGATCGTATCGTTGCGGAGGCGCGCGCGGAGCAGGCGACGATCTTCGGGCGCGTGCCGAATGTGGCAGTGAAAGAAAGCTAGCGCTTGGTCACTCGTGCAGCATGGCTGCGAGCTGATGGAGCTGCGCGTCACGAAAACCTTCGGCCTCGATGGCCTTCACGGTCGACAGCACGTAATCGCGGTTCAGCCCGGAACGACCGTGGCCCTGCCGCACGAAGTGCAATTGTTCGCTAAGGCTCAATCGTCCAGCATATTGCACATGGCCGCGATCGACCACATAGGCCAGCGCGCTGACGCGGGTGCGCTCCACATCATCCAGCCAGACCGAGCGCATGACCTCGCGATAGACATGGGTGGTCTGCTCGCGCTCCCTGAGATAGGCGATGGTGTCGTGGCGCAGCTTGGCCGCCACGCGAAAGGCAATGCCGCGGCAGGCGCCGCCGCGGTCCAGGCCGAGCACGAGGCCGGGCTTTTCCGGCGTGCCGCGGTGGTCAAAGGAATAGACGCAGAGCGCCCGATGTTCGCCGATCAGCCGGGCCGGGACCTGTTCGATGAACTCGAAGCCCGGCCGCCACATCAGCGAGCCATAGCCGAACACCCAGAGATCGCTGTCGGAATCGGGCTGGGCGGTGATTTTCGCGGTCATGGTGCCGACCTAGCAGAAACCTTGGGCCCGGGCGATCTTGATTTCCTGCAATGTGGCCCTGCGACGACAGGATAACCCCATGAAAGGGATCGCCGATTTGACAAAATCATGCGATCTACGTCCCGCCATGTCCGAATATGCACAGCCCACCCAGCGCCGCCTCTGGCCGATTTTCATCCTGCCCGTCATCATCGTCGTCCTTGCGGCGGCGTGGAGCGGCTTCTGGTTCTATGCCGCGTCCAAGGTCGACGAAAACGTCGATATCTGGCGCGCCCGCGAGGCCGCGGCTGGCCGCGTCTATGATTGCGCCAACCGTTCGGTCTCCGGCTTCCCGTTCCGGCTCGAAGTCCGCTGCAGCGGTGTCAGCGTTTCGCTGACCTCGCAAACGGCCACCCAGAATGCGACGCAGGTGCCGATCACCGCGAAGCTCGGTGAGATCGTCGTGGTTGCGCAGATCTACACGCCGCGGCTTCTGGTCGCCGAATTCACCGCACCAGCCGTCCTGTCCGATCGCGGCCAGCCGGCGATGGTGATGAACTGGGGCTCCGCGCGCAGCAGCATCACCGGTCTCCCGGGTACGCCTGACAGCGCCGACATTGTGTTCGACGACGTGTCGCTCGACCGCTTCGCCGGCTCGGTGCAGGCGCCGACCGCACGTGCCAAACAGGTCGAATTGCATGGCCGCACGGCAGCGAATTCGACGCCGGACAAGCCGGTGATCGAGACGGCCCTGCAGATCAGGAGCGGCAGCATTGCCGATGTTCATCCGATCCTCGCAGCGCCGTTCGATGCCGATATCCGCGCATTGCTCAGTGGCCTCAAGGATGTCTCGCCCAAGCCCTGGCCGCAGCGTTTCCGCGAGCTTCAGGCTGCAGGTGGACGCGTCGAGATCGTGCAGTCGCGCGTCCAGCAGGGCGAGATCATCTCGCTGGCGACGGGCTCGCTCGGTCTGACCGCCGCGGGCAATCTCGACGGCGAATTGCAGATGACCGTGGCGGGGCTGGACAAGGCTATCGCCGCCCTCGGGATCGACAAGTTGCTGGAGATGGGCGTGCCTCAGGAGGCGCTGGATCGCATTGCACCCGGCGTGAAGTCGCAGGACGTCAACAACATCCTCGGTGCGCTGGATCGCGCGATCCCCGGTCTCGGCAATGTCGTGCGCAAGAATGCCGGCAGCGGCCTTGCCGCCGGCGTCAATTCGATCGGGACTGCGGCTGTCTTGGAAGGCAAAGCGGCGCGGTCGTTCCCGCTGAAATTTGTCGATGGCGCGGTGTTCCTCGGGCCGCTGCGCGTGGCGCAGATCCCGCCGTTGTTTTAAGGCGTGAGGTTCGCCGGCCTCTCCACGTCATTGCGAGGAGCGAAGCGACGCGACAATCCAGAAGCCGCAAAGCAAGTAAGGCTGGATTGCTTCGCTTCGCTCGCAATGACGGCTGTTGGTCCTGCGCTCAATCCTTCTTCGTCAGCGCCTGATGCTTGCGCCCGAAGTCCGGCGCCGCTTCATCCTGACCGATACTCACGATGCCGCGGCGGATCGCGCGGGTGCGGGTGAAGTGCTCGAACAGCGCATCGCCATCGTCGCGGCGGATGGCACGGGTCAGCTTCGACAGGTCTTCCTGGAAGGTGCCGAGCATTTCCAGCACCGCGTCCTTGTTGGCGAGGAACACGTCGCGCCACATGGTCGGGTCTGATGCTGCGATACGGGTGAAATCGCGGAAACCGCCCGCGGAGAACTTCAGCACTTCCGACCTCGTGACGTCTTCGAGCTCGTCGGCGGTGCCTACGATTGTATAAGCGATCAGATGCGGCAGATGGCTGGTGACCGCGAGCACCAGATCGTGATGCGCGGCCTGCATGATCTCGACATTGGCGCCGAGCGCAGCCCAGAAGCCGGTGAGCTTCTCGACGGCCGCGGGATCCGCGCCCTCAGGCGGCGTCAAAATGCACCAGCGATTGCTGAACAGTTCGGCGAAGCCGGAATCCGGACCGGAGTTTTCCGTGCCGGCGACCGGATGCGCGGGAATGAAGTGGATATTGTCCGGCAGATATTCCGACATCGCGTGCAGCACGGAGGCTTTCACCGAACCGACGTCGGACACGATCGCGCCGGGTGCGAGATGCGCCGCGATGCTTTTCGCCACGTCGCCCGCCACGCCGACGGGCACGCAGGCGATGACCAGATCGGCATCCTTGACGGCGCTGGCATTGTCGTCGGCGATACGGTCGGCGAGCTTGATTTCCACGGCGCGTGCACGCACGGCCGCCGAATTGTCGGTGGCAACGAGTTCACCGGCAAGGCCAAGCTGCTGGATGCCGCGCGCCAGCGACGAGCCGATCAGGCCAAGCCCGATCAGCGCGATACGTTTGAAGGGCGGCGTGGCGCTCACGTCATTGCCCCGAATTCGATGCCATGAATTCACGCAGCGTCTCGATCACCAGCCTGTTGGCTTCCTCGGTGCCGATGGTCATGCGCAGCGAGTTCGGCAGGCCGTAATTGGTCACGGCGCGCAGCACCAGCCCGCGCCTGGTCAGGAACGCATCGGCATCCGCTGCGGTCTTGCCGGTCGCCGGAAAATGCATCAGCAAGAAATTGGCCACGCTTGGCGTCACCTCGATGCCGAGCTTGGTGATTTCCTCGGTCAGGATGCCGATCCACTTGGCGGTGTATGTGCGCGACATCTCGACATGGCCGGTGTCCTCGATCGCCCCCACTGCGGCCATCATCGCCGGCGCCGAGACGTTGAACGGCCCACGAATCCGGTTCATCGCATCGACGATGTGCGCAGGGCCGAACATCCAGCCGATCCGCAAGGCGGCTAGGCCGTGCACCTTCGAGAAGGTGTAGGTCGCGACGGTATTCTCGGTGGTCTTCGCCAGCTCCAGGCCGTTGTCGTAGTCGCCCTTGGTCACGTAGTCCCAGTATGCGGCGTCGAGCACCAGCAGCACGTGCTCCGGCAGGCCGGCGCGCAGGCGCTTGATCTCGGAGGACGGCAGATAGGTGCCGGTCGGATTGTTCGGATTGGCCAGCCACACCAGCTTGGTGCGCGGGGTCACGCAGTTCAGGATCGCATCGACATTGCAGGTGAAGTTGGTTTCCGGAGCGACCACATTGGTGGCGCCGTTCGCCTGGGTAGCGATCGGGTAGACCAGAAAGCCGTGCGTCGTCGAAATCGCCTCGTCGCCGGGGCCGAGATAGACATGCGCAATCAGGTTGAGAATTTCGTCGGAACCGGCACCGCAGATGATCTGCGCGGGATCGAGGCCGAAGCGGTGGCCTAGCGCCTCGCGCAGCACCTTCGACGTGCCTTCCGGATAATCCTCGAGATGCGCGACAGCAGTGGCGAAGGCGTCCTTGGCGCGCGCCGACGGACCGAACGGGGTCTCGTTGGCCGACAGCTTGTAGGTCTTGCGGCCGGGCTCCACCACCGGGCTCTTGCCAGGGGTGTAGGGCGCAATATCGAGAATGCCGGGCTTCGGCACAGGACGGGACATCTTCAACTCCAGAACGTCAGATTGGCTTACGAACGCGGTGCGTCGCTGGCGGCCACGGTATAGCGGGTTGCGTGGCTGCCGACGAGAGCCGTGGAGCGCACCGAGGCGCCGGCTTCGATCAGCGCCGACTTGATCTTGTCGAGGCTGGAGGCTCTCGTGATCGAGATCAGCAGCGCCGCGCCGTCAAAGGCGGTATCCGGAACGGCGACGATTTCGGCCAGCGGCGACAGCGCACGCGCGGTCTCGGCATTCCAGCCTGACACCCGCACGCTCCACATCTCGACTTCGGTCACCATGGCGCTGTCGGCAACGCGCGACACCACGAACACCGGCAATGCGGCCGGATGGTCGGCGCGTTCGATGAACGGCAGGCGTGCGATGATCTTCGGCGCGCCCAGGGCTTCCAGCGGGATCCACCACGGCGTGCGGCTGGACGTCGCTGAGACCAGCGCGAGATCGCCCTTGGACTTGGCCACGGCCTCGACCGCTGCGGCGGCGCTGAAATGCGCGACGTAAGGCACCGTGAAGCCGAAATGAAAGCGCGCGGAATCCCGCATCGCGCTCTCGCCAAGCGACAGATCCGCATGCACCGAGAACGGCGCCTGAACGTAAGTGAAAGTCGAAATGATCACCCGCCAGATGCTCTCGACGGTGTCGATCGGCAGGATGCCGCGATGGCGCTGCACCAGACGGCGCATCATGTCGGCCTCGCGCGCCGGCCGGAAGGCAGAGCCGACCTCCTGGGTCTGTTTCACCGAAATCAGCCGGTCGATGATGTCGCCGCGCTGCATCAACAGGGCGTGAACCTGCGCGTCGATGCTGTCGATCTCTTTGCGCAGTTCATCCAGCGAGGGCGGCGCGGGTGGTAATTTCGACATGTTCAAAACCTTCGGGACGGGAGGCGTGATAGGTCCCGTCGAGCTTGCCGGGCCGGCTCCGGGGAGCCGGCGGGCACGGCCATTGATTAGGTAAGACGGTGCCGGAAAGCAAAGAAAACATGGAAGATTTGGCCGCAGGGCAGTTGGGCAATTTGACCGGGGTATGCCCATATTGACGGCAGGCGGGTGTGGGACTAGTTTCTGGGCTCTTCCGTGGTCATTTGAGCCGGCCGGCTTGCAGCCACGTTAAACAACTCGCTAAACAGGCCGGGGACAGTTTGATCCCGGCCGAGCTATTTGTTCAGGCCGGGTTTTTTATGGCCTGATTCCGGTTTTGGTTTGAGAACCTCCTGAGGAGGCCGGTATCAAGATGGTAAATGTCGAACTGGTGAAGAGTCCGGTTGTCCGCCCCGATGAGCGTGGACATGAAGCCGATCACCCGACCTCGCTGGTCGCGGGTTTTGGCATGGATCAGCCGCTGCGGCTTGATTGCGGCGTCGACCTCGCGCCGTTCCAGATCGCCTATCAGACCTACGGAACGCTCAACGCCGACAAATCCAATGCCATCCTGGTCTGCCACGCTTTGACCGGCGACCAGCACGTCGCCAATATCAATCCGATCACCGGCAAGCCCGGCTGGTGGCAGACGCTGGTCGGCCCCGGCAAGGCACTCGATACCGAACGCTACTTCATCATCTGTTCGAATGTGCTCGGCGGCTGCATGGGCTCGACCGGTCCGGCCTCGACCAATCCCGCCACCGGCAAGATCTGGGGACTGGATTTTCCGGTCATCACCATTCCCGACATGGTGCGTGCGCAGGCGATGCTGATCGACAGCCTCGGTATCGGTCAGTTGTTCTGCGTCGTCGGCGGCTCCATGGGCGGCATGCAGACGCTGCAATGGACCGCGGCCTATCCGGAGCGCGTGTTCTCCGCGCTGGCGGTCGCCTGTAGTACGCGGCATTCGGCGCAGAACATCGCCTTCCACGAGTTGGGCCGTCAGGCCGTGATGGCCGATCCCGATTGGCGCGGCGGGCGTTATTTCGAGGAAGGCACACATCCGCATCGCGGCCTCGGCGTCGCGCGGATGGCTGCGCATATCACCTATCTGTCGGATGCCGCCTTGCACCGCAAGTTCGGCCGCCGCATGCAGGACAGGGAGTTGCCGACATTCTCCTTCGATGCGGATTTTCAGGTCGAGAGCTATCTGCGCTATCAGGGCTCGTCCTTCGTCGAGCGCTTCGATGCCAACTCCTATCTCTATCTGACGCGTGCGATGGACTATTTCGATATCGCAGCCGACCACAACGGCAAGCTTGCGGAAGCGTTTCGCGATACGCAGACGCGTTTCTGTCTGATGTCGTTCACATCAGACTGGCTGTTCCCGACGGCAGAATCGCGCGACGTCGTGCACGCGCTGAATGCCGGCGGCGTCCGCGTGTCCTTTGCGGAGATCGAAACCGACAAGGGTCATGATGCCTTCCTGCTCGACGTGCCCGAGTTCCTCGATATCGCCGGTGCATTTCTGAACTCTGCAGCCTCCGTTCGCGGCCTGCCTGTTACGGGGACATAGAGATGGCGTTTCCACAACAAGCCTTGCCACTGAATTCTGCGGTGGCGACGCCGGCGCCGCGCGGCACGCAGGATTATCGTGGCGATCACCTCCTGGTCGCGGAGATGATCAAGCCGGGCTCGAAGGTGCTCGACGTGGGCTGTGGCGATGGCGATCTGCTACAATTGCTGGAAAGCCGCGGCATTGATGGCCGTGGCATCGAATTGTCGCGCGAAGGCGTCAACCGCTGCGTCGGCAAGGGTCTTGCCGTGGTGCAGGGCGACGCCGATACGGACTTGATCAACTATCCCGACGATGCGTTCGACTACGTGATCCTGTCGCAGACGCTGCAGGCGACGCGGCAGCCGCGCGTCGTGCTGGAAAATCTGCTGCGCATCGGCCGCAGTGCGATCGTGTCGTTTCCGAATTTCGGCTTCTGGAAAATGCGCGTGCAGTTGCTTGTCGGCGGCCGCATGCCACGTACGGAGAATCTGCCGGCGACGTGGTACGACACGCCGAACATTCACTTCTGCACCATCAAGGACTTCGTTGTCCTGTGCGACGAGATCAACGTGAAGATGGAGCGCGCCGTTGCGCTTGATCTCTATGGCCGTCCGCTGCGCCTCAATGCGCCGTGGTGGTTCTGGAACATGTTCGGGGAGCAGGGCGTTTTCCTGCTGAGCCGCGCGAGTAAATCGGCGCAACCCTGATCGCGTGTAGATTTCTGTCTGATGGAAACAGAAATATCGCATTCTATGCGGCTTTTCACGCCGTGTGTCGGTCTGCGATACACGCCAAAGATGTGCGTAAAAGCTAATTCGAATAGGTAATATAAGCGCACATTCTGTCGAATGGGTGGCTGCTATGTCTATACGTATGGCGTCCGTTGAAGTTGAAGCGATTCACTCCGATGTCGCCGTTAAAAAATCGTCACTTGAACCGTTCTAGGTCTTGTTATCGCCATACCAACTTCGTTACCACGCCCGTCCCGATTGTTGGCCCGCGTATTTGGGCCGATGGGGTTCGGGGGTGTTAAGAGGAAAAATTCGGTATGGTTCAGTTCTTTGCGTATCGCCGTGCACTTCGCATCTCGGCTCTTGCGGTGTGTTCGGCGGCAGTTCTCGCGTCAGTCTCTCCCGCGTCGGCACGTCCTCATCATGGTGCTTCGCGTCATTCGCACCACGTCGGCAAGTACACACACAGCACGCGTCATCACGTCCGGCATCGCGCGCGGTATGCACGGCGCAGTGCCCGAGTCGAACAGCAGGCGCCTTCGTTCGGCGACTCCACAAATTTCAATAACGCCAATGCAAGCATGAACCAGCCTTCCGGCGGCTTCGGCGGTTCGGGCATCGTCGATGCAGCGCGCAGCTTCATCGGCCGCGGCAATCCGACGGCGCGCGGTCGCTTGTGGTGCGCAGCGTTCATGAACCTCGTATTGAAGCGCACCGGCCATCAAGGCACCGGGTCTGATATGGCGCGCTCGTTCTCGAGCTATGGCCAGCGCATCTCCGGTCCGCAGGTCGGCGCCATCGCCGTGATGTCGCGCGGTCGTCGCGGCGGTCATGTCGGTGTCGTCTCGGGCGTCGATGCCAAGGGCAATCCGATCATCGTCTCCGGCAATCACGGCAACCGCGTCGCCGAGTCGGTGTATTCGCGTGGTCGCGTTTACGCCTACGTGATGCCGACGAGCTGAGTTCGTCTATTCTGCGACGACGATCTTATCGCCGGCGGTGATCGTGCCGCCGGTGATGACCTCAGCGTAAATTCCGCAATCGGCATGACCATAGGTCTGCAGCAGCGTTTTCGGAATCGTCAGATCTCGTGCGGCCGTATCCGGATCGACATTGGTCGCTGCACAGCGGACGATGCGCTTCACCACTTTGAACCGGGTGCTGCCGATAGCGAGCGTCCGATCGATCAGGTCGAATTCATGCCAGGCCGGCCAGCCCGCTACATGCACGTTGCCGCGAAAGCGTAGCGGATGCACCGGCTGTCCGACGGCCTTTTCGAGATCTTTGACGCTGGCGAGGTTGATGATCGACACCACCTTGCGCGGCACATCCGAAAAGCTATGGCCGTCCGCGAACAACACCCTGGGTGGTCCGCGCAATTCATCGGCAAAATTCTTCGCGAAGAACGCTTCGATCTCTGCACGTCCTTCGGTCGTCTGCAGGTCGGCTCGCGCCACCGCTAGATTGTCCTGCCGGATTGTCAGCGTATGGCTGGCGTCGTCGTAGTGGCTGCGGAGCGCCGCCAGGCGCTCGTTGCGCATCAGCATCAGAAACTGGGTCTTGGGAAAATATTGCGGTGCTGCCGGGTCGAACCCGATCGGGCCGTTCTCGATGGCATAGCGCCGGTCGGCCGGCAGGGTCTGACCGGGCTTCAGCGTGACTTGTTCCAGAGGCTCGGGCGTCAGGCCCTTCACCGGATAGCGGTAGATGCTGGCAACGCTGGCGTAAGACTGTTCTGGCATGGTTCCGGTCTTAAGAGATTTGGGCCCGCGGCGCCATCGCCTGGCCGATTGGAATTTTATGCGGACCCCTTCCGTTTCGGGAACTGGCTGCCCACATTTGCATCAAGCTGGTTTTGACGCCAGCGACGACCGCAGCCGGTTGACCACCATCAATGCGGCCTGCGGATACCCAATGAAGATGCCCCATCCGTGCTTTCGAGGCGGACAGGGCAGGCCGAGGGACAACACACAATGAATATTGAGAAATACACCGAACGGGTGCGCGGCTTCATCCAGTCGGCGCAGTCACTGGCCGTGCGCGAGGGCCATCAGCAATTCTCGCCGCTGCACATTCTGAAAGTCCTGCTGGACGACAGCGAAGGTCTGGCCGGCGGCCTGATCGATCGCGCCGGCGGCAACTCCCGCGCCATCCTGAAGGCGACGGAAACCGAGCTGGGCAAGATGCCCAAGGTCTCGGGCGCAGGGGCCGGGCAGGTCTATCTGGCGCCGGCGACCGCGCGCGCCTTCGATGCCGCCGAAAAGGCCGCCGAAAAGGCTGGCGACAGTTTCGTCACCGTGGAGCGGCTGCTACTTGCGCTGGCGCTCGACAAGGACTCCGAAGCCGGCAGCCTGCTGAACAAGGGCGGCGTCACGCCGCAAAATCTCAATGCCGCGATCAATGCGCTGCGCAAGGGCCGCACGGCGGATTCCGCCACGGCCGAAAACGCTTATGACGCGTTGAAGAAATATGCCCGCGACCTGACCCAGGCTGCGCGTGATGGCAAGCTCGACCCGGTGATTGGCCGCGACGAGGAAATCCGCCGCACGATTCAGGTATTGTCGCGGCGAACCAAGAACAATCCCGTGCTGATCGGCGAACCCGGCGTCGGCAAGACCGCCATCGTCGAAGGTCTCGCGCTGCGCATCCTCAATGGCGACGTGCCGGAGAGCCTGAAGGACAAAAGCCTGCTGTCGCTCGATCTCGGTGCGCTGATTGCCGGCGCGAAATATCGCGGCGAGTTCGAGGAGCGGCTGAAGGCGGTGCTCGGCGAGGTGACCTCGGCCGAGGGCGGCATCATCCTGTTCATCGACGAAATGCATCAGCTGATCGGCGCCGGCAAGGGCGATGGCGCGATGGATGCGTCCAACCTGCTGAAGCCTGCGCTCGCCCGCGGCGAATTGCATTGCATCGGCGCCACCACGCTCGATGAATATCGCAAGCATGTGGAGAAGGACGCGGCGCTGGCGCGGCGCTTCCAGCCGATCTTCGTGGCTGAGCCGACTGTGGAAGACACCGTCTCGATCCTGCGCGGCCTCAAGGACAAATATGAACAGCATCACGGTGTCCGCATCACGGATAGCGCACTGGTCGCTGCCGTCACGCTGTCGAACCGCTACATCACCGATCGCTTCCTGCCGGATAAAGCCATCGACCTGATGGACGAGGCTTCGGCACGGTTGAAGATGCAGGTCGACTCCAAGCCTGAAGAACTCGATTCGATGGACCGCGAGATCATCCGGCTCAAGATCGAGCAGGAGGCGCTTGGCAAGGAAACCGATGCAGGCTCGAAGAGCAGGCTCGAAACGCTCAAGAAGGAACTCGCCGAGCTCGAAGAGAAATCGGCAGCGCTGACCCAGCGCTGGTCGGCCGAGAAGAACAAGCTGTCGAATGCGCAGAAGCTCAAGAGCGAGCTTGATGGCTTGCGCTTAGAACTCGCCGAAGCGCAACGCCGCGGCGAATATCAACGCGCGGGTGAGCTGGCCTATGGCCGGATTCCCGATCTTGAAAAGCGTCTGGCCGATATCGAAGCCAACGAGAATTCCGAGATGATGGAAGAGGCGGTCACCGCCAATCACATCGCGCAGGTGGTCTCGCGCTGGACCGGCGTGCCGGTCGACAAGATGCTGGAAGGCGAGAAGGACAAGCTGCTGCGCATGGAGCTGAGCCTTGGCGAGCGCGTCGTCGGCCAGGCCGAAGCTGTGCGTGCGGTGGCAACTGCCGTCCGTCGTTCACGGGCAGGCCTGCAGGATCCGAACCGGCCGATCGGCTCGTTCATGTTCCTCGGCCCCACCGGCGTCGGCAAGACCGAGCTGACCAAGGCGTTGGCGTCCTATCTGTTTGACGATGACACCGCGATGGTTCGTCTCGACATGTCGGAATACATGGAGAAGCACTCGGTCTCGCGTCTGATCGGCGCACCTCCGGGCTATGTCGGCTATGATGAGGGCGGCGCGCTCACCGAAGCTGTGCGGCGGCGGCCCTATCAGGTCGTGCTGTTCGACGAGGTCGAGAAGGCGCATCCGGATGTGTTCAACGTGCTGCTTCAGGTGCTCGACGATGGCCGCCTGACCGATGGTCAGGGCCGCACTGTCGATTTCCGCAATACGCTGATCATTATGACGTCGAATCTCGGCTCCGAATTCCTGGTCAATCAGCCCGAGGGCGAGGATACGTCCGCGGTACGCGACCTGGTGATGGGCAATGTCCGCGCCCATTTCCGGCCGGAATTCCTGAATCGTGTCGATGAGATCATCCTGTTCCACCGCTTGCAGAAGAGCGAAATGGGCCGGATCGTCGAGATCCAGTTCGCGCGGCTCACCAAGCTGCTGGAAGATCGCAAGATCACGCTGGTGCTGGAGGATGAAGCCCGTGACTGGCTCGCCGACAAGGGCTGGGACCCCGCTTACGGCGCCCGTCCCCTCAAGCGCGTGATCCAGCGCAACGTCCAGGATCCGCTGGCCGAGATGATCCTCGCCGGCGACGTCAAGGACGGCGACCATGTCGACATAAGCGCCGCCGGCAACGTCCTGACCTTCAACGGCAAGCCGGCCCGAACCGCGGAGATCGCCGAGTTCGAGGCGCCGGTGTCGAAGCGGCAGCTGAACTGACGGCACGGGTTTGAACGCAACGAAACGGCCTGAACCTCACGGTTCAGGCCGTTTCCACGTCGGAGAAAGATCATGACCCGCATTCTCGTGGTCGGCGCCACCGGCCTTGTCGGCCGCCATGTCATCGCCAAAGCGCTCGCCGACAGTCGGATCACACGCATCGTTGCGCCGACGCGGCGGCCGCTCGCGGCGCATGCGAAGCTCGACAACCCGCTGGTCGACTTCGACCGACTGCCTCTGGAGGCCAACTGGTGGGATGTCGATGGCGTGATCTGTGCGCTCGGGACGACGCGCGCCAAGGCCGGCTCGGATCAGGCGTTTCGCGTTGTGGATCATGATTACCCGCTTGAAGTCGCCCGGCTGGCGCGCAAGCACGGCGCTAGCCGTTTCGCGCTCAATTCGTCGGTGGGTGCCAATGCGCGCTCAAAGCTGCTCTATCCGCGTACCAAAGGCGAAGTGGAGGAAGCGCTGAAGGTGATGGGCTTTCCGTCTTTGACGGTTGTGCGGCCGGGCCTGATCGGCGGTGATCGCGACGAATTCCGGCTGGGCGAGCACGTCGCGGCGGCGGTGCTCGGTGTGCTGGGTCCGGTTCTGCCGCGCAGCTACCGGATCAGCCCCGCCGACAAGATCGCCGACGCATTGATCGAGGCAGCCGTGACCGGCGCGCCTGGCGTTCACCTGATCGGGTCTGCAGAGCTCGCCGCGGATTGATCGCCGGACCTCAGCGTCTCTTTTGCTATTGTCCCGAGCGCCTTCTAGCCCACGCGGCTGACGCGCAGAACAACGCGAAAAATACGGATTTAGCGGCTGGTCGTCGGCCGTGCTGGTGGCACCGCGCCGGTCACGCCTGCGTCGGACACGCGGGCGCCCGGGCCACGCATGGTCATCTGACCGTCGATCCGGTCACGTTCCTTCTCGAAGCCGGCCATCATCGGACCTTCTAGCGAGCGGCCACGCGGCAGTTTCACGCGCATCGGATCGACGAAGCGGCCGTTGACCAGAATTTCGTAGTGAACATGGGCGCCGGTGGACATGCCGGTGGAGCCGACGAAGCCGATGACCTGACCCTGCCGCACGCGCTTGCCGGGCTCCATGCCCTTGGCAAAGGCCGACATATGGCCGTAGGCGGTCTCGTAGCCGTTGTTGTGCTTGATGCGGATATATTTGCCGTAGCCGCCTTCCCAGGCTGCTTTTTCGATCACGCCGTTGCCGGATGCGAAAATCGGAGTGCCGTAGGGCGTCGACCAGTCGACGCCGGTATGCATCTTGGTGTAGCCGAGGATCGGGTGGCGGCGTCCGCCGAAGCCCGAACGCATGATGGCGTTATTGACGGGTTTGCGGACCAGGAACTTCTTCGCGCTTTTGCCGGTCTCGTCATAGTAGTCGACGATCGAGTCGTCGGTGGTCAGGAAGCGATAGTATTTTTTGGTTTCGCCGCCCACCGTAAGCGAAGCAAACAACACTTCGGTCTTTTCGGTGATGGTGGCGCCTTCGTCTTCGCCGGCAAAGAACACGTCGAACGAGTCGCCGGGCTGTACTTTGCGCTGGAAATCCACGTCGTAGGAGTAGATCCGGATCATGTCCTCGATGACGGTGGCCGGGACCTTGTTGCGCAGTGCCGTCTCGTAAATGCTCTGATAGAGCCGCACGCCGGTGCCGTCATCCTCCTCGTCATCGTCCGATGCGCTTGGCGCTTCGGCGACGGTGTTCATGCTGGAGACATCGACGGCGACGTATTTGCCGAGATCGGAGAGGGCGGCGACAGCTTCGATGGTGGAGTCGTTGGCGACGATCACGCGATACGGCTGCAAACGCTGGCCCGGTCCGGCCGGTGACATCAGGATGCGAACTTTCTGACCTTCCTTCAGTCCGCCGTCGCGGCCACGGGCACCCAGCGTAGTGGCAATGGCCTTGGCTTCCTCGGGCATAGCGCCTTGGTCGCGCAGGATGGTCAGGATGGTGTCGCCCTTCTTGACGATATGGATACGCTCGCCATTCGGGTTGCCGCCGGTCGCCTGATCCTTGGTCTTGGCCAGCAGCGTGACGTTTTCCGGCACGATGCGGGTTTCGAAGCCGGCATAAGGATCGGCCGTGGTCCCTTCGGCGGCATAGGCCATCTTCATGTCAGGCTGGCCGCCGATATCGCCGGTGGCGCTGGCGACCGTCGTGTAGCGAACGCCGGTATTGCCGCGCCAGTTGGAGGCGTCGCGCACGCGCATCAGGACTTCATCGATGGCAACACTCGCGCCGATCTTGGCTTTCGGCAGTACCTGACCGAGATCGCGGGTGACGAAGGAGACTTCGGCATCGGGCTCGACGGCATTCGGATTGACCGCGGCGTCGTCGCTGTTCGGAGCGGGGCTGCCGACATCGGTCAGCAGGCGCTGTGCATTGAAGGGCGGGATCTTGGCGCTGAGATCGCTGGTCGCCATCGCCAGATTGCCGGAAATCCGGATGAAGGGCCGCACGCGCATGACGTCGCGATTGCCGACGCGGGTGACGGTGGAGACTTTGAGCACCTGGCGCGCGGCGGAAGAGTCGCTCGGCGGCGGCAGGCGGTCACTCTTATGCAGGCTTGCTTGTTTGTCGGTGGCACTGAAGGCGCCGCGTAGCGCGCCTTCGACACGCTCCGGTACCTTGGCAAAGGTCATCTCGCCGTCAAGCGACGCAAAAACGGCGCCGCCGATCAGAGCCGCGCCGCAGAGACCTGTGAGGATAGTACCACTGAACCACTGTACCGAGACGCGGCGACGATCGATGACTGCGGCTTCGGAGCCATCAACGGATAGCGGCGGCTCGTGGCCGAGATCAATCATCCCGGTCTCACGATTATAGGCGCCACCGCGTGACAGTCCGTGATTCAAGCCGACATCCCCCGAATTCCCAGCATCATGCGAAGAGTCTTCCCCAAGCACATCGCATCGACGGTCGAACAGTGCGCGCCAAAATGCTGGCCGAATGGACGAACGTCAATGCTGCAAACTCTTTCGCTGTGTTCTCTTTGGCCCAAAAGCGCACTGCGATGACGCAGCTCGTTCTTTCGAGAGGCCGTTGGGCCCAGATCCGGTTCGACCACCCCTAAAAAGTTTCAGGGGCGCCGCAGAATCTTTGCACAAGGCATGCTCAGAACGTCGGAGGAATGTGGCTCTTGTACGGCGTCACCCCTGTAAAACCTACGCTTTTTGGGCCCTGGAGCGTCCTCCACAGCACGTGACGATTTTCTGACGAATGGCGTTGACAGTTTCGGGTGAGGGGGCCTATAACCCGGCCACTGAGCGCAGCGGCGCCGGGGCCTACCAGCCCGGGCGGTTGTTCGTGTCTCGGAAGCTCATCACCGCGAAGAGTGTTTCAGTAGCCGATAGGTGTCGGCTGCTGATCTGTTGTCGGGTGATTGAGTGGCAAGATTTTCTCCCTCCTGGGGAGATTGACGCATCTGCGTCGGGCTGTTTGACAAGTTAAATTGAAGAAAGAGAAACGTGGACGGCGGAGTCCTTGCGGGTCTCGTTCGATGGAAGCTTCGGCTTCTTGAGACGGGGCCGGACGAAAGACTTCGGCGGTACACGTTTTGAACAAAGGTTAACACCATCGTTGTTGGCGCTGTGAAGCGCGGACAGCAGATTGGCTGAACTTCGGTTTGGTTGATTTAGTATGGTGGGACCTCGTCAATACGTTGTGATCAGCCGGTTTAAAGTTTCAAGTCCAACTTGAGAGTTTGATCCTGGCTCAGAGCGAACGCTGGCGGCAGGCTTAACACATGCAAGTCGAACGGGCGTAGCAATACGTCAGTGGCAGACGGGTGAGTAACGCGTGGGAACATACCTCTTGGTTCGGAACAACACAGGGAAACTTGTGCTAATACCGGATAAGCCCTTACGGGGAAAGATTTATCGCCGAGAGATTGGCCCGCGTCTGATTAGCTAGTTGGTGGGGTAAAGGCCTACCAAGGCGACGATCAGTAGCTGGTCTGAGAGGATGATCAGCCACATTGGGACTGAGACACGGCCCAAACTCCTACGGGAGGCAGCAGTGGGGAATATTGGACAATGGGCGCAAGCCTGATCCAGCCATGCCGCGTGAGTGATGAAGGCCCTAGGGTTGTAAAGCTCTTTTGTACGGGAAGATAATGACGGTACCGTAAGAATAAGCCCCGGCTAACTTCGTGCCAGCAGCCGCGGTAATACGAAGGGGGCTAGCGTTGCTCGGAATCACTGGGCGTAAAGGGTGCGTAGGCGGGTTTTTAAGTCAGAGGTGAAATCCTGGAGCTCAACTCCAGAACTGCCTTTGATACTGAAAGTCTTGAGTATGGGAGAGGTGAGTGGAACTGCGAGTGTAGAGGTGAAATTCGTAGATATTCGCAAGAACACCAGTGGCGAAGGCGGCTCACTGGCCCATAACTGACGCTGAGGCACGAAAGCGTGGGGAGCAAACAGGATTAGATACCCTGGTAGTCCACGCCGTAAACGATGAATGCCAGCCGTTAGTGGGTTTACTCACTAGTGGCGCAGCTAACGCTTTAAGCATTCCGCCTGGGGAGTACG
The DNA here is from genome assembly GCF_052076065.1 of Tardiphaga sp. 285_C5_N1_2. Taxonomy (NCBI): domain Bacteria; kingdom Pseudomonadati; phylum Pseudomonadota; class Alphaproteobacteria; order Hyphomicrobiales; family Nitrobacteraceae; genus Tardiphaga; species Tardiphaga sp. 285_C5_N1_2. Next base: position 377,240 of record NZ_CP197241.1, read on the forward strand.
GTCGCAAGATTAAAACTCAAAGGAATTGACGGGGGCCCGCACAAGCGGTGGAGCATGTGGTTTAATTCGACGCAACGCGCAGAACCTTACCAGCCCTTGACATGTCTATGACCGGTACCAGAGATGGAACCTTCCCTTCGGGGCATAGAGCACAGGTGCTGCATGGCTGTCGTCAGCTCGTGTCGTGAGATGTTGGGTTAAGTCCCGCAACGAGCGCAACCCCCGTCCTTAGTTGCTACCATTTAGTTGAGCACTCTAAGGAGACTGCCGGTGATAAGCCGCGAGGAAGGTGGGGATGACGTCAAGTCCTCATGGCCCTTACGGGCTGGGCTACACACGTGCTACAATGGCGGTGACAATGGGATGCAAAAGGGCGACCTCTCGCAAATCTCAAAAAGCCGTCTCAGTTCGGATTGGGCTCTGCAACTCGAGCCCATGAAGTTGGAATCGCTAGTAATCGTGGATCAGCATGCCACGGTGAATACGTTCCCGGGCCTTGTACACACCGCCCGTCACACCATGGGAGTTGGTTCTACCTGAAGGCAGTGCGCTAACCGCAAGGGGGCAGCTGACCACGGTAGGGTCAGCGACTGGGGTGAAGTCGTAACAAGGTAGCCGTAGGGGAACCTGCGGCTGGATCACCTCCTTTCTAAGGATGGTTCTTCAGATGCTTGCATCTATCGAACCTCTTTTGAAACATCAGTGGCCAGACATTGGATCAATGTTTGAGCTGCATAGGCGGGACACCGCCGTCTTCGTTTCTCTTTCTTCGCGGACGAACACACGCTGGGGCGTGCTCGTGCTGCTTGTTGGCGTTTGATCGCAAGGTCATGTCGATGAGCCGAGCGCAGTCCTTTGTTGTTAGGGCTTGTAGCTCAGTTGGTTAGAGCGCGCGCTTGATAAGCGTGAGGTCGGAAGTTCAAGTCTTCCCAGGCCCACCATATTTGCGCGCTTTGCTTTCAAGGCTGCTGCTGACGTCGACATCACATGCGCAAGCATTGCATCTGCAAAACGTTGTTCTTTAAGCGTTGAGCATTCGTCTTCTGGAACGGGGGCATAGCTCAGCTGGGAGAGCGCGTGCTTTGCAAGCATGAGGTCGTCGGTTCGATCCCGTCTGCCTCCACCAGAAACTTCTGATGGATGGCGACGTTGAGATCGTAACAAACATTCAGTGTGTTCAGACAGTGCGCGCCATATGGGCAGCGCCTGATTTAGTCCGCGGTATAACTTCGCTTGTCGGTCTTACGAGATCGACTGCGGGATTTATGACATCGTAAAGAGGAGATCGTTCCGAGTATTGGATCTGCAAGCAATTGCGGATGCCAACTACATAATCTCCAGGAATTGAGTGCGAACGCTTTGCTTGCAAAGCTTCCGCATGTTTATTCCTTTTCAACGAAGCTTGACCGCCTCGTTGTCGGTTCGATCTTACGAAGCAAACTGGTCTTTCTAAATCATATCCAGCTGCATGAAGTGCGCACGGCTTGACCGCCGGCGTGCGGATTTTGCGTTTCCAATTCGTTGGTTATGCAAAGCAGCGTGCAGCAAACTCTGCCGAGTGTGTGGATATTGATAATGAGAGCAATCAAGTGTCTTAAGGGTATTCGGTGGATGCCTTGGCAATGAGAGGCGATGAAGGACGTGCTACGCTGCGATAAGCTATGGGGAGCCGCGAAGAGGCTTTGATCCATAGATTTCCGAATGGGGAAACCCACCTTCGATAGCCGAAACTCTAAGGTCATCATCACGCAAGTGAGGGTGGTTTTGGATTTTCGGTTATCAGTTGAAGGTATGAGACTCCTGAATACATAGGGGGTTTCAAGCGAACCCGGGGAACTGAAACATCTAAGTACCCGGAGGAAAGGACATCAACAGAGACTCCGTTAGTAGTGGCGAGCGAACGCGGACCAGGCCAGTGGCATATCAAAGACAACCGGAACCAGTCAGGAAAGCTGGACCTCAGAGGGTGATAGTCCCGTACGGGTAATGCAATGATATGTCCTTGAGTAAGGCGGGACACGTGAAATCCTGTCTGAACGTGGGGGGACCACCCTCCAAGCCTAAGTACTCCTCATTGACCGATAGCGAACTAGTACCGTGAGGGAAAGGTGAAAAGCACCCCGACGAGGGGAGTGAAATAGACCTGAAACCGGATACCTACAAACAGACGGAGCCCAAGATACGTTCTGGGTGACGTCGTACCTTTTGTATTATGGGCCAGCGACTTAATTTAACGAGCAAGCTTAAGCCGATAGGTGTATGCGCAGCGAAAGCGAGTCTGAATAGGGCGCTAAGTTCGTTGTATTAGACCCGAAACCTAGTGATCTAGCCATGGGCAGGTTGAAGGTGAGGTAACACTCACTGGAGGACCGAACGGGTGTCTGTTGAAAAAGACTCCGATGACCTGTGGTTAGGGGTGAAAGGCCAATCAAACTGGGAAATAGCTGGTTCTCCGCGAAAGATATTTAGGTATCGCCTCGGATGAATACCTCAGGGGGTAGAGCACTGAATGGGCTAGGGGGACTTACCGTCTTACCAACCCCAATCAAACTCCGAATACCTGAGAGTACTATCCGGGAGTCACACAGCGGGTGCTAACGTCCGTTGTGGAGAGGGAAACAACCCGGACCTACAGCTAAGGCCCCTAATTCGTGGCTAAGTGGGAAAGGATGTGGGAATCCCAAAACAACCAGGAGGTTGGCTTAGAAGCAGCCATCCTTTAAAGAAAGCGTAACAGCTCACTGGTCTAAATAAGGGTTCC
>NZ_CP197241.1:382500-385000 GCF_052076065.1 Tardiphaga sp. 285_C5_N1_2
TCCTGCCGTCATCATCGCAGCGCACTATGATTCGGCGTCAACTTTACGCACACGAAAAACGCGTGACGATTTTCTGACGATTGGGCGTTGACAGCTTCGAGAGTGCGAGACTATAAACCGGCCACTGAGCGCGGCGGCGCCGGGGCCCACGGGTCCGGGACGGTTCGACGCTCAGAAGCACCTCAACGCGATGTGTGAAGCACCAGCCGACAGTTTCGGTGGGTGTTTTGTCGTCGGGTTGAGTCGTCAGGTTTCTGAGAAGGGGCTTGGCGGATCTCTATCGGTGCAATGGTCTGCTGCTTGTTTCGAACGAAATAATCGGCGCGCTGCGAAGAAAGAGGTTGCTTCCTTCCTCTGGAGGGTCTACTGGTTCGCTCCCTTCGGGGCGCTGGCATCCACTGGATGCCGCCTGATGGATCTCACTTTGGAAGATCTGAAGATAGAGATTTCTCCCTCCTGGGGAGATTGACGCATCTGCGTCGGGCTGTTTGACAAGTTAAATTGAAGAAAGAGAAACGTGGACGGCGGAGTCCTTGCGGGTCTCGTTCGATGGAAGCTTCGGCTTCTTGAGACGGGGCCGGACGAAAGACTTCGGCGGTACACGTTTTGAACAAAGGTTAACACCATCGTTGTTGGCGCTGTGAAGCGCGGACAGCAGATTGGCTGAACTTCGGTTTGGTTGATTTAGTATGGTGGGACCTCGTCAATACGTTGTGATCAGCCGGTTTAAAGTTTCAAGTCCAACTTGAGAGTTTGATCCTGGCTCAGAGCGAACGCTGGCGGCAGGCTTAACACATGCAAGTCGAACGGGCGTAGCAATACGTCAGTGGCAGACGGGTGAGTAACGCGTGGGAACATACCTCTTGGTTCGGAACAACACAGGGAAACTTGTGCTAATACCGGATAAGCCCTTACGGGGAAAGATTTATCGCCGAGAGATTGGCCCGCGTCTGATTAGCTAGTTGGTGGGGTAAAGGCCTACCAAGGCGACGATCAGTAGCTGGTCTGAGAGGATGATCAGCCACATTGGGACTGAGACACGGCCCAAACTCCTACGGGAGGCAGCAGTGGGGAATATTGGACAATGGGCGCAAGCCTGATCCAGCCATGCCGCGTGAGTGATGAAGGCCCTAGGGTTGTAAAGCTCTTTTGTACGGGAAGATAATGACGGTACCGTAAGAATAAGCCCCGGCTAACTTCGTGCCAGCAGCCGCGGTAATACGAAGGGGGCTAGCGTTGCTCGGAATCACTGGGCGTAAAGGGTGCGTAGGCGGGTTTTTAAGTCAGAGGTGAAATCCTGGAGCTCAACTCCAGAACTGCCTTTGATACTGAAAGTCTTGAGTATGGGAGAGGTGAGTGGAACTGCGAGTGTAGAGGTGAAATTCGTAGATATTCGCAAGAACACCAGTGGCGAAGGCGGCTCACTGGCCCATAACTGACGCTGAGGCACGAAAGCGTGGGGAGCAAACAGGATTAGATACCCTGGTAGTCCACGCCGTAAACGATGAATGCCAGCCGTTAGTGGGTTTACTCACTAGTGGCGCAGCTAACGCTTTAAGCATTCCGCCTGGGGAGTACGGTCGCAAGATTAAAACTCAAAGGAATTGACGGGGGCCCGCACAAGCGGTGGAGCATGTGGTTTAATTCGACGCAACGCGCAGAACCTTACCAGCCCTTGACATGTCTATGACCGGTACCAGAGATGGAACCTTCCCTTCGGGGCATAGAGCACAGGTGCTGCATGGCTGTCGTCAGCTCGTGTCGTGAGATGTTGGGTTAAGTCCCGCAACGAGCGCAACCCCCGTCCTTAGTTGCTACCATTTAGTTGAGCACTCTAAGGAGACTGCCGGTGATAAGCCGCGAGGAAGGTGGGGATGACGTCAAGTCCTCATGGCCCTTACGGGCTGGGCTACACACGTGCTACAATGGCGGTGACAATGGGATGCAAAAGGGCGACCTCTCGCAAATCTCAAAAAGCCGTCTCAGTTCGGATTGGGCTCTGCAACTCGAGCCCATGAAGTTGGAATCGCTAGTAATCGTGGATCAGCATGCCACGGTGAATACGTTCCCGGGCCTTGTACACACCGCCCGTCACACCATGGGAGTTGGTTCTACCTGAAGGCAGTGCGCTAACCGCAAGGGGGCAGCTGACCACGGTAGGGTCAGCGACTGGGGTGAAGTCGTAACAAGGTAGCCGTAGGGGAACCTGCGGCTGGATCACCTCCTTTCTAAGGATGGTTCTTCAGATGCTTGCATCTATCGAACCTCTTTTGAAACATCAGTGGCCAGACATTGGATCAATGTTTGAGCTGCATAGGCGGGACACCGCCGTCTTCGTTTCTCTTTCTTCGCGGACGAACACACGCTGGGGCGTGCTCGTGCTGCTTGTTGGCGTTTGATCGCAAGGTCATGTCGATGAGCCGAGCGCAGTCCTTTGTTGTTAGGGCTTGTAGCTCAGTTGGTTAGAGCGCGCGCTTGATAAGCGTGAGGTCGGAAGTTC